>JAFLRM010000031.1:39051-40872 GCA_022511465.1 Acetatifactor sp. | reverse complement strand
ATAATTATTTTGGATGGGCGGTGTATCCATCATCTCAGGTACTCTTTTCAGAGTGCGTCGGGAACCATTTCCGACCTCAAAATAATCATGCTTATTATTATCGTATGCTTTTTACACTTATAATATACTATCGTTTATCCCTTTTGTCAATGAAAACTTCTTTCAGTCTTCCACCATGTAAACGCCTTGTTATTTTGGCTTCTTGTACATCATGCATAGTAGAAACATACAGATACTCCCCGTCTGTATCCAACTTAATTCCAACCATAACATTATCAGCATATCTTTTGACAAGTTCTATACTTATACCTGACTCATTTGGATTAATCCCTATATAATCAGGGCTCCGTATTATGTCAGGTATGTACTCAATATATTTCAAGCACTTAAAATGTTTCCGCTTGACCATATGGGATCGTAAACCTTTCGATCTATATATCTCTAAGTTCCCAATATCTATGCCTAAAATTTCATTAAATATAGGATCATATTCCCCTACTTTGAACAATTCTTCCTTCTTTTCCATATATTTCCCCTTAGTCGAAACTCTTGCGGATCAATCCACAAGTGATTGATTAAGAACACTTGCTAATTTTTCAATATCAGCTCCTGACCGTAGGGCCATTTCACATAAATCGAAACCGGATGTTCCTATTCCCACATAAATAATACCCTTTTCAACTATCTTTAACTCCATAACTCTGGTCTTTGTAAAGCAATTTTTCTGAGAAAGCGGTTTGAACGTCCATCCCTTAATCAATTTATACTCCTGCTGCCCTGATGAGTTTTTATTAAGCACCTCAATCTTATCTTGGTTTTGCTTGACAAAATTCAAAAAAAGTGTTCCTAAGGTCAGTCTTTCCGACCTGTCCTGCTTGTTCCAAAGATGCCCCTTGAATAGGTCTTTAACAATAAATATGTCACCGTCCTTGAGATTGCCCAGTTCAATAATAGCCTGATCTAACATTTCCTGTGCTGTCATAGTAACACTTCCTTTCCATACTTTATATAGTCCTATTATAATTCTTATTAACATGACTGTCAATAACAATATTTAATCCTGCAGAAAGGGCTCCTCATATTGATCATAATCCCACTTAAAAGCTTTCCGGAACAAGTGCCAATTTATTGATAGATTCATGGGCTCGAGCCAGAGAATCATAGACTGCCAAAACATCCTCCGAGTCCCAGGTGCGCAGGGAAGCTTCATCTATGACGCCCTTGCCAACAACAGCCTGAACTGCCGCGTTGCTCTGTGCCTTTTCAGCGCCGGCAGTGATCTTAACTTCGGAACGACTTTCAAAGCCGAGAAGCTCACCAATGGCAACTAGATAGTTGTACTTGGGCATGTTGGGCACATCCAGATAATCGAAGCAAAGAATGGTTGTCTTATTGAAGATCACATATTTCTCCGGATCAACATAAGTAAGCAATTCGCTCATGGTAGCAGCGCCAATTCCCTTGACATTAAGGTTATCGAACCCATTGTCGGCAATAAGCTTTTCCACTACATATTGCTTGTTTCCCCATATCAGCATAGACCAGAGCTTGCTGATTTTGTGCATTCATCAGCAAGCAGCCTCCTGCTCCTTCATCTTCTTTATGGCCATTATCATAATAAACAGGGAAAGTCCAAAGTTGATGACCCAGAAGAAGGGAATGTGAAACGGCAGGAAAGATATGAGTGCCTTTATGAGCAACGGCAAGGTCCTGCTATAAATTCCCAATAGATACAACTGCCCGAAGGTGAGCTTATAATTCATGCAGGAAGCCACGATCATTCCCATCAGGGCTACGAACAACACGCCGAAGAAGAATAAC
>JAFLRM010000031.1:14023-38951 GCA_022511465.1 Acetatifactor sp. | reverse complement strand
GGAAGCCACGATCATTCCCATCAGGGCTACGAACAACACGCCGAAGAAGAATAACCCTACCATTCCAATATACGCAAAAATCATGACCAGGAGCATGACCAGGCCATATATCGTATACATCCGGGAGACCAGCTCTTTTGCATCTTCTCTGTCAAGTTCCCATCCCAGGTCGGAAAAATAGATCTCCTGAACCGTACTGTAATTTTTCATGATCATCTTCTTGGAATTCACGAGCAAGACCTGTGCATGATCATCAAGGTATCGCTCCAATTCATAGGAGTTGTTGATGGTAAAATCAGGATCCGTATCAATGTAGATATAGGTCGTACCCGTGTCTATTTCCACCACATCTTCTACCCACAGCGTTCCGTCTTCCAGCCTGAGATCCGGCACATTTATCGGGGAATTCTGGGCCTTCACCAGATCGCGGATTGCCGGCAGGATCATGATCACCGCAAAGTAGAAGGTCACGAGAAGTACTCCGAATCCAAAGACCTTGCCCTTCTTATTTTTCAGGAATTGACTGTAGCTTCCATAGCTGTAAATGGATAAGGCCATTTCTTTAAAAACATTCATCGATTTCCCTCCATCTCTTCAATTCGTTTCCTTAACTCCAAATAGTGTTCATAGTACTCCGGCCTTTTCTCTTTCAGGTGCTCCTCGATCTTCTTTCGGTGACGCTTTAACAGATCCAGCGCCTCCGGACTCAGCTCCTTAATCTTCTCTTCGACAATGTGGCGGCGCTGCTCAAGCCTCTCTTCAATCTCCTCAATATGAGTGTAGCCCTGCTCCTCCAGCTTCGCGAAATACAGCTCCAGTCGGTTCAAGAGTTCATCTTCGTCAAACAGGCTTACGCGGCCCCAGGAAACATCCTTCTCCGTCTGAACAATATTTTCCATGCTGTAATCGCCGGAGTGGACGATTTTTTCCGCTACCTCCGTGGCGAGTGCTTCCATCTTTTCTTCGGCACCCTCCCCAAACGCCCACTCAAATTCCGCAAGGCGCTCGTTTTCTTCCGCATACGAGTATTCTTCCTCCTTTGAAATCCCCTCCAAAGGATACGGTTTATCTACACCCGCCGCGCGCAGGGCAAGGGACACCGTTCTTCTCACGGACCCCTCTTCGATCAGCGTGCCCGCCCCGAAAGCGCGAAGTTGGTCGTTCACGGCATCTGCATGCTCTGTCAGGTAAAAATAAATTCCCCTGGCATTCAGATTCCGCTTCAGTATCACCAGACGCTCTGCCGCCGTAATATCAATACTTCCGATCCCTCTGGCATCTACGATGACCTGTCTGGTGTCCTCCTTCAGCGCATTTTCAATCTCCCTCTGAAATGCGTCTATATTGGCAAAAAAGAGATTTCCGCTAAAGCGGTATATAACGGTATGCTCAATGGGACGGGCATCCCTGTTACGGCTTAGGTTATGCAGTCCCTCATGCCCGGGGATCATTCCCAGAAATGTCTTGGGCGGAGTGACTGCACGGATGATCACGGCAATAAAGGACAGGATCACGCCGATGATCACACCGTATATGGTGCCAAGGATCAGCACACCGACAAAAGCCGCCATGAAGATGCCAAACTCCTGTTTATCCGCCTTCCAGCTCTTCCTTGCAATGTCAAATTCCAAGATTCCCATGAGCGCCGAGAGCACGATCCCGGTCAGCACCGGAACCGGAAGGTATTTAAGAAGCCCTGTGCCAAAAAGCAGCACAAGGATCATAGAGAGGCCGGCTGTGACGGACATGATCTGCGATCTGCAGCCGTACTGATCCGCAATTCCGCTTCTGGAAACACTTCCGTTGACGGGACAGCATCCCACCAGTGCACCTGCCACGTTGCCCGCCGCATACGCCAGCACTTCCCGGTTATTGTTGATCTTATAGTTATATTTTAAGGCATAATTGCTGGTTGCCAACAAAGTCTGCGCCATGATCACCAATGCAATGGTGAGGGACAGCACTATGATCTCTTCCGCATTGGGCAAGAGCAAGGAAAGATTCGGCAGAACAATCCTAGGAAGCCCCGCCGGTGCTTCCGGAAGGAGCTTTACACCGTATCTGTCCACATGACAAAATGCCGTGAGTCCGGCACCGGCAGCCATCAAGAGTACCGACATGGGAAATTTAGGCACCTTTTTCCTGGCAATTTGAAGGATCACAACGGTTCCCACGCCGAGAGCCGCCGACAGAAGGTTAAACGCAGGCAATTCCTGCCAGATATGATACAACAGGACAAACAGCTCGCCCGTTCCTGCATTTCCCCCGAAAAGCTTCGGCACCTGCATTAAAATAATGGTGCAGGCAATTCCCGAGATAAATCCACCCATCACGGGCTTTGAAATGTAATTTACCAGCTTTCCCGCTTTTATGAGATATAATAGAAACAGCCAGCAGGCGGTGACCATAGTGATCACAGGCACGATCGCTATCGCCTCCCCGGATCCCGACGCGATCTCCAAGCCGGCGAGAGCGCCTCCCACCAGTGCCGCCGGTGTGGCATCCACGCCAAACACGAACTGAGGCGATGTGGTGAACAGCGCATAAACCAGTATGGGAAATACGGAACCGTAGAGACCGTATACCACCGGCAGCCCTGCGATCTGCGCGTATCCCATGGAAATGGGAATGGACACCAGCGCCACCACAATACCCGACAGTATGTCCTTTTTTAAATATTCTTTTTTATAATGTTTCATTCATATTCTTCCTTAACTTCTGGCAATACTGCGTACACAGCTTATCCGTGCACTCTGTGCACCTCAAGGCCTCGTTGGTCATCTCCCAGAACCGCTCCGGATAGATCATCACGCACAGCTCCCACATGATCCAGACGGCCAGTGCCACCGTCACCAGACTGAGCGAGTAAAAACCCAGCACATAGATCATAGGGGAAAACATCATCAGATGATCCCAGTTAAAGATGCGGCAGGTGGTACAGCACCGATTCTTCATCATCAGCCGGAACGGACACCAGATCAGCACACAGATCAAGTCACACACGTAGAACAGCATCGAGATCAGGAACAGTTCCCGGTTTCCCAACACCTTTAAATGGTACAGGACGCCCAGCGCGCCGATCAGAACCACCCAGAGAAGAAACACCTTGTAGGCGCGTTTGGTGGTGGAGACAATATACTCTTTCAGCGCCTGATAATGAATCCTGTCCTTCACTTCCTGGAAACGAAACCGGAAATGTTTCTGGGAACCGATGGATATTTTCGCCTTGATAGGCACCAGCTGGCAGAACATATCTATCATCCAGATCACCCAGAGGATATGTAACACGGTGAAGGACTCGAAAAAGCTCCATCCTTCCAGCACCGCAAATAGTTCCGGTCTCTGAACATACAACAGGACACTCAATAAGAGCAAAACGACCCTGCCCATCAACCGCACAATATATAGCTTTCTGATATCTGACACCGGACTTTTTAACCTTGTCAACTCTTTCGTTTTACTCAATGTTTTCTCTCCACTTTTCATTTTTATTCCTTTTTACGATCAGAATAATTTTACCATATAGCCAATCGCTGCACAAGAATGCAGATGAATACTGTTACAGCTCTAAAGAATAAAAAGAGCCTGAAACGATGCAAAGAAGAAAGAACGAACTTTAATCAAGGCTGTTCTTTCTCCTTAGTTAAGCCTATACTTCGAATCAAGCTGTGCAAGCTCATAATAACTATCGATTTCCATTATGTCCTGCTTTTTGCAGGGCCTGATTTCAATTTTATACCTCTCCTTCCGATGTATAAATGGCGGGAATTCCCAGAATAACTGTCCCCCGTCCGGTTCATCGTACAATTCGACCCAGTCTTCTTTTAGCTTTCTACTATCCTCATCTGTCCAATAGGAGATGCCATAATAATTATAGCAATAAGTGTTTCCTTTCCTATAGTCATCCAGATACCCGTCTACCATCTTAAAACACCAGTCATCCGTTTCCAGTGACCAAGAACCCAGAATATTTGTTGCATATTGATACTTCTGGATGATATCAGGATTTGTGATATACAAATCTGCTTCACAGAAATAGCAGCCACCATGGAAGTGATCCATAGATAGAAGCGCCGAAGAAATATTGTTTTCCTCTTCGTACTTTGTGTTATTTAAGATCCGGATAAAGGGATACTTCTCTAAAAGTTCATACATCTTCTCGACTTTGTATCCTCCGACCACTGTGATATCCTTGATGTCAACAGCAACTAATGCATCCAGAAGGGTATCTATAATCCTCACTCCATTGACTGTGACCATTGGCTTAGGCCGGTTCTCCGTAGCGGGCATCATCCGAGATCCAAATCCTGCGCCAACAATGATAGCATGCTTTACTCTGTATGGCTCCAGAGCTTCCAGGCCAGCATCATTCATTGTCAGGTCTTTGCCATTTCTGACTATTAATCCTCTATCGCCTAATTCGTCCAGACTCTTCATTATAGTCGTTCCGGATATGCATAAGGAATCACTCAGCTTCCGGATATCATAGATTTCCTTTCCTTCGTGCTCAAGATACCTCAATATTTCGAACTCGTAGCGTGTCAAACTCATTGTATCATCTCCATCATTCACTTTAATAAAGCCCAATCCTCAAAAGCATCAGGCCGAAAAGCAGCCCTGGCACGATGCACTTCCACCGCACCAAGGCATTATTCATCTTACAGGTTATACATATCAACAAGATACTTACTGTATCTCTTTGCCATCACATGCCAGTTATAAAGACTCACACCCATAACTGCGCCGCATGCCTCCCGGTACAGAGCCCAAACATACCAATAGTATGACAAGATTGCCGTATAGGCAAGATAATGGAACAGTTGCGCTTCCGTCATATCCTCGCCGCAGTATTCCCGGATGAATTTCTCTGCCTCCGGTACCTCCCACATGGAATCCATGATGTATGTACCAATATCGCAGCCGGGATCGGCATTGCCTGCATATTCCCAGTCAATCAGAATTGTCTGATCATCTGTCAACATCCAGTTGGGAGCATATGTGTCACAATGACAAAAACACATTGTTATCCCATCACCATCGCATTTATGAAAGCACTTTTCAACATTCTTCTTTAACAGATCAAACTCCTGGTCTGCGATACCAGCTTTCTCCGTTTGCAAAATAGTTTCGATTTTACAGGCCTCTTCCCATGGCAGGAACGACCAGTCAACAGAAAGATTTCTACTATGAAGCTCACGCAGTACCTGCAGCACTCTCCTGGAATCGTCAAAAGAGTCGTAATCGGGCGTGCGAATGTTTCCCACAAAAGAGCTGATCTTCCACCCTTCCTCCGCATTCATATAAATAAATGTCGGATCAACACCAATGGACTTTGCAAGTTCAAGCGCTGTCTTCTCGTGCTGTCTGGAGATGATCGCTTCGGTGCCATCACCGGGATGACGATATATATATTTTTTCCCGGTAACTTCAAATACAAAAGATGTATTCGTCAGACCTTCTTTAATTGCCTTAAAGTGCAGAATCTCGCACTCTTTGCAGTCTAAAACCTTTGCAATATTTCGCATGATCTTTGTATGTGTGTGGTCGACATAGTTTACGTCAAATTTCCGCAGGTCTTCCAGCGAATCGAATTCAAAGATCGTGTCCTTCGGATAGGTCTTTATCTGGATCGGGGGCAGTTCTCTTACGTTTTCAAGCAGGATCTGCTCCCAAATGACCTGATCATAATTACCGACATCATGATCTTCATTGAGAATCCCTACCATTGTTGCGCTAAAGGTGCGATCCCAGTAGGCATGCCCAAGCATAATATATCCTTCGGTTCCAGCCTTCTTCACCTTAGAAATATTCATCTTCCCATCCGGAATCATATACCATTCTTTTGTCTTTTCCTTTACATAGACACCGGAATAATAGCTCTGGTATACATAATCTTCAAATGGATTTTCCTCAAAGTAGTCATCGGCGGAGCAGATATAGCTGTTCTTGATGTACTGCTGGGCGAGGTATAGCGTGTGAGTATTGTTTTTCATATTAAATTCCGGGTTAATGATCATTTTTATTCCGTCAAATTTGTTTTCCAAATAGAAGAAAGCTTCTTTCTTATAACCCAGGACAATGACAATCTCCTGAATACCGGCTTCTTTAAGTTGTTCAATCTGGCGCTCGATAAGCACCTCGTTCTTCACCACAAGAAGTCCCTTGGGCTTTTCTAAAGTAATAGGAACAAAGTGTGTGCCCATACCGGCGGCCATGATGATCGCATTATCGACTTTATAAGGCAACAGGGCCTCAATACCTTTATCTGTAATTCGCTCCGCATCAATCAGACCCTTATCAGTAAAATCTTTCATGGTTTGTGAAATATAACCGGTAGAGAGACCAGATAAATCTCTCATTTTCCTGCAGCTCTGTATCCCATATTTTTTTATAGCATATAAAAGCGTAAACTCATTTCTTGTCATTCTATCCATCCCAATCAACTAACAATTATACGATCTCAATCTCGTCCCGGTCTCTCAGCATGTACTTTCTCAGCGGAGTCAGACTTGCCAACCAATACAGAAGACCACCACAGACCGCTGTATATCCACTGCTGGTCAGCACCATGAAGATTGGACTTTTGATCTCAGCAGTAAGAGGGTTATATACGAACAAAAAGTTTGTCACAAAGGCAATCACCAGACAGCCAAGACCAACCAGGTTGAATCCATATGTAAACTCATACGCTTTATGTCCATCAATATTGTATAGCGACTTTAGGCTTATCTTCCGCTTCTTGACGATCAGGTAGTCCACGACAGTCATGCCGATAATCGGTCCTTGTATCTGTGCCGCCAGCGATATGAAGCTTCCGAAGTTGTCCATGACCCAGCCCCACACGGTCAGAATGCTGACGTAAATCATAGCCAGAAAGACAAGAAACTTATAACTCACTTTGGGCAGACCACTCTTTACTATCATGCAGTTTACATAGGAGCCTGTTCCCTGAGTCCCGATATTAGCAAAGGCAACCATCAACAGACTGAGGAGCGCAAAGCCGGGACCAGCCAGAGTAGCAAGCATCACCGTCGGGTCGCTCTCATAATAACCTGCACTGACGAACATAGCGATTGCCATAACACCACCGGCGGCAACAAAGAACGGAGCTACAACGCCGTATGCCAGGGAAGTTGCCCAGTAACCGCTTTTCTCACTCTTAGCAAGGCGCGGCATAACGAGCGCCTGTGTTGACCATGAAAAGGCAAAAGCGACATTGCCCTCTGCAGACAGCATAAACCGTCCAATGCCCGATTCATACAGGCTGGTATCCGGCTGAACCTTCAGCATATCTCCAAGGGGTACGGCAGTAAAGCAAATGATAACAACAACTGCGCCAACAATCAGCAAAGCAGTTACCAGGAATCGATTCACCCATTTGATGACATCCGGTCCCCCAAGCGCAATCATCGTTCCAAGGACAACGCAAAGGACACCGAGTAGCGGTTTCCAAATTGTCGGATCAAGTATGACGCCAAAGCCTCCAAAGAGGTTGATCATTGAACTCGCAAATAACTGCGAGTCTACTGCATACCATCCAAAATTCGCCATACTAATAACCGTTGCAAGGATGGCAACGCCCTTCTTACCGAGAACCGACCGCAGCCATATCCAAAGGTCTATGCCGTAACGAACAGCAAAAAACACCGGAATACACTCAATTAAGATCCAGATAATGTTAAAGCAGAAGATATTGATAAGCATCTGCTTGAAGGATAGATATTGGGCAACATAAGCCCCTTGCGTATAACACCAAGTGGCAATTGAAAAGCCACTCGTAGCAAGGAACAGATCCATAAAGTTGTATTGCCTGTCTCCCGCAACCATCGGTACGGTTCCAGTGACTGTTTCCCGGCGGATGTATTCCGCATGACTCATCTTAGCCATTAGACAATCACCCCCGTCATACAAAGAATGATCAGCAATAAGCTGACACCTGCGGCAACAACGATACCAATGGTATCCCATATATCCGCTTTGCGCGGAAATTTGTAGTTCGGAGCCGCCATTTCCTTAAGACGTTGATCTGTCTCTTCGTAAATCAGCTCTTCAATTGTTTTTTCCATTGATTGTTCCTCCTAAAATGTGACCAATGCTCATATCTACGCTTGAAGCATAAAATCGCAATGCCAAATGTTCATTTATAACCACTTTAATCCTGTTTATGAACAATGTCAAGTAATATTTTTTGCCGCTGACACTGTTTATGTGTACCTAGACATTAAATTGATATTGTGCTAGAATATAGGCGAGTTGCTTTGTAGTTGTGAGGTTTACTATGAAGATTCCTGTCAATGCGCTTACATGAATAATGAGCGTTGGTTATAATATATGCCACAATTACGGATCTGCGATTATTCTTTTTATGTTATTGAGTAAAATTATATTGTTGCCGTGTCCGTGTGGGTACAAAAGAATTCAATCAAGATGGTAATGCTCTCATCAACCCTAAGAAGTATAGTGATTTTGAAAAACTGAATGATAGTAAGAAAAAGCGGATGGGAGACGTTCTTACAAAGAGAGAAAAGCGGAATCATAAGCCGACATAGAATATATCTATATTCCTCAGGGGATGTACAGTTTAAATCTCACTATGAGAACCGATTCCATGAATCATTATGATACCGTATTCTGTGTTGGCAAACTTTTGCTGTTGGACAAGCATTCAAAAAACTACGATCATGGCGATGTTGTTACAATTAGAAAGGAGCAAAGGAAAGCAAAACAGCCGTCATGCAAAGATTGCTTGATAGATAAAGCTGAGATAAAGAAAAAAGTAATCGGACGGCATTACGCTATTTATTGAATTAGCTTATTTGTAAGGAGAAAGATATACGATGACTACATGGATACAAAAAAGATGGGAGAAGGGTAAAATGCTCTCAAATCTAATGCCGGCTATTCTTCTGTCAATAACGGCATGCTTTATGATATTTATTTTTGCTCCGCTTGAGATATATCTCGGCAACCAGCGCGAGTTCTGGTACGATTCTTATACGCTGTTTCCCTTTTTGATAAAAGATTTTTTATTTTTTGTTGCAGTCAGTATAGTCGTCCATATTATTGCCTATTTTCTGGGGGAATTCCTCTATACAGCTGCCTTGTACTGCTATTTTACGTGCTTTATCGCGTGCTATATTCAGGGAAATTACCTGGTTAATAGTCTTCCTCCCTTTGACGGAACACAGATCGACTGGAACCTGTATCGCTCTGAAAATATCAAATGCATTATAATTTGGTTGATCATTGCAATTATCCTACTGGCACTTGTCATTATTATAAAAGCAAAGAAATTTCAAAAATTGGTTTCCTTTGTGAGTGTGTTTTTCTTCTTGATGTTGGGGAGTACGCTTACGGTAGTTGGTATCAACGGAGGGCTGCTGGAACAAAAGCAATACTCTAGATTTATAAAAAGCAATCAGTTTGAGATGTCCAAGGATACAAATTTTATCATTTTATTGTTAGATGCCATTGATGAGGAGAGTTTTTGGCAGGTATGGGAGCAGCATCCGGAATATGAGGAGGCCATGGCTGATTTCACGTTTTATAATAATGCTATGTCAGGCTATGCCTATACAGCTCATTCTCTTCCTTTGATAGTTTCGGGAGAGTGGTTTGAAAACGACGAGCCATATGAGGACTATTATTTGAGAATATACAGGGATTCCTCCTTTTTTAATCGCCTTGAAGAACACGGTTATTCTTTAAGCATTTATGATGACTCGCTTCAATTTAAGCTAGGCACTATGGATGATGAATTTGCCAATATGATATATACAAAATCAACTCTTTCGGATGAAAAGCTGTTTAATACGCGCATTATTAAAATGACCGGCATAAAATATGCTCCCTATTTTCTAAAGCCATATTGCTGGTTTGATCCTGCCAAACTAAATTATCAAAACATGGGGGCGACGGATGAGGAATTGTTTGTTTGGACCAATGATGCCTTTTATAAAGATGTACAAAATAATGAAATCACCTATGTGGATGGAAAAAGATTTAAGCTGATCCATCTTATGGGCGCTCATGTTCCTTTTTATTATGATCAGTATGTGAATGAGGTCGATGACGCGGACTATTATACCTGTATTGAGTCCTCTATGACTGTCACCATAGCATACCTGAACAAGCTTAGGGAAGCGGGAGTATATGACAATTCCATTATTCTGGTGTTGTCTGACCATGGATACAATACCTCCGATGGCGCTGCGAAGATTGCGCATATTGATGAAGATCAGAACGGCAGACAGCATCCTATTTTGTTTATAAAGGGCTTGAATGAAAGTCATGAGATGAATATCTCTGGCGCACCTATTTCGTATGCGGATCTTGTCGAAGCCTATTATAAATTGATGGATGGACAGCTGTCTGATAATTGCTTTGATTACAGAGAAGGTGACTATCGGGAAAGAAGATATCTGCTTTACAAATATCTTGACGAAGATCATATGGTGGAATATATGCAGACAGGTTATGCCGGAGATGAAGATACTCTCATTCCCACGGGAAGAGTGTTTAATGCAAAATAAAATATCAAAGAAATTGAGGG
Organism: Acetatifactor sp.; assembly: GCA_022511465.1. Lineage (GTDB taxonomy): Bacteria > Bacillota > Clostridia > Lachnospirales > Lachnospiraceae > Acetatifactor. The sequence goes on along the minus strand of JAFLRM010000031.1, from coordinate 28,399 downwards.
ATGGATCACATGTTAAGAATAGGATTTGTGTGTTTGATCTCACTGCCGTTCGTCCTATACTATCTGTGGAAGGCCGGCTATATAGAAAAGCACAGTGAGAAATATTCTGAGGCCGACCGCTATCGGATCGCCCGCCGCATGATCACGATCATGAAGCGCAACGGCTTCATCAAAACGCTGGTGTATGGCGCGGAGAAACTGCCTCCCCAGGGTGGTTACGTCATGTACGCGAACCATCAGGGAAAGTACGATTCGCTCGGTATCATATGGGCCCACAAGCAGCCCTGCACCGTTATGATCGATGCGGAACGTTCCCTGCTGCCGCTCACCAACGAATTTGTCCGGCTTTTAAAGGGAAGTCGGCTGGACAAGACCAGTATGAAGACTCAGATGAAGACGATCCTGGATGTGGTGGAGCAGGTGAAAGCGGGCAGGCGATACATTATCTTTCCGGAGGGCGGTTATTACCACAACAAGAACGACGTTCAGGAATTTCTGCCCGGTGCCTTCAAATGTGCCATCAAGTCCAAGAGCCCTATCGTGCCGGTGGCGCTGATCGACTCCTACAAGCCTTTCGGTATGAATTCCATTCGGCCGGTTACCACGCAGGTGCATTTTCTGGAGCCCATCTACTATGATGAGTACAAGGAGATGAACTCCACCCAGATCGCAACTCTGGTCAGGGACAAGATTCTTGCCACCATTGATCAGTTCTGTGGCAGCCAGAAAACAGCTGCAACAGCTTCTAAATGAAATGGGTTGCTCTTTTTACGTTTCTCAGGTCCCGATGGCATTACCTGTGTACAGCTGATAGTATTTGCCCTTCTCCTCGATCAGCTGGTCGTGGGTACCTCTCTCGATGATGCGCCCCTGCTCCAACACCATGATACAGTCGGAATTCTTGACGGTGGAGAGCCTGTGTGCAATGACAAAGGTGGTTCTGCCCTTCATCAAATGGTCCATGCCCTCCTGCACAATGCGCTCCGTTCTGGTGTCGATGGAGCTGGTAGCCTCATCCAGGATCAACACCGGCGGATCCGCCACAGCAGCCCGCGCGATAGCCAAAAGCTGTCTCTGGCCCTGACTCAAATTTGCGCCGTCGCCGGTCAGCATGGTGTCATAGCCCTCCGGCAGTCTGCGGATAAAGCCGTCCGCGTTGGCCAGCTTTGCCGCTGCCTCCACCTCTTTGTCGGTAGCGCTCAGGTTGCCGAAGCGGATGTTCTCACGGATGGTCCCGGTAAACAAATGGGTATCCTGAAGCACGATACCGAGGGATCTTCTCAGGTCTGCTTTCTTGATCTTGTTGATATTGATTCCGTCATAGCGTATTTTACCATCTTGAATATCATAAAAACGGTTGATCAGATTGGTGATAGTGGTCTTGCCGGCGCCGGTAGAGCCCACAAAGGCGATCTTCTGGCCGGGCTCAGCGTACAGCTTCACGTCGTGGAGCACTATCTTCTCGGGGTCATAGCCGAAGTCCACCCCATCAAACACCACATCGCCCCGAAGCTCCTTGTACTCCACGGAACCGTCTGCCTGATGGGTATGTTTCCAAGCCCACCTTCCGGTGCGGGTATCGCTCTCCACCAGCCTGCCGCCCTCCTCCTTGGCGTGAACCAGAGTGACATAACCGTTGTCCGTCTCCACTTCCTCGTCCATCATCTTAAAGATTCGGTCGGCACCGGCCAGAGCCATGACAATAGCGTTAAACTGCTGGCTGACCTGGTTGATAGGCATGTTGAAGCTTCTATTCAGAGCCAGAAAGCTTGCCAGAGTGCCCACCGTGAGATTTCCGAATCCGCTCAGTGCCAGAGCACCTCCCGCGATGGCGCACACCACATAGCTCAAGTTGCCCAGCTGGGCGTTGATGGGCCCCAGCATATTGACAAAGGTGTTTGCACGGTCCGCGCTGCCGTAAAGAGCATCATTCAGTTCCCTAAAGCGGACTTTGCTCTCCTCCTCGTGGCAGAACACCTTGACCACCTTCTGCCCCTCCATCATCTCCTCAATATAGCCGTTCAAAGCGCCCAGATTCTTCTGTTGGGCCAGGAAATTGCGGCTGCTCCTGCCCGCTACAGTCTTGGTGCAGAACAGCATGATCGTCACCATGACCAGCGTCACCAGCGTCATGGGAACGCTTAAGACAAGCATGCTGACAAAGACACTGACAATGGTGAACGCGCTGTTGATGCACTGGGGAATGCTCTGGCTGATCATCTGGCGCAGCGTATCGATATCGTTGGTGTACACGGACATGATATCGCCGTGGGCATGAGTGTCGAAGTAACGGATGGGCAGCTTTTCCATGTGCTCAAACAGTTCGTTCCGAATGTGCATCAGCACACCCTGTGTCACATTGACCATAATGCGGCTGTAAGTATAGTTGGAGATCACGCCGATCAAATAAAACACAGCCACCCTCGCGATAGCACGGGCAAGCGGCGTAAAGTCCGGATTGTCCGTCAACAGATACGGTGTGATGTAGTCGTCGATCAGATTCTTGGTAAACAGCATGCCCTGCACATTGGCCAGCACGCCGAGAATGATAAATAACAGCACAAAACAACAATGTACTTTATAATAGCGGAAGACATAGGCCATAATGCGCCGGAACAGCTTTCCGGGGTTCTCCACCTTAGGCTTGGGTCTTCCCATTGCTCCTCTGGGTCCGGGCATCTTAATCCGCCTCCTTTTCGTCAAAATCTCCTGAGCCGCCGGTCTGGGACTCATATACTTCCCGATAGATCTCGTTGCTTGCAAGCAGTTCCTCATGAGTTCCGAAACCGTTGATCTGTCCGTCATCCAACACCAGAATGCGGTCTGCGTCCTGTATGCTGGACACGCGCTGCGCAATGATCAGCTTGGTTGTGTTGGGAATCTCCTCTCTGAACGCCCTGCGGATCTTGGCATCCGTCGCAGTATCCACGGCGCTGGTGCTGTCATCCAGGATCAGGATCTTCGGCTTTTTAAGCAGCGCTCTCGCGATACAAAGCCTCTGCTTCTGACCGCCGGATACATTGTTTCCGCCCTGCTCGATATGCGTGTTGTAGCCATCAGGAAAGCGATTGATAAATTCGTCCGCACAGGCCAGTCTGCACGCCCTCTGACACTCCTCATCGGTGGCATCCTTGTTGCCCCAGCGCAGATTCTCATAGATGCTTCCGGAGAACAGCACATTCTTCTGGAGCACCACGGAAACCTGATTGCGCAGAACTTCCATATCATATTCCTTCACGTTGTGACCGCCTACCAGGATCTCACCCTGCGTCACATCATACAGGCGGCTGATCAGATTTACCAGTGTCGTCTTGGCGCTGCCGGTACCTCCCAGAATACCTATGGTCTCACCCGACTTGATATCCAGATCAATCTCTTTCAGGACGGGCTCTTTTCCATACTTGGCGAAGTAGGAGAACGCTACATCCCGGAATGTGATGCTTCCATCCGGCACCTCCATGAGAGGCTTCTCAGGATTGCGCAGATCACTTTTCTCGTCCAGCACCTGGCAGACACGCTCCATGCTGGCAGTACTCATGGAGATCATCACAAACACCATAGAAAGCATCATCAGATTCATCAAAATATTCATACAGTAAGTGAGCAGACTCATCAGATTTCCGGTAGTCAGCTCGCTGTTTACGATCATCTTTGCTCCGATCCAGCTGATCAGGATGATACAGGTGTACACGGTAAACTGCATGATGGGCATATTGACAATGACATTTTTCTCCGCTTTCACAAAAATCTTGTAAATGTTGCCGCTGGCCTGCTTTAACTTGCCGGTCTCCTCCTCCTCGCGCACGTATGCCTTCACCACGCGGATGGCGGACACATTCTCCTGCACGGAGGCATTCAGGGCATCGTATTTGGGAAATGCCTGCTTAAAGTACGCCGTGGCGTTGCTTATGATAAAATAGAGCACGATCGCCAGAAGGATCACCGCTACAAGATAGATACTTGCGATCCTCCCATTGATGATAAACGCCATGATCAGTGCACAGATCATACTTGCCGGTGCTCTCATCATCATGCGAAGCGACATTTGATAGGCGTTCTGGATGTTGGTCACATCCGTGGTGAGTCTGGTCACCAGTCCCGCCGTGCTGAATTTATCAATGTTGGAAAAGGAGAACGTCTGAATATTGTTATACATACTTTCTCTCAGATTTCTTGCCAGACCGGTGGACGCCTTGGCTCCATACCGGGCACCCATGAGTCCTCCCAACAGTCCGATCAAAGCCGCCACGATCATCAAACCGCCCACACGGAAGATATGGACCATATTGCCGGCATTGACGCCATAGTCAATGATGGATGCCATCAGATATGGGATCACCATCTCCATCAGCACTTCTATGATCATCCAGATGGGTGTCGCGATGGAAGCAGCTTTGTATTCCTTTACTTCCTGTAAGATCCTTTTAACCATATTACTCCTTCCCGAATCTAAACTGTTCGCTATCGAACATATATTACGTCTTCCTTTTTAAACTGTCAAGAAATGGAAGCACTTTTCACAAACATTTCAATATTCCCCCCAGACCTGCTCACACAGCTCCAGGCAATATTCCAATGAAAAATTGGGATCTTGGGCTGCAATCTCATTCCGCTCGGCAAGCTCTGCCGTATAATCGGAAAGCTCGTAGGTGGTCACGCCGTTTGAACCGGACTCCACGTGACACACCAGCGGCAGGATCCCATACTCGAGGATCACCACTTCTCCGTTTTCATCTCTGCCGATGGTCACCTGCGCCATGCCTCCCACCATGCGGTTGGCAACGCCCTCTCCGGTTCCCGATGTCCAGTTGACAAAATTTCCCAGCGAGTAGTAGACCAGCATCTTGGCACCGGTCTTTTCATCCTCCACCCACTCGATGGGCTCGATCACGTGTGGGTGAGTGCCCAACACCAGATCCGCTCCGTTTTCCAGAAAAACTTCTGTCCAACGCTGTTGTTCTGCGGAGATCCCCAGCTTGTACTCCGTTCCCCAGTGGGGGCACACCACGGTAAAGTCCGCCTCCTGCTCTGCTCTCTGCAGATCCAATATCACCCGCTCCTTTTCCAGAAGGCTGACCGCATAGGGCATATCCTCCGGCAGGGCAATCCCGTTGGTCCCATAAGTATAGTTCAAAATGGCGATCCGCATGCCGTCCTGCTCGTAAATATAGATATCGCCGCTGTCCGCCTCACTGTCATAAATTCCCAACACCGCCTCGTCCGGATACTTCTCTCCCCAGAAAGACAGGCAGTTTAAAAGTCCTCTTTTGCCCTTGTCCAGAGCGTGGTTGGTGGCGTGGCAGATCACGTCAAAGCCGGCCTCCACCAAGGCATCCCCGATCTCATAGGGCGCATTAAAGGCGGGATAGCCGGAGATTCCCAGTTCCTCGCCGCCGATGATGACCTCCTGATTGACGATCGCAAGGTCAGCCGCCTGGATCTCCTCCGCCACATTGGCAAAGATCGCGGAATAATCGTAACCGCCATCTGCCGTCCTGGCACTTTCCTCCACCGGCGTATGTAACAGGATATCTCCCACCATTATAAGGGTGACAGAATGTGGTTCCGCGGGAAGTTCTGCCTCAGGCATCTGCGTTTCCGATGTCTGCGCTGCATCCCGGACATTCTCCCCCTGCCTGAAATTTCCGGTCTGCAGGGTTTCCTGTCCCATCGTAAACGCTTCGGTGGCGAGCGTGTCATTTGCCGGGCTGCCCTCTCTGCCACACCCGAAAAGCAGCAGTGCTGCCATAAGGAACGCTGCTGTCCGGATCAGATCCTTTCTTATGCTCTTTTTTCCTGTGCATTCTTTTTTCATACGATCACTGCCTTGCTTCTTAAGTTTTATATTTGTATTCGAGCCAAAGTTTCGGCCGCACCGGCTACGCCCCAAAAATTTCCAGCGCCTTCTTCATATTATCTACTACAGACACTTGAAACGGACATCTGCTCTCACAGGCACCGCACGCGATACACTCCTTCGCAGTATGTGCGAGGAGTCCATAATGCTCCCGCACAGTCTCCGGCAGCTCTCCCTGGGCAATCGCCAGATTCAAAAGCTTTGTCACATCCGCAACGCTGATACCCTTAGGGCAGGGCGCACAGTGGCCGCAGTACATGCAATGCCCCTGCCAACTGATCTTGGGAAATGCGGCAAATGCCGGCGCATAGTCCTTTTCCTCCGGTGTCGCACTCTCATAAGCAATACTCCAGCGCAGGTCGTCCAGGGATCTGGCTCCGCACATCACGCTGGACACACCAGGTCTTGACAGCGCATAATTCAGGCATTGGAACGCAGTCAGCTCCTTGCCCGCCGGGGACAGCTCCGCGTTCAGCAGATCACCCCCGCCAAAGGCTTTCATAACCGTGATACCCACACCCATGCGCTGACAGGTCTCGTAGAGCTTTTGCCGCTCCGGGTCCATATTAAACAACTGCTTCTCATAATTTTTATCGTTCCAAAGTTCTTCCACGTCCTCGCTTCCGGGAAGCAGGTCATAGCAGGGATTGACGCTGAACATCAGCACCTGGATCAGTCCGCTGTTCACAGCCGCCAAAGCCGCCTCAGGATTGTGACTGGACAGACCGATACAGCCAATGACTCCCTGCTCCTTCAACTGCAGGGCATACTGCATCACCGGTCCGTTCTCGACCTCCTTCCAGTCCTTCACCGAGTCCACATAGTGGATCATTCCGATCTCCACATGATCGGTCTCCAGACGCTTCAACTGATCCTCAAATCCTTCCTTCACCTCGTCCAACTGTCTGGTGCGCTTGTACTGGCCATCTTTCCAGATGGTACACAAATGTGCCTGAAGCACAAACTTATCCCGTCTTCCGCGCATAGCTTTTCCCAGATGGGAACGCATATCCGGGTTGGGAGAGTACAAGTCGATGCAGTTGATCCCCGCCTCCTCCATCAGATCCACATACGCCTTGACTTCCTCAAAGGATCTGTCCAGAAGTCCTTCGCAGCCGATTCCAATCTCACTCACCTTGATCCCTGTGTTTCCGAGCTCTCGATATTCCATACTGTCACCTTATCCTCCTAATCATAAATTATCGCCCTGGCACTTTTGTACCATCATCTGATATACCTCATTGTAGGGCAGTTTCTGCTCCCTGCAAATGCGGGCCACGCTCTCGTATTCCGGATAAAACCTCTTTTCACTGCCCACCTGGCAGACCTTGACCTGCGCCTCGCCAAGGTGCGTCTTCACCGTCAGCTGCTCCCTCTTCAGACAGGTGCGGTTCATCTCCACCCTACGGATACCGATGGTCGTAGTCTCCCGAAAGATGATCTGCTCCAACCGGTCAATGTCCTCCTCCTTGCAGATGACACTCAAGATCCAGGCCGGTCTATTCTTCTTCATATAAGCGGGGATATAATGGACATCTCTGGCGCCTGCTGCCAGAAGCTGCTCCATCACAAAGCCCAAAGCCTCTCCGCTGCAATCGTCAATATTGCTCTCCAGCTTGTAGATGGTATCCTGGTCCCGGGCTTCCGCCTCGATCCACATGGCACGCAGAATGCTGGGACGCTCATAATTGCGCTTTCCGGCGCCAAGGCCTATTCCCCGAATCTTCATTGGTTTCGGCAGCCTGTCTGAGGTTCGGATAGCCGCCACGATCGCTGCTCCCGTCGGTGTCACAAGCTCGCCCTGAACTCCCGTGAACTCCACAGGCAGTTGATAAGCCTCCATAATATTGGCTGTGGCCGGTACCGGAATGGACAGGATCCCATGCTGACACCGTACTGTCCCCTGCCCCTCGCAGAGCTTCGGCACGATGACATCTGTCACGTCCAGATTGTCCAGGCAGACCGCCACCGCCACAATATCCACGATGGAATCGATCGCTCCCACCTCGTGGAAATGCACTTCATCCACAGGGACGTTGTGCGCCTTCGACTCCGCCTCCGCCAAAATCTCAAAAATGCGGGTGGCCGTGCGCCGTGCCCGCTCCTGCATCTGTGTGTTTGCAAGGATCGTCCGGATCTCCGCCATGCCGCGATGCTCGTGGGGATGGGCATGATCGTGACCATGGTCATGGGAATGTTCATGGCTGTGGCTATGGTCGTGGTCGTGCGTATGCTCATGCCCATGCAGATACTCCATATCATGGTCATGATTCTCGTGCTCCGCGTCCAATACCACGTTAAAGTCGCAGCAATCCACTCCGGACTTCTTCACACGCCCGATTTTTATTTCAAAACCCTTCGCGGGGATGCTATTAAGCACTTCCCGCAGGACTTTCTCATCCGCACCCAGATCCAACAGAGCCGCCACCGACATATCACCGCTGATCCCTCCGTTGCACTCCAAATATAACGTTTTTCCCATGCTTCTTCTCCTTTCAACTGGGACGCCTGAAGTGGACAAAATTCCTATTCAGACACGTTCTCACTCGAAGAAAAACGTAACGGACACATAAGGCTGCAAAATACGCAGCCTAAGTGCCGACGTTTTTCTACGGTCTTCATAGGAACATTGTCCACTTCAGGCTGTCACTGGGCTTAAATATCCAGTCCACTCCCACTTTAGATGTCCTCTTGTTTTTATGTATGGATTGGTTCATGCATTTATTTAAGATTTACCAATGCCTGCTTAAATTCCTCAAATAAGTGAAAGCTTATACGAAAGATTTCATCTAGGTCTTCATATGTTCCGAAAATTGGCTTTTTTATCTTGTATTTTGGATCAATAACTAGCCGGGAATACTCTCCAATTGGAAGTCCCAAAATAAGATTTCCATTTTCTCTCACTACCCAAACCAATTCTACCATTCCATACCTTAATATAATATTGGCCGAAAATGAATAGTTGTTTATTTCTTCCTCACTAATTTTAAAAAATTTCTCTTTTGGTTCAAAGTTTACTGTATAGCCCAATTGCGTGAGGCTATCCATTATTATTTCCCCATCAAAATATTCAAGTCTCTCTTTGTCGGGTGTTCTTTCATCGTTAAAGGCATTGGATAGTTGTTCATATTGCTTAAAAAAATCAATGTATAATAATGCCTTTTTTATTTTAGGTTCTAACTCTATCAATAACTGGCTTCCTCCACAAATCTATGTCCTATACCATCATCTGCGTGTCTGAATAGGAATTTTGTCCGTCTCAGGCGTCACCTTTCAAAGTCTCATTCATACTCCCCATACGGTATCCCTGCAGATCCATCGCCACATAAGAGAACCCGTACTCTTTAAATTTATTTACAACCTCATCTCGGACATTTTCTGCCAACAGCTTCCCAAACTCATCCGGCAGGACCTCAATCCGAGCAATCGTCCCATGAATGCGCACGCGCACCTGACGGAAACCAAGATCCAGCAAAAGCTGCTCTGCTTTGTCCACCATGCCAAGCTTCTCCTCGGTGATGGTTTCCCCATACACAAACCGGGAGGACAGACACGCAAACGACTGCTTATCCCAAGTGGGGAGCCCAAGTTCCTTTGACAGGAAGCGAATCTCCTCCTTGTACAGCTCCACATGACGCAGCGGACTCTTCACGCCCAGCTCCGCCACCGCCTGGAGCCCCGGCCGGTAATCCCCATTGTCATCCATATTGGAACCTTCTGCAATGGCTGCCAGATCATTCTCCTTTGCAATCTGTATGATCTTCTCAAACAATTCATGCTTGCACAGGTAACACCGATTCTTCGGATTTTGCTTAAAGCCCTCGATCTCCAGCTCCTCTGAGTGACACACGACTTGCCGGATTCCCTCCTTCTCACAGAAATCCTTCGCCTCGTTCAACTCTCTCGCCGGAAAAGAGCAGGACTGTGCCGTCACCGCGATCACCTTATCCCCCAGCGTGTCATGCGCCACTTTCAACAGAAAAGTGGAGTCCACGCCACTGGAAAAAGCCACTGCCACACTACCCAGCTCCTGCAAATACTTCTTCAACTTCTCCAACTTTTCAAGGGCAATCTGCTCCTTGTCCGTATACTGCTCTGTCATAATACCTGTCCTTTCTATTTTTCAATTATCTTTATCCCTATTCATCCCACAGGTATGCCGTATCACCGCCATCCGAACCGATCAGAATAATATCACTCAAAAACTCTTTAACTGCATAATCACGATTTAATTGCTCCATTTATGTTGGCGAGCTGCAATATATTTCTCCTTCATCACATACTACAAACCAGTCACTATTAACATTGGCACCACCACATTCGTAAATTTCCCAAGGACAATCGCCCTCGCTATTGTTTCTGTTTAAAATAGTTATGATTTCGCCGCACTGAAATTTTATTTCCGTTTTTTCCGGTTTTCCGAAGTATCAGTCACCTAAAATAGTAATCGTTACCTCTCGAGGAAGATTCTTTTCATGAAATTTCTTGTTTATATCACAGTTAAATACTAATTGAAAATGCGTATGAAAAACAAAAGAACTGAAACCTGCCCCTTCCAACAAAACATTCACAATATTTTCTTCTTCTAAATTTACTTTATGATTCATGCACCCTTAACCTTCCGCTACGTTTTTCTTAAAGCAACTTGTTGCTTTTGAGTGACGAACGTGTCTCATAGGAATGTAGTGTGCTTCCGACGTGCCGCTACTGCGCCCCTTTCACCGCCAACCGATTGATCTGTGTCGCCATATATCCGGCTCCATACCCATTATCAATATTCACCACCGCAATCCCATTTGCACAGGAGTTGATCATCGTAAGCAGCGCCGACAACCCGTTCATGCTGGCGCCATATCCCACCGAAGTAGGCACCGCGATCACCGGATTGCTGACAAGCCCTCCCAGCACGCTGGCAAGTGCACCCTCCATACCGGCCACCGCCACCACACAGTTGGCCTCCTGAATCACCTCCAGCCTGGACAACAGCCGATGGATTCCACTGACTCCCACATCAAAGATACGCTCCACATGAGCACCAAAATACTCCGCAGTCTGAGCCGCTTCCTCCGCTACCGGGATATCGGCCGTTCCTGCCGTACAGACTGCGACCTTGCCCTGGCGTACCTTGTCCGGCTTTTCCACTTTCAAAATATGAGAGATAGGATCATAGACCACCTGCGGCAGCACTTCCTTGATCAGCTCATACTGATGCTCATCCGCCCGGGTGCCGAACACCTCCCCATTCTCCTCGTACATTTTCTGATAGATTGACACCAGAAACTCATCCGGCTTTCTGCTACAGAAGATCACCTCCGGGAACCCTGATCGTATCTCCCTGTGCGTGTCCAGCTTTGCATAGCCAAGTTCCTCAAAGGGCTGCTTTTTCAAGCAGCTCTCCGCTTCCTCTATCGTGATCGTCCCCGCCTTCAGTTGTTCCAGAATCGCTCGTGTTTCCATTATTGTCTATTCCTCTCCTTTAAGCACTGCCTCTATCTTCTCCGCCCGGGCCGCAAACTGCTCATAAAAATCTGCTCCCCCGTCGTATGGGGTCATATAAAACATATTCAACATCGCCAGATTCAAATTCTTTTTCAGCACATCATCATCGCTGGTATTTAGAATTTCCTCCACCTGATCCAACAGGTCATGCCAGCGCAGAATGTACGCTTTGTTTTTAGAGTAGTCCGGCGTATCAATCCATTTACTGACCTTCACCTTTGTGTGGGGATGATCGCACTGACCCACCTGCAAAAAATACCGAAAATCCCCGTTTTCATAATATCTTCCCAAGGGAAAAAGCCTGCACAGATCCGGTCGATACCGGTGAATACTGCATCTTCCCTGTCCATCCAGAAAGGCGCAGCAATTCCCCTCCTCCGTCATCTTCAGATTAGGCAGTACCATACCGTTTACCACATTTAGCTCTACTTCCCGCTCCAACAGCTCCGGAAAGCTCTTTCCTGTCCCCACAGCCAGATGATGTGCATCCAGCGGATATAAAATAATGGTCTTTACCATGTCGTGGCAACATTTGTGACATCCTACACAGTCATGGCAGTCCGCCTTCACCATATCGTTAATTCCGTACAGTCTGCCGTCGGAAATTTCCTCCATACTGACAAAACGCTTCATTCTTCCTCTTTTTCCGCCGTTTTCACAGCTTATCATCTATTTCTTTACAATATCCGCAAATTCGGCCTTGGATGCTTTCGCCAGATCTGTCGGTGACAAGTTAATCTGTGAACCGATCCTGCCGCCGCTGACATAAATATCCGAATGACCTTTTGCGCTCTCATCAATTCTGGTCACATACTGTTTCTTCATACCGATGGCGGTACATCCGCCTCGAACATAGCCGGTGATGGCATTGATATCTTTCACATGGATCATTTCCACGCTCTTCTCTCCCACGCTCCGCGCAGCCTTTTTCAGGTCCAGCTCCTCGGCAATGGGAATCACAAAGACAAAGTAGTTTTTACTGTTCCCCACCGTCACCAGAGTCTTATATACCTTCTCATAGGGCAGAGAAAGCATGTCCGCAGTCTGCAGCCCATCCACAAACTCCTCGCACTCATAAGTCTGACAGGTGAAGGGGATCTTCATGGTCTCCAAAATGCGCATAGCATTGGTCTTGCTTTCCTTTTGCTTCGCCATAATACAATTGTTACCTCCGACACCAGACTGATGCTTTTAGTATAACACAAAAGCCACTGCATTTCCTAGTGGCTTTTGTACAATATGCCCATAAGTCTATCTTATCTCAGAAGAACTCCGGATTCAAAAAGGGGATTACAAGTTCCACTGCCTCCCCATCCGCGTCAAGTCCCCAGTATCCACTGTAGATACCATCCCCCATACCGCTGGCAAACAGGACAAGATGATACTCCTTCTCCGGTATCTGCCAACACAGAAAATCTCCGCCGGATCGCTGTACCTCCGGATGCTCCTCGAAGCTTTTTTGCAACAGCCCGGCAAAATAATCGTCATATATGTTTTTGCCCGGATTGGCCTTATACCACTCTGTTACAAAGTGATGGTACTTCTGTGACGTCACAACGTCCGCAAAGCACGCCATTCCCGCATCCACACCGAAAAAGGTAAATATACCGGGAGAACCAAAATCCTCTTTTGCCTTTCCCTTTGGCATGGCGATCTCATAGGTGACAGGCTCCTTGTCGCCGAGTTTTAACCTTGCCGCTGCAATCCTAAGTCCGGCAATGGAAGAGCGAAATATAGATAGTTCTACCGGATAACTTCCCACCGGTATACGTCTCTCTAAATGAGTCTCATATTTTTCCTGTCCTAAATAAGCCAGAGGATCTGCGAGGACAACCTCCCCGCTGGGAAAATCCGCTTCCCCCACCAAAAAAGGCTCCATCTTCTTATCCTTCTGAAACAATTGTCGGAAAAAGGTGACGGGATAGCTTTCCTGATTCAGGAACTTTCGATTTTTCATAAAGGCTTCCTGTATCGGGTTGGGTACCGGTTCGCGAATCTCCTGCCCCGTTTTGGTATCGATGAAATATTTGCCACTCTCGTCTGATCGAAACTCCAGATCTGCTCCCACAGGCATATAGAAAACATTGAGAACCGTAGGTTCTATATTAGCGAGCGTATTGAAGTCCACCACTGTCAGATTCTCTGCATTGTTCACATATTCCTGTGAATCGCTATCACCGAAGGCAACCCATCCGTTTCCAAGCCCGCTATCCTCACGAAACAGCCATTTCAGTTTGGATCTGCCCTCCAAAAGAGACTTGGTGACCACACTGCCTCCCGCTCCGCTGATATACTGCTTAATTTCCTTCTTTTCCGGCTCCGGCTGTTTCTTCTTTTTGTTGAATAAACTCATATATTCGCCTCTCTATCAAACATTAAACTATAAAACCATAATCAACGTCCCTGCAGCAATCAGTATACATCCAATCAATGACTTTGTCGTAAATTCCTCATGCAAAAATACAAATGCCAGAATTAAAGTGATGACTACACTCAACTTGTCAATCGGCACAACTTTTGATGCTTCACCCATTTGCAATGCCTTGTAATAACACAACCACGAGGCACCGGTCGCCAAACCTGAGAGAATCAAAAATATCCAACTTTTTCTACTGATATCTGCAACTCCGTGCTGAGCATTGGTCAGAAAGACCATCCCCCATGCCATGATCACCACAACTACCGTGCGAATCGCTGTGGCAAGGTTGGAATTGACACCTTCAATGCCAACCTTTGCCAATATGGATGTGAGTGCCGCAAACATCGCCGACAAGAGCGCTAAGATAAGCCACATCACTGTCACCCTATTCCTTCAAACCTTTAAAATACATACGCATTAAATTATATTTACTGCCCTAACTTTACCGTAAATCTGTCCCGATCCTCCAAAGACAGTTTCAAGACATCCATCGCTTGCTCAAGGGCCATTCCGGTGCTCTCCATCAGATTGCGCAAGGCGAGAATAATTCCTTGTTCTATTCCTTGTTCTATTCCTTGTTCTATTCCTTGTTCTATTCCTT
>JAFLRM010000031.1:0-13923 GCA_022511465.1 Acetatifactor sp. | reverse complement strand
CTTGTTCTATTCCTTGTTCTATTCCTTGTTCTATTCCTTGTTCTATTCCTTGTTCCATTCCCTGAATCATACCCTCCTCTCTCCCGATGTTCCTCTCTTCCTCTGCCCACTCTCTCACTGCCTGACACATATTATATTCCTCCTCACCATTTTCCATTTTGGTCATATACTTATCCCGCTTTTTCCAGATAGAAGGCATCTCCAACATAACGGACATAGCCTCCAATGTGTCCACATCCAACAGTTGATATTCATTGTGATGCTGATTTTTCCCATAGTATTCCTCCTTTGTATTGACAGAGGATATAGGATACTATGCACATCAGCCCATTATTCGCAACCATCTCTGCCACTTATTCTGATAAATTAACCCTGAGTAAAGTGGCAGATCTTGCCTTGAATGTGCAGATTACACGCTTCATTGATTACTCTCGATGATTTGATTGTACTCCCCAGTGTATACTTTGTCAACTATATTTTTGTACAATATTTCGTTTGTATCGGCCTCTGTATGATTCTATCCCAGAGACAAAAGAAAACTCTTTCTACAAGATTTCTTTTCTATGATCCAAGTGGATTCCGATATGTCCTATTCCCAGAACAATCACCGCCACCGCCAAAAAAGGGTTCCTTCCGTATATCGCCAGGAGGAAAAATGCCATAACAGGCAAGGAGGCACCAGCCACCGGAACACCCAGCAAACTGCTGTAAAAGTCCTTCATAGTCTTTGAACTGCGAAAATAACGAACCCAATATATTTCATAACAGAGCATCAGCATACAAGCAGCGAATAGCCACAGTTCCCAAACAGAAAGCCGTTTAGGATTAAGATCCGAGAATATTAGCGAAAGAAGGCTAACTGCTACCTCTCCAACTCGCTCTAAGCACAACAAAATCTTGTTTTCGTTTACCACATACTCCTCATAATCCTTCGGCTTATGCTTTGTCCAAAACAAGTTAGGAACCATCAGCAGGATAAGGAAGGTGAAACCCACATAAGAAAAACCAAAGTGCATTACACTACCCTCCTCACACCCGCTCCCAGAGCATCATATTATCCTCAAATCGGGCATTTATCCTGCCTGATGTCTGCAGCCATGTGAGATAAGAGCGGACCGCGCTGCCTACAAGGGCATGCTGCTGAAAATTCATCTTTAAACTATACTCCGAAAACAACTTCTGCAAAAGCCCCTCAAAGCAAAGTGGTTCCCGACAAAGTTCCTCTATCCTGTCTCCAATCTCCATAACCTTGTCAATATTGTACTGAGCCAGAGGGGAAATATCTTCGGCGGCCTCCGCATGGGAAGGCACAAATGTTTCAGCGTCCATCTTTTTCACCGTCTCCAGCGTTTTCAGGTAGGCATCCACATCGTAGAGAAAGCCAATCCCATACTTATCCAAAGTCTCCCTGCTGGAAAGGCAATCCGCCAGATAGACCACCTGGTCCGGTGTCCGGAATCCCACCATATCAAAGGAGTGTCCCGGCAGAGGGATCATCTCAAACCCTTCAGGCAGCACCGCCTCCGTCAAATACTCGGCATCGCTCTCCTGGGCCATGAGAAACTTATGACGCAGCTCGCCGCCGGGATATCCGCCATAGAGAAAAGCCGGCTCTAAAACGGGATGCTTTGTGAAAGCGCATTCAATCCCCGGCGCATAGATCTTGCATCCGGTCTGACTCTGCAGATACTTGTTGCCGCCGATATGGTCGGCATGGGAATGGGTGTTGTAGATGGCGGACAAACGCCAGCCATTGGCATCCAGGATCTGGCGTGCTTTTCTCCCCGCATCCTTGTCGCTTCCGCTGTCAATCAAACAAACCTCTGTTTCACTCAGCTTTACCAACCCAATCTTTGCCGGGCTTTGTATATAATAGCTGTTTTCCGTAACCTGTACCAATTCATACATAGCGTTTCCCTTTCTTTTGCCTCCAGAAATGTTCTCCACACCCAGACCTGCTTTTTACTCTCTTGTTCAAAGAAACCCTGCCGGCTTATTCCACCGACAGGGCTGCATTTTACCAGTTTTTTTCTAAGGTTGTGTGGTAATCCACCGCATAAGGGTTATCGCTTCTGCTCTTAAGATCCTCGTAAACCTCACGGCGCTCGTCACTGCTCTCCTCTGCCCAATACTCATATCCTCGCAGGTAGCTGTCTACCAGATCATCCCAAGAATCAAACATCGGCTGTACCGTCCGGGCAATCTCCAGAGATTTGTCCAGAGCCTCCTCCTTGGTGTAATATCCTGCGATATAGTAAAAGCTCAACAGATTTAACGCACGACAATAGTCCCATCCATCGATGGCATGCTCACCATACTCTTCATAAAAACCATAAGTCTGGGCAAAAAACCAGGCATCATCTTCATCTATATCAAAATTTTCCAGCTCCCAGGCAATGCGCTCATCCGCTGGAATCTCACCAAATCCCATCTCTTCTAAGTAAATTGCGTCTTCCACAAAACCGGTCCGATGTCCCTCGGAAAGTGCCCAGTTCAAAGTTTCATCCGCAGACCGGCGGTCTGTAACATCCCACCATTGCTCCAGAGAAGCAATCTGTATCTGCTTGTTAAGTTCCGTGGTCTTAACCCCGGGGAACATGGTGTAGTCCCAACCATTCAACTCTGTCAAAATAGCATAGGAAGCATTGATCCAGCGAATGGTGTCCGACTCGTTTTCCGCTGCAGATCCGCTCTTGGACGCACACCCCTGCAGCATAACAGACATGAGCATGATGACTGCCATCATGGCAACAGCAATTCTCTTACTTCTTCCAAATCTTGTTATCTTCATAAGTTCCTCCCAATCTGCCGAACACATCGGCGGCATTTGTTTTGTAAAAAAATAATTATTCAGCACAGGAAGTATTTTATCAAATGTGCCTGCAGATTTCAATAGATTTTTAAAGCAAAAAGGAGATGTCACGCTTGATACACCCCGTTTCATGTGACATCTCCTCAATATAACACCTTGCTAAATAGCCTTATTTTGCGGCCTTGGCAGCTCTCAGCTTCTCAGTCAGCTGGGGAACGATCTTGTTCAGATCTCCCACGATACCGTAATCAGCCACATCAAAGATAGGAGCATCCTCGTCCTTGTTGATGGCAACGATCACATCAGCCTCCTCCATACCTGCAACGTGCTGAATGGCTCCGGAAATACCGATGGCAAAATACAGCTGGGGACGAACGGTCTTGCCGGTCTGTCCAACCTGCAGATCCTTGGGCTTCCAGCCTGCGTCCACAACCGCGCGGGAGCAGCTCACCTGTCCGCCCAGAACCTCCGCTAAATCCTCCAGTATTTTAAAGTTCTCGGGACTTCCCACACCACGGCCGCCAGATACCAGAATCTTGGCATCCATGATGTCGGCAATGTTGGAGACAGCCTTTACCACCTCTTTGATGGTGACATACTTATTGTTAGGAGTAAAGCCGGGATTGAACTCCTCCACATCAGCCTTTGCGCCCTTGATCGGATCAATCTTCTGCATAACGCCGGGACGAACCGTAGCCATCTGTGGACGGTTATCCGGGCAGGCAATGGTAGCGATGGTGTTGCCGCCGAAAGCAGGACGGGTCATCAGGAGCTGATCATGCTTCTGCTCTGCCTCTTTGCCGGGAATGGGGTTTAACGGGAAATCGCCGATGTCCAGCTTGGTGCAGTCTGCGGTCAGACCGGTTGCAACTCTAGCAGAAACGGTAGGACCTAAGTCACGGCCGATGGCGGTAGCGCCCACCAGCACGATGTCAGGCTTATACTTGTTGATTACGGAGGACAGTGCGTGAGCATAGGGCTCGGTTCTGTACACCTCAAGCTCAGGATCGTCCACAACGATCACCTTGTCGGCACCGTACTCAGCCAGTTGGTCCGCGAGACCTTTTACATTGTGTCCCAAAAGGATTGCGGTTACTTTTTCATTTAAATCGCCAGCAAGCTCTTTTGCCTTACCGAGCAGCTCAAAGGAAATGCCGCTGATCTGGTTATCTACCTGCTGAGCGAAGACATATACGCCTTTGTATTCTTCTAAACTCATGACTCAACCTCCTATACAATATGCTTTTCAGTTAACTTTCCAACGATGTATGCCACTGCATCCTCGGGAGACTCCGGTGTAACCTTCTCGCCTGCTCCCTTGCGAACCTTGTCGGAAGCCTTTGCAATCTTGGTAGGAGAACCGGCCAAGCCTAAGTTGGAATCTTCTACATCCTTCAAGTCTGCTCTGCCCCATGTGGTGATCTCAGCTGCACATGCGTCAAAGATACCGCCGGGAGTCATGTATCGGGGATCATTAAGCTCGGACAATGCTGTGATCAGACAGGGCATCTGTGCCTCTAAAATATGATATCTGTCATCATACTGACGCTGTACAACTACCTTGTCACCCTCAATCTTGATCTCCTGCGCATAGGAGATTACAGGGATATTCAAATGTTCAGCGATCTGAGGGCCAACCTGTGCGGTGTCTCCGTCAATGGCCTGACGGCCGGTGATGATCAGGTCGTACTCCAGATTGCGGATAGCACCCGCAATGGTAGTGGAGGTAGCCCAGGTATCTGCGCCGCCCAACACTCTGTCAGTCACAAGGATCCCTTTGTCAGCGCCCATAGCCAGCGCCTCGCGCAGCACATCGGCAGCCTTGGGAAGTCCCATAGTCAGAACGGTAACTTCCGCACCGTACTGATCCTTTAATCGAAGCGCAGCCTCAAGGCCCGCTTTGTCGTCCGGATTCATAATCGCCAGCATGGCAGCTCTGTCCAGTGTTCCGTCGGGATTGAACTTTACGCCACCTTTGGTGTCTGGAACCTGTTTTACACAAACAATAACTTTCACGTTGTTTTCCTCCCTATTTACTTTAATAAGCCTGCAGAGATGACCATACGCTGAACCTCGGAGGTTCCCTCGTAAATCTCTGTGATCTTTGCATCGCGCATCATGCGTTCCACTTCATACTCTCTGATGTAACCGTAACCGCCGTGCAACTGAACTGCTTTGGTGGTAACCTCCATGGCAACCTCCGCTGCGTACAGCTTTGCCTGTGCAGCTTCAAAGGAGTAGGAAACCTTGGGATTGGTGGCATACTCGGCCTTCTTCATGGCAGCCTTGTAAACCAAAAGCTTCGCAGCCTCAACCTTGGTAGCCATGTCTGCCAGCTGGAATTGGGTGTTCTGGAAGCCGGAAATAGCCTTGCCAAACTGCTTTCTCTCCTTGGTGTACTCGATGGTTCTCTCCAGAGCGCCCTCTGCGATACCAAGTGCCTGTGCGGCGATACCGATACGTCCGCCGTCCAATGTATGCATGGCGATATTGAAGCCCTTGCCCTGTTGTCCCAGAAGATTCTCCTTGGGGATACGGCAGTCGGTGAAGATCAGCTCATAGGTAGCGGAACCGCGGATACCCATCTTCTTCTCCTTGGTACCGAAGGTAAAGCCGGGAGTTCCCTTCTCCACAATAAATGCGGAAATCTCCTTGAGCATTTTACCGCGCTTCTCAATCTTGCCGGTCACAGCAAAGATTACATAGATATCGGCCTCCTTACCGTTGGTGATAAAGCACTTGGAGCCGTTTAATACCCACTCATCGCCGTCAAGAACAGCTTTGGTCTGCTGTCCCTGTGCGTCAGTTCCGGCACCGGGCTCGGTCAAGCCAAATGCACCCAGCTTCTCACCCTTTGCCAGGGGAACCAGGAATTTCTGCTTCTGCTCCTCGGTGCCGTAGGTCTGAATGGGATCACAGCACAGAGAGGTGTGTGCGGACACGATAACACCGGTGGTGCCGCAAACCTTGGAAAGTTCCTCCACACACATTACATAGGTCAGAGGATCGCAACCCTGTCCGCCGTACTGCTTAGGAACGGGGATTCCTAAGAAGCCGTACTTTGCCATCTTAGCAACGGTCTCATGAGGGAATTGTTCTGTCTCATCCACCTCGATCGCCAGCGGCTTCACTTCATTCTCAGCAAACTCCTTGAAGAGGGAGCGCGCCATTTCATGTTCTTTGCTTAAAGTAAAATCCATGATTTCTTTTCCTCCATTAATTATTTACTATAGTCATAGAAACCGGCTCCGGTCTTCTTGCCAAGCTTTCCGGCACGAACCATCTTGCGAAGCAGGGGAGAGGGAGCGTACTTGGAATCTCCGGTCTCGTTGTAGATAACCTCCATGATCGCCAGAACGATATCCAGTCCGATGTAGTCGCCCAGCGCCAAAGGTCCCATGGGATGATTTGCACCTAACTGCATAGCGGTGTCAATATCCTGAACGTTTGCAACACCTGCCGCATACACGTTGATCGCCTCGTTGATCATGGGAATCAGAATTCTGTTTACCACGAAACCTGCTGCCTCATTTACCTCTACAGGGGTTTTGCCGATCTCAGCCGCGATAGACTTGATCTTCTCCACCAGCTCCACAGGGGTGTTGGCACCTGCGATCACCTCTACCAGCTTCATTCTGTCAGCAGGGTTAAAGAAGTGCATGCCCACCAGAGGACGATCCAACCCTGCGCCCATCTCGGTGATGGACAGAGAAGAGGTGTTGGAAGCAAAGATACAGTCTGCGGGAACAATAGCCTGCAGCTCCTTGAAGGTGGTTTTCTTGATCTCCATGTTCTCGGGAGCAACCTCGATGATCAAGTTTGCCTCGGTACAGATCTCTTTCAGGCCGGTGGAAATCTTGCCTGCGATCTCGTCCGCCTTCTCCTGCGTGATCTTCTCTTTGCCTACTAAGAAATTCAGGTTCTTAAGAATTCTTGCCTTGCCGTTGTCAGCGAACTCCTGCTTGATATCACACAGATAAACTTCATAGCCGTCGGTCATTGCAAATGCCTGTGCGATTCCGGCACCCATGGTGCCCGCGCCAATAATACCTACTTTCATATATAACTCCTCCTTTTTATGTGTTAGCTGTCTGTATTTTTATGACTTCGCGACAGCATGGATCAACAGTTTTTAAAAGGCTCTTTCACCTTCTCCTTGTTCTTGTCAAGGAAGAACGCCATGCCGTACTTCTGGTCCTCCGTCTCAAAGCAATCGCCGAAAAGCTTTTCCTCGATGACCAGTGCCTCGTCCATGGTTGCATCCAAGCCGTCATTGATGGCCTTCTTGCAGTTGCGCACAGCGATGGGTGCGTTCTTTGCAATGGTGGATGCCATCTTCTCCGCAGCGGGAAGAAGCTCCTCCTGGGGATGAATTGCGTTCACGAGTCCGATGCGATATGCTTCATCTGCCTTGATATTGCGGGCAGTATAGATCATCTGCTTTGCCATGCCGGCTCCCACCAGACGGGCAAGTCTCTGGGTCCCTCCAAAACCGGGGGTGATTCCCAATCCCACCTCGGGCTGGCCAAACACGGCGTTGTCGGAGCAGATGCGGATGTCGCAGCTCATGGAGAGCTCACAGCCACCGCCCAACGCAAAGCCGTTTACCGCGGCGATCACAGGGATGGGCAGGGTCTCGATCTTGCGGAAAACGTCGTTTCCTTTCTTGCCGAAAGCCTCTCCCTCTGCCTTCGTCAGGGTGCTCATCTCTCCGATGTCAGCGCCTGCCACGAAGGATTTGGCTCCTGCTCCGGTGATGATGAGGCAACGCACTTCGTCAAGGTTGATGGCATCGAGGGTGGCATTTAGCTCGTCGAGTACTTGGGAGTTTAGAGCGTTTAGGGCTTTCTCACGGTTGATGGTAAGAATAGCGTAGTCGCCTTTTTGTTCGTATAAAATGTATTCCATGGGATCCTCCTATAAAAATAAACTCAAGGGACGCTTCCTCCGGACAACATTCTTATTCGGACACGTTCCCACTCGAAGAAAAACGCAGCGGACACGTAAGGCGGTAAAAGACACCGCCTAAGTGCCGGCGTTTTTCTACGGTTCTCATAAGAACATTGTCCGAAGGAAGCTGATGCCTAGAAAGTTACCTATTTTTATCTCGCAACAAAGAGAATACCGTTACCAATATATGGTTTGGTATTCTCTCTGTGAAGTTGCTACTGATCAGTCTTCAATCTTTACGATAGTGGAGCAGCCCATTCCGCCGCCGATACAGAGGGTTGCAAGGCCAGTCTTGGCACCTCTTGCCTGCATCTCATGGAGCAGGGTTACCAGGATACGGCAGCCGGAAGCTCCTACGGGGTGACCGAGTGCAATGGCACCACCGTTGGGGTTGAGCTGTTTGTCAACGTCAATGCCAAGGTCTTTACCTACCGCTACGGACTGTGCAGCGAACGCCTCGTTTGCCTCGATGATATCGAAGTCTTCAATCTTCATGCCGGTCTTCTCCATCACCTTCTTGGTAGCGGCTACGGGGCCGATACCCATCACCTCAGGGCGAACGCCTGCGAGAGCGCCTGCCACGAAGGTGGCCATGGGCTTAACGCCAAGCTCTTTCGCCTTCTCCTCACTCATCACAACAATCGCTGCTGCGCCGTCATTGATGCCGGAAGCGTTGCCGGCGGTCACGAAGCCGCCTTGATTGATGGGGCGAAGCTTTTGAAGTCCTTCGATAGTGGAACCGTGTCTGGGACCTTCGTCGGTATCAAATACGATGGTCTCCTTTTTCTTCTTAACTTCTACGGGAACGATCTCCGCCTTGAAAGCACCGTTCTTCTGAGCAGCTTCTGCTTTCTGTTGGCTCTTCAATGCAAACTCATCCAGTTCTTCGCGGGTCAGTCCCCACTCCTCGCAGATATTGTCTGCGGTCTTTATCATGTGGTAATCATTAAATGCATCCCACAGCGCATCCTTGATCATGGTGTCAACCAGAGTGCCATTGTTCATGCGGTAGCCGTAACGCGCCTGAGGGATCGCATAGGGAGCCATGGACATGTTCTCCATACCGCCGGCAACCACGATATCAGCATCGCCTGCCATGATCATCTGTGCAGCCTGATTTACACAGTTCAAACCGGAGCCGCACACTACATTCATGGTGACAGCGGGTACTTCAATAGGAAGCCCGGCCTTGATGGAAGCCTGACGAGCCACGTTCTGACCCTGTCCTGCCTGAATAACACACCCCATATATACCTGATCCACAGCCTCGGGAGCAACACCTGCTCTGTTCAGTGCCTCTTTAATAACGATAGCACCAAGCTCCGCCACGGGAGTTGTGCTGAGAGTTCCGCCCATGGTGCCAATGGCGGTACGGCATGCGCCGGCTAATACAACTTTTCTTGCCATATGATTTTCCTCCATTCCATAATTATATGGTTTATGATGATCTTGTTGATTGTTATTTTTTTGTCATTACCATCGAAAACATTGTATCACAGGGTTATCTCTTTTGCAATGGCTAAATTGATAAAAAAATAACAATATCTTTCTGTCCACTATGACATTTTACCATGTTCTTTATGTTTGTGCAATTTTATTCGCTTTAATCATATGCTCACAGAGAGCGCACAAATGCCGGTATACCGCATCAT
Organism: Acetatifactor sp.; assembly: GCA_022511465.1. Taxonomy (GTDB): domain Bacteria; phylum Bacillota; class Clostridia; order Lachnospirales; family Lachnospiraceae; genus Acetatifactor. The sequence goes on along the minus strand of JAFLRM010000031.1, from coordinate 4,509 downwards.
TACTTCCTACAAGATGATGCAGTACACCAGCATTTGTAACACATCTGAATTTATCTTGATGTCTATCCTGCTATGACTTTCAAACCTTCAAAGATCTCATACGCTCCCAGATCCAGCTCCTTGATCACATAATCCCACCTATCGGGATCCCATTCTATTGCAAACCATCCCTGCTGTCCGTCCTCCGCTTCCACTTGTATCCATCTTTCATCGCTGCTGACCGCGATGAATTTTACTGTCTGCGGCTCTATGATATATCCCCGTATTCCCATGTAAATTCCTTCCTGTGGGACAGGCATACTGCGGACGGGAAGATGCGTCAGCAGGGTAATTTCATTTTGACTCACCAATTCATACGTGTCCTGGGGAATCTCCACCAGCTCTTTTGCCTCATTTAACTGCCATGTCACCAACTTATAGTCATCCTGGATCCCCCCGTAGCGGATGTGGCTGATGATCTCTCCTTCCGCCGTGATCTCCCGTCTCCGGATATCATCAGCTATGACTCCTGTCTCTACAAGCTGTCCAGCCTGATAGCAAAAGATATGGGACAGCGGATCATCGCTGGGGCCGTCTTCATACAATACTAACTGAACGGTCTCCCCATCCAGACTGACCGCGTAAATCTCCGCAAAGATATTGTCCGCATGCCCTTTCAGTATGCTGTCCTCAGCGCCAATCACAGTCAACACATAATAATCCAAAGGCAGATAACCATAAATCGGATCCTCGTCCGGATCGCGCATGATGAAGATTTCCTCCGCAACGCCATCCATATCCAGATCCAGACATGCATTGATCTGATCCCAGGAATGCTCTCCCACTGCCAGAAGCGTTCCGGGATTCTCCGTCAGATGTCTGCTCAGTGCAACCCCTCTCTCCATTTTCTCGGTCTGGGTCAATCCCTCATCATCATCCGGCAAAATGAAAATATGTCGGTCAGGGCTGAAAGCATCCTCTCCCTCAAGACGGTACTGGAAAAAACCGTTATACACCCAGAGATCTGTGAGCGGCGCATTCTCATCAATCTCCAGTGTGCCTCTTGTCTCGTCTTTTACGTTTATCCACCCTATTCCGTTGTAAAAAAAGTTGTCCCGCTCAGCACCTGTCACATTGATCATAAAAAACAGCTTATCCCCAAAACGCTGCAACCGGGGAGCGGTACCGATATATCCGGAGTAAACAAGCCTCGGCCCCTCCGGACTGATTTCCCAAATTCCCTCTTCGGTCACTTGATAAAGGTTTCCCTCCAGATCCCCCTCCCATATCTGGCACTCCTCATAGATTTCTCGATTCCCCTCGGGAATCTCGGCCGAAGAGGTGTTCGCTTGTTCTTCGCCCTCTAAACTTCCTCCTGATACAATTGTACCATCGCCATCTTCCGCCGGTGAAGCGGAGAGTCCTCTGGTGGTCAAAAGCACTACCCCGGCTACTGTCACGAGAGCAATTCCAATCAGTCCTATCCATCTTTTTGCGTTTTTATATGCGAGCACATTCCGAATCCTCTGCTTCACCCCATTTTCTCCAAATGCAAGGGGAGTGGCGGAGCTAATCTGTGACCCCGAAGCAAAGTTTAACAGGGACTGAGAATACTGCTTTTTGATGTCCAATCCCAGTTGTTTCACTACCGCCTCATCGCAGGACATTTCCATATCCTGTCCCAAAAGGTAAAATGCAAGCCATACCAAAGGATGATACCAGTAAACGGAAGTCAACAGAAAAGCAAGGTTCTTTACCACGTAATCTTTGCGTCGTATATGGGTTTTCTCGTGGTATAACACATATTCCAGTTCTCTGTCCTGCAGCGAACGAGGCAGATAAATTTGCGGCTTGCGCCAGCCCAACACAAAAGGCGTTCGGATCGCACTGCTGACCCACACATTCTCCTCCAGTAATACTGCACACTTCAGCTTCCTGCGTATCTTATATAAGGAGGAAAAATTATAGATCCAGACTGCTAAAATACCTGCCACCCAGATGGCGATCAGAGCTTTCTGTACCCCGGAAAAACCGGATGAAAGAGGTGTTGACACCAAGTGTGGAGCATTGCCTCTATCACCTGTCAGGCTTTTTTCAGCATAAGAATCGTCAGGTTTATTTGACAGATTCAGTTGATCTGCTGCTTCTGCCTGCCACATTGGCTGCGTCTGGAGTGCCATGCCGTTGTTTTTGTTATTTCCATATTGAGGAACATCCTCTTCCCCGTCCCAGCCTAAGAACGTTTCCAAATGCGTCTCGGAAGGGATCAGGCTGACAGGGCTCTCAATGTTCCAAGGACACAACAGTCGCAAAAATACCACCAGCCATAATGCATAGGAATAAATCTTAGGCAGCCTGCGCATCATTTGACGCAGAAATAATACTATCAAAATTACAATACCGACTTGAATCTGCAATAACAGCCAATTCTCCATAATATACTCACCTCTCATTCTTCCGGTTCCTGATAATCTTCTATCATCTTCTGGATCTGGGCAATCTGCTTGGAGCTTAGCTTTTTCCTGCTCATGAACGCTGCCAAGAACTGCGGCAGGGAGCCTTCAAAAGTATCTTCTATAAACTGCTCGCTTTGAATGGCAAAATACTCTTGTTTCTTGATCAGTGATGTAACAATTGCTCCTTCATTTTTCAAAACTCCCTTTTGGCACAGCCGCCGAAGCACTGTGTATGTAGTGGACTTTTTCCAGTTTAGCTCTTTTTCGCACAAGAGTACCAAGTCCCCTGAGTTAATAGGCTCCGACTGCCACACCAGCTCCACGAATTTACTTTCAATCTCTGCCAGTTTGATTCCTTCCATTTTTAGCCTCCGTTCATCATCTGCTTTTCGGGATATCCGCTTAAATAAAGCAAAGGTTTACATAGTGTAAACTTTATATTTTTAGTTTACACTATGTAAACCCGATTGTCAATGGTCAATTAATATTATCCCTTATTTTCTCAAACTCCTCCATCGTTATATCCTGCCCTCTATAACTAAACTCGTCATCTTCGGTATAGGTATCCCCCTCATAGAAAGTGCTCAGAACAAACCTGTCAATTAAGCAGCAACAGGAATCAAACTCCATTATATCATAAACTTCTCTTCCTACATGAGTCGTGTCTGTTCTCGCAATCACCGTCTTTCCCATAAATTCAGCAACATATGCTACATCCGTTGTTGTACCTGTTTCCAGCACTTTGTAAACTGTGTCACCTATCACATCAAAAAATAGGCTCGCTCCGACAAAACCACGTATGACCAGCTCCTCCTCGCCATCGTTATCAAAGTCTGTATACACCACGCGTCCCCAAAGCTCCTCCCCTGTTGTTATGTCATCAAAAAACTCCTCATAGCTCCTTGTGACAAAGCTCTCTTCCGGGATATCACTCATCCCTTCCACATAGTCCAAGGCATCTATTTCCCCATTTACAAAGGCTTCCAACACCTTTCTGTTATCCAATACGGCATTTATATTTACATACGCTGTTGTTACGTCTTCATATAAATATCCGCAGGGTATCAGCTTGTCATATCCCAAAGCAGATAATCGGCTTAAAAATTCCTCATTCGTGATTTGTACATCTGCATCATATGTATCCCATACATTAAAGCCATCACTTTTTACTTCAAGCTCAGTCACAAATGACCCATCTGTATATCTGAGATAATGATCGTCCCTCTCTTCATCCGTACCACAATGAACGCGCGCCAGTCCTCCATATGGAACATATTCAAACCAGTAGAAGGTCTGATACTCCCATAAACTAAAGTTATGTGATGCCCCATACGCATTAGCATGGATCCCTGCATCAGGCATAACTATAGGCTTTATTTCGGAACCATCAAACGAATACAAGCGGTACTCTCCATCCTTAAGGATCAGCAGTTCCGGTATGGAATCCTCATCCAAATAGATGAGCGCTGCCCTTTTTGCACCCTCCACGGCAAAGCATTCATCATATTTTTCTATAAAAATCGGCATACTTTGCTCTGCTTCTTGGGATACGGACTCATTTTCCGTAATTGCTGTTCCACACGCACTGAAACTAACACAAAAACATAGACATAATAGACAAATCTTTTTCTTCATTTCTACTCTCCTACTTTGTAGCAAGGACCTCTAAATCTGGTAGCAAGGTATAACAGAATGTGGCAATTTGAGTGCCGTGACATATGTGCGAATATATTATATCGAAGGTTTTTATAATGGACAAGCATGTTTTCGATAATAGCAACGGCCCCTTTGTTTCTCCAAATATGAATTGACAACTCCTACTTTATAATAGTATAATTTTTGCATATCATAAAATTGTACTATAGTTTATAAGAGGTGAAAAAGATGTCGTTGTCACATGGCGTTTTGGGTTTTTTAAATTATGGGAGCATGAGCGGCTACGATTTGGCGAAGGCCTTCAGTTCCTCGGTACAGTTTTTCTGGAACGCGCAGAACAGCCAGATCTATCTGGTACTGGATAAGCTGGAAAAACAGGGGTTTGCCACCCACGAATTGGTTATTCAGACCGATAAGC
>JAFLRM010000030.1 GCA_022511465.1 Acetatifactor sp. | reverse complement strand
CCAAAATAGTGATTGTTTTTGTTATCGATCCTGTTTCTTCATAGACTTCAAGTGCCTTGTGATACTGTTCTTCTGAATACATCGTTCCTTCCTTTCTGGCTGTATTCAGTCCAACCTTTTGTCTGCACCCCCTATCATATATACTACAAAATTCTAGTTGTCCTCTTGCTAATGGCCTATAAACTTTATATAATAAGGGAGTGATCTGCGATGGCAGAGAAAAGGAGGAAAATGAATGAAATACGAGATTCAAGGAGAAACCCTTCCGGTTGTGATCTGTCAACTGGAGGCTGGTGAGAAGATGATATGCGAGGGAGGGTCCATGTCATGGATGTCCCCCAACATGAAGATGGAGACAACCACCAACGGGGGAGTTGGAAAGTCCATTGGAAGAGTGCTTTCGGGAGAGAAAATGTTTCAGAATGTTTATACTGCGGAAGGCGGTCCCGGTATGATCGCTTTTGCGTCCAGTTTTCCGGGTTCCATCAGAGCCTTTGAAATCAGTCCGGGGAATGAGATCGTATTCCAAAAAGGTGCGTATCTTGCGAGTGAAGCCGGCGTGACATTGTCTGCGCATATCAGGCAAAAAGTAGGTGCCGGTCTGTTTGGCGGAGAAGGTTTTATTATGCAGAAGACAACCGGTCAGGGACTTGTGTTTGCTGAATTTGACGGACATATAGTGGAATATGAATTGCAAACCGGAGAGCAGTTGGTCATAGATACGGGGCATCTGGCAGCTATGTCTGCAAGCTGCGAAATCGATGTTAAAACCGTGTCAGGAGCAAAGAATGCATTATTTGGCGGAGAAGGACTCTTTAATACCGTGATCAGCGGACCGGGACATGTGTGGCTTCAGACAATGCCCATCAGTAATGTAGCAGGAGCACTGAGACCGTATTTGCCAACAGGAAAGTAAGAAGAGCAGGAATTATTGTTTTCAGGGAGTGTGACAAAATAACTGAATTTCAGTTACTTTGCCACACTCCTCATCGTTATCTCTTAAACTTCGACATTTTCATATTCAACTGACTTGAGGATTCAGCCAACAGCTGAATCTTTTCGTAGAAGGAAGAAATCTGTTCCCTTTGCCCTTGCAGGGAGGCAGAAGCTTCCTGCGTAAGCTGGGAGGTGGTATCCGAAATGTCGGAGATATTTCGGGCAGCGTCCAGAAGGGTACGGCTCAGCTGGTACATCTCATCCATTTCAGAGCTGATATGCTGAATGCCGTCAGACATATCCTTGGTCGATTGATTCATATTATCAAAGGCATGCTTCATGTCAGAGACATATTCGTCCTGTTGATTGAAAATGTCACGGATACCATAGATGCCGGTCACAGTCTGATTGATCTCATATACAATGCTCTCGATGATTTCTGTAATGTTTTGGGTGGCATCAGCGGAGTGGGAAGCCAGATTGCCAATTTCATTTGCCACAACGGCAAAGCCTCGTCCCTGCTCTCCGGCTCTTGCTGCTTCGATGGAGGCATTCAAAGACAGCAGTGCCGTTTGGTCGGCAATATCGGAAATGGTACTGACGATCTCCCGGATATTTAAGGATTTCGCCTCCAGTGCCTGAATTTTTTGTACCATCTGATTGATGTTGTCCAGTGAGGTGACACTTTGGTTGCGGAGCTGGCGGATCTGATCCTGCCCCTGATTACCCATCTGAATGGAGTGCTCTGCAGAGGAATTCAGGGAATCCGTATAAGCCCCCACATCCTCAAATTGTGTCTGCATGTTTACGGCAAATTCAAATACCTGTTTGGCATCCTTGGACTGTTCATCAGCACCGAAGTAAATCATATTCATCTGCTCGGATATACTGTTGCTGCTTTCCATGATATTCTGAAGTACCATATGGCTGCCCACAATATCATTAGTCACATTAGTGGAATCTCCCAGAATAGAGGAAAATTTCTGGATCAGGAGATTAAAGTTTTTGGCCAAGGTACCCAGTTCCGTTCGGTTGCTTTCGTCGGCCATAATGGTGAAATCTCCATCACATACCTGGGTCATAAGAACAGCCATGTCCTTGATCGGATGAGTGATATTTCTGGCGATGAACGTGATGAGAATAACAGTGATCAGCAGGGAGACGATCCCGGCCAGCAACGACATAAGCAGGATCCTGTTACGGAGAGCCATGGCAGAGGAAGCCGTCTGCACCGTGATCACGGACCAGGAGTCTGAATGACCGGACAGTTCAACCGGCGTGTAACTGATATATAACTTCTGGCCATTGTCAGTGATGATAGCAGAATCGGAATTATGGTTCATAACGTCATCAATGGCAGCCTTAAAAGAATCCGAGACGGTAAAAGGCTGTTCTTCCGTGACGATGTTGCCTTCGGCATCATAAAGGGTTTGACCGGCTCCATCTTTTGCGGATACGGTGTGAGTCATCAGCTTGTAGTTATATAATTCTTCCAGGTAAGTATTGTCCGGATGAGCCACCACCACACCGTCGCCGTCTATAATGAAAGAATAACGTCCATTCTCCGGCTGAGAATAGGCAAGAACCAGGTCCTGCAGAGACGTCAACTTAATATCGGTCGCAAAAACACCAATCATTTCCCCGTCCCTGATCAGAGGAAGAAAAATGGAGGCACAGGGCATGTTTGTATTGACAGAATAATAGGACTTGGAAATAAAGGGCTCGCCGTTTTCCTCCATCTGTGTAAACCACCAACGGTTCTTCCGGTTAGCCAGCTCGCCGGTGGAACGACCGGTCTGCATGCCATCCATCCCCTGAATATAAAGTAACTCAATATAATCATTGCGCGCAAGGGTAGATTGAAGGATTGGGGTTTGTATGTCGGTCTTCATGGTGAGGATCAGCTCGTTGGCTGCCAGCTCTTCTGATATTTTATAAGCAGTATCCGTAAAGGCCTGTACATGTCTGGCTATAGAAGTTGCGGTATCCATGTTCTGGGACTGAATCTGCCTTTGATAGGAGCCGGTAAAGGTAAGTCCTACGCCGACAATGATAATGGTTGTCAGAAGGCAGACGATCAGAATCATGGGAAACACTAATTGTTTAAAAAGCGACGTTCGTGTCATTGCTTCTTCCTCCTCCTTTGAATGATTGATGTACCGATCATTATATTATAAATGCTTCACATTTACGATTTGATGGCCATTCGGCCATCAAATGTTTACGAATAAGGTTATTATATCATAGGGAGGAGGGCCGTGCAATATTTCCAAATACTTGAAAAATAATAGAAGACAAGACAGCGGGATAAAAGTCCCTAAAATATGCTGGTATAAGAGGTATGGGAGTGGTATAATTGGAGTGATATATTATTGAGAAGTTTGGATCTGGAAAGAGCAGACCTGATAAGAGAGCGATCGGGAGAAACCATGAGGCCATTTATCACCGAAAAAAAGAAAAAACGCATCTTCGACATCATTCAGATTGGCAAAAAGGATGACTTTGTCAGCCGTGCCTTCGATGTGTTCATTGTGATCGCTATCGTCATAAATATAGCGGTCTTGTTTCTGGAGACCTTTGAGGAAGCAGCAGAGTACTTTGACATTTTACGTGCGATAGAGCTGATCACGATCATCATATTTGGAATAGAGTATTTGCTGAGAATCTGGACGGCAGAGTATCTTTATCCTGACAAGAGCAAGGGAAAAGCCGCGCTGCGGTTTCTTGTTTCCTTTGACGGCATTGTTGATCTGTGTACGATCCTGCCCTTTTTCTTTTTGTCGGGGTTTGTGGCACTCCGAATGTTGCGGGTTGTCAGGATATTGCATTTGTTCCGGATCAACGCCTATTATGATTCCTTTAATGTGATCACTTCTGTTTTGAAGGAAAAAAAGAATCAGCTCATATCCTCCATTTTCATTATTTTGATGCTGATGCTGATGTCTTCGCTATGCATGTATAGCGCGGAGCACGAAGTCCAGCCGGAAGTGTTTAAAAATGCTTTTTCGGGGATCTGGTGGAGCATGTCTACCATACTCACTGTCGGGTACGGAGATATTTATCCGGTTACTGCATTAGGACAGGCGATGGCGATCATCATATCCTTTCTTGGGGTGGGAGTGGTAGCCATTCCAACCGGTATTATTTCCGCCGGTTTCGTGGAACGGTATACGCAGGTGCAGAATCAAAACGAGCCCAGAGGAAGTGTCAGGGGGACTGTGAGCGTTACCGTAGACGAAGAAAGTCCTTTTGCCGGACAATGTGTAAAGGCAGCGGAGGAGGAGTATCAGATTGATATTGTGGTATTTATTCGCAACGGTGCAGTGATCGTGCCCGGGGACCTCACTGAGATTGCAGTTGGAGATATCCTGATATATCAGGCGCAGCAGCAACAATAAACCGAAAGGGGTGACATTATGGGACACTTGACAGCGAGAGATGCATATAAGAATCTGGAGGATCGCATTAACTGGTTTGTCCAGGGAGCACCGTCATCGGAGACATGGTACAAGATCTTGCAGGTACTATATACGGAAAAAGAGGCAAAGTGGGTGGCGATGCTGCCGGTTCGTCCGTTCACTTTAAAGAGGGCCGCCAAAATCTGGGGGACCACAGAAGCAAAGGCGGAGAAGCTCTTGGACCGTCTCTGCGAGAAAGCATTGATGGTAGATTCCTATTACAAAGGCCAGAGGCGGTTTGTGATGCCGCCTCCCATGGCAGGGTTTCTTGAATTTGCCCTGATGCGCACGCGCGGAGATATTGATCAGAAATATTTGAGCGAGCTTTATTATCAGTATATGAATGTGGAGGAGGACTTTGTCAAGGAGCTGTTCTTTTCTGTGGAGACACCTCAGGGGCGTGTTTTTGTGCAGGAGCCGGTGTTGACGAATGACAAGACCAACCACATTCTCGACTATGAGCGGGCCACTCATATCATTGAAGATGCCAAATATATTGGTGTGGGGACCTGTTATTGCAGGCATCGGATGTATCATGCAGGGCATCCCTGTGAGATAGATGCCCCTTGGGATGTCTGCCTGACCTTTAACAATGTGGCCCGTTCTCTGGCGGAGAATGGGGAGTATACAAGGCTCATCTCCAAGGAAGAGGCTATGGATGTGCTTGAGCGATCCTATGCCAGCAATCTGGTTCAGATTGGAGAAAATGTCAGAGAGCATCCGGCGTTTATCTGCAACTGCTGCGGCTGTTGCTGTGAAGCTCTGCAGGCGGCGAGAAAATTCAGCCCCATGCAGCCGGTAGCTACTACCAACTATATGCCGAAGGTGCATTCTGATAAATGTGTGGGTTGCGGAAAATGCGCCAAGGTCTGTCCTATTCTGGCGATCGCCATGGAAGAAGGACAGACAGAGGATAATAGTAAAAAGCATCCGGTGATAGACAGTGAGATCTGTCTTGGCTGCGGTGTATGCGCGCGGAACTGCCCCACCAAGGCTATTGAACTGGAACGCCGTCCGGTGCAGATCATCACGCCGGTCAACAGCACACACCGTTTTGTAGTGCAGGCCATTGAGAAAGGAACGCTCCAGAACCTTATTTTTGACAATCAGGCATTTGCAAATCATCGAGCCATGGCAGCGGTGTTCGGAACCATATTGCGTCTTCCGCCGCTGAAACAGGCGCTGGCAAGCAAACAGTTTAAGTCGGTCTATCTGGACAAGCTGTTGTCCATGTACGACAATAAGATGGTATAAAATATTGTATTTTTTAGATCCGTGGGATGAGGAGAACACGCCGGATGGGCAAGGAAAGACCGGAGAGTAGTATTAGATTAAGTAAATTCAGACTGTTGAAGATGCTTTTGCTTGTGGGCAGTGTGTTGGCGGCCCTCAAGGTAATTTTTGTGGATTATACGTTGGATGAGGAATACCAAGTGGTGATGGCATACCGGCATCTGATGGGTGACGATCTGTTTGGCACCATGTGGGAACCTCATCAGACCTCGGCTTTTGTCTGTGTCTGGCTTATGAGGTTATTTCAAGCCGTTACGGGAGGCACTACAGGTGTAGTGCTTTTTCTGCGTGTCTGTACGACAGTGATACAGATTGCGTTGACGATATGGCTCTATCGGGTCTGTTGTAAATATATCCGCAGAGAATACGCATTCGTGCTGGGACTTTGTTACTTCAACATTTCGCCAAAGCTTATTCAGATTCCGGAGTTCGCCAATCTCCAGGTGTGGTTTTTTACGGTGATCGTGCTGTCTCTAATACAGTATTATGGGAAGGACAGTGACACGGTGAGAGGCGGATGGAAACACCGGATCTGGTTGGTATTGGCGGGAGTAGGTATGGCGTTTGAGGTGCTGTCATATCCGGCGTGTCTGATTCTGTTTCCTGTCTTTTTGATCTGTATCTTTCTGCAGTCCGGAAGGGGAAAAGCAAAGAGTGGAACAGTCGGTGGTACAAAGCATGCATTGGCGGACTGTTTTCTTTTTGCCGGTGTATGCGGGACAAGTGCAGTGATCTGGCTGGGATATGTGCTTATGTCTGTATCGCCGGAAGCATTTTTGCGCAATGTGGGATATGTGTTGGACTTTGATCTGACACATGATGTTTCTCTCACGGCGGAGTTTAGGATAGCGGCGATGACGAGAGATGCCCGCTCTCTGATCCTTTTTCTGGCAGTGATCATATTGATGGCGCTTCTGGTGTGGGCGCTGCTTTATCTAACAGAGAGACACAAAGGGATAGAAAAGGGTTTAAAGCGTTCGACACTGGCAGTGCTGTTGGTACTTGCGGCTGAGGCAGTTCAGGTGTTCTATTGGGTCGTTGTAAAAAAGGGCTATGAAGACCCGATGATCCATCTGCTGGTACTTTTGCTTGCGGCAGCGCTGGTATGGCGTGTGGCGGACGAAAGGAAAAAGACGCTTCTTGCTGGTTTGATCGGGGCCGTAATCACCATAGCGGCAGTCATATATATGAGCGATCTGGGTGTATGGTATGCGATTCCCCATGGAATGCTTGGATCTTTGTTTGCTGTGCTGATTTTAATCTATGCGTTGGAAAGTGAGCTCAGGGAGCGGAGTCGAAAATGGATCTGGATCTTGCTTGTGAGCCTTGTGGTTGTGTCCATCTTCGGTAAAGGTTTTACTCTGCGGGCAGGAAATACAGAGACGAATTCCATTCTGGGTGTTAGAGGGATTTTGAAAGAGGGGCCGGCGACCGGTATTTTCACGAATTATATGCAGGCTTACATCACAAACTGCACCTATGAGGAGTTTGAAGAGTACATAGAGGAGGGAGCCAACTGTCTGATCGTCACTAATATGGTGGGAACAGCTGGAACTTCGCCGTATATGTTCAGAGATTGCAATATTTGTCACTTTTCCATTGTGGATCCCACAAGCTATGACGAGAGACTGCTCACCTATTGGAGTCTGTATCCTGAGAAGCAGCCGGATGTAATTGTGGTTGATTGCTGGTATGGACAGCTGATGGAAAGCGAGGACAGCTGGATCATGCAATATATTGAAAATGATTTCCATTATAGTGAGGTCGAGGATGGAAGGTATGTACGGTATTATTTCAAGTGATCTCCTTAAGGCGGGAGGATACAGAATAATTTAACACAATTCACAAATTGTCAGATAATAATTGTGCAATATGCTAGTTTTAAAAAAATAATAAAAAAAGACTTGAAAAGTCTTTCTACAAGTGATATCATACAATTACAGAAACACAAAACAACTTTCGTTAAAGCATTTGACATAGATGCAAATGTTATCCGGCAACTGAAAACCCTAGCAATAAAGAAAAATAGGAGGTAGAGTCCAATGGCACACTTGGTAACATAAATCTAACAGTCAGGAAAACCCTTGATCAAATATGAGAATGAGAGAAAAGCGAACCAGAAGGGTGTCGCGTAAATAGGTTAAGCAGAGAGTTTCAGGAAAGTTAGATTTATTAGTAAAAGAAAACCACAAAAAGCCTTATCTAGTAAATCGGCTGACGAAGAGAAGGCTTAGTGCAAGAGGAAGAAAAGGAAAGAGGAAAGAAGCCGAGAAAGAGGAACAAAAATTGGATATTGAAGTTCAGTAGAGCGACCGTTGTATCAAAAAAGAAAAGGTATAATGGTCGCTCAGTTTTTGCTTAAGAAAAGCGTAAGGGAAAGATTGTTTTCAGGACAGGGAAAATGTGGTATAATATGCGCAAAGATATTATTTTAAGGGAAATTACTATGAAACAAAATCGCAAGCTGTCCATAGCGACTGCGGTGTGCTATTTTGGACTCTATATTGTTATCGCGCTTTCTCTGCTTATTCGGCAGCCCTTTGGCAGTCCGCCCGATGAGAATAACCGTTATCTGGTGCCCCAATATATTGTGGAGCATGGCACTTTGCCCAACGGTTACGATGAGGAGATCCGTATAGGTGGGTATGGCTTTTCCTATGCATTTCAACCGATCCTGCCCTATATCTTTCAGGGATACGCAATGCGACTGGTGAACCTCTTTACGGACTCGGAGGAAGCTTTGCTCTACACGGCCCGATCCGTCAACTTTCTCTTTGGTCTGGTGATGGCCGTGTTTGTGATGCTGTTGGGAAGAAAATGGTTTGAGGACAGGCGGTTTGCCTGGCTCTTTGCCTTTTTGGTCACGTTCCTTCCGCAGGCCATCTTCATGCATACTTATGTCAATACTGACTCCTGCTGTATGATGGCCACAGCGATCATGCTTTACGGACTCACTTGCGGCCTGAAGGATGGTTTTAAGTGGTCTTCCTCCACGGTGATGGCGGTGGGGATTATCTTTTGTGCCATGTCTTATTACAATGCATATGGATATATTTTGAGCTGCATGCTGCTCTTTGTGGCTTTCTATCTGACCCGCGCAGACGGCAAGATTTCCTTTGATTGGAAGCCTTTTCTAAAATGGGGCTGCTTTATCTCTGTGCTGGTGCTGGCCGGCATCGGCTGGTGGTTTGTCCGCAGCGCGATCCTCTATGACGGTGATTTTCTGGGGCTGCAGGCCAGAGAGAACTGCGCCGCACTTTATGCAGTTCCGGAGCAGCATCCGGACACACGACTCACATGGCAGAACCAGGGGTATTCCGTTTGGGACATGCTTCGGGAGACCACATTTTTTGAGCTTTCCAGAATGAGCTTCATCGGTATATTCGGAGCCATGAGCATTCCAATGTCCCCTTGGGTATACCGCTTTTACAGGGTGTTACTCTTTGGATGCGCGGTTTTGGGCATTTTAATTCCCCTTAAGAAGTGCAAAGGGGCGACCAAACTCCTCCCCCGGCGAAAGGGACTGGAAGTGTTCTTTCGCCTAAATATGGTGTTCTGTATTCTGATGCCACTGATCCTCAGTATACAGTATTCCTACACCAGGGATTACCAGCCGCAGGGACGGTATCTGCTCCCATCGCTGGTGCCGCTGGGATATTATAGTGTCCGTGGGCTGGAGAAGTTTTTTAGGGCAAATTTCTGGGAGTGCTTCCTGTTGATAAAAGGAAAGATGATCCTGCCTGCCGGTCGGAGAAAGGAATGGCTGGAAACAGGTGTTGTGGTGGCGCTGTGCCTGCTGATAGCAGTGTGTATCATTGTCTCTGTGTATGGGTATGTGTATCCTTATTATGCGGAGAATCCGGGGGCGTTGTAGGTTGATCGTGTATAGCTGCGCAGGAGGAATGAGTGAATGTACATTGAGAAGGAGTGGGAAAAAAGGCTGGAAAATATAAGCGAGACTCTGGAAAAGCGTGAGTTATCAGAAGTGTATCGCCGGACTATTCAGAGCAATATTGATGTCTTGTATAACAGCGAACAATTGGACCAAGATGTGGCCGTTCAATTGATAGAGGAATGTGAATTTGTTTTGGAAAAGGCTCAGGCAGCCAACATACTCCGTTGGGAAGAACTGGAAGAAAATAGAATCTTAATTCTTGCCTACCAGCTCTACCGGATGGATAAAGGGGCAAAAGTCTTGCCCCGATATGTTTTGCAGGAACGCATTGCAGCGTTATTGAGCAATAGGATGTTTTTTTTTAGCAAGTTTGTGAACATGCTATATTTTCTGGCTGATCTTGTGCCGGACTTGCAGGATATTATGTCAGATATTTATTGGGAAAATGATATTGATCTTGCTGCCAGTTGCTGCACCATTTTGTTCTGCAGGGAAAAGGTGATCTGTGGAAACTACGCAGAGGCCTATAGTGTTTATGTGGACGTGTGGAAGGATCTGCTTAGTTTGGGCTCCCGATTTTTTCAGGAAGCTGATTTTGTGATACGGCATAACTACGTATATTGGCTGCAGGTGATGTTTGACAATATTGTGACTGTTGCGAGAATGGTAAATCGGTTGCAGGCTTTTCAAACCTTTCTGGATGAACAGCTCCTTTCTGAGGAGTGCTTTTTGTCTGAGACGGAAAAGAATTACTTTCGCATGACATTAAGGTGTGAAATCTGTATGGAGCAGGACGGCGAAGAACTGGAAAGACGCGTAGAGGAGGTGCAAAAGTGGTTTCATGAGAACCAGGCCACGGATCACCCGTTGGATACTTACTTGTATTTGGATTTTTTAGTTCGGGTAATAAGAGACGGTTCTTCCGATAAAAGTTATCTTCCGGCTGCACTTACAGAATATATAGGCAGCTGTACTGCCGAAGATGACGTGCCGGATGATTATTTGCTGGCGGCAATCTTCCGAGGGTTTTCTCTATGTGGATATGGTAAAATGGTGAATACAATGAAAACCTTTAAAAGAGATATGCAGCGTCGCATTATATTTGAAAATCAGTATGACGCAAGCAAGGTGAATATCAGACCATTGATGCTGTGGGCAGCGAGCGACGGAGAAGAAGAGGCTGTCCGGCAGATGCTCGTGTTGCTTTCCCGATTATATAACAATGTGTTTGATCTTGAGAAATATATTCAGGTAAAGAAGGATTGTCAGGAGGACTATGCGTATTATACTACCATGCAGACTTTTGGCTATCTGCTGTTGGATGAGCCGCTGGGAAAAGGGGAGAAATATCGGCTGTCTGTCATGAACGTGGATTATATGAACGATCCCAATGAAGGGCGGGTGCTGCAAGAGTTCCTTCGGACGCATATATCATGCGACTCTCCGCTGTTTCATAGCTTCGTCGGACAAAGTGATCAGAGGGCCCGAGCTAAGGCGGATGACACGCTGGTATTTTTGAAATCCTTTTCCGATAAAGTAGATCGCCTCACGATGTGGAGTGAGTATGGAGATAAGGGAAATGGTGTATGCGTAGTAATGGATGGTGCAACCTTTCAAAATGCCCGTGATAAGCAGCGTCTATTAGAAGTCTTGCGTGTTGGAAAAAGCGGAAACGAAAGAGATGACTATGTTTTGTATAAGGTGATCTACTGGGATAAAAATCAGGATGAATTTATTGCAAAAGGCTTAGATTCTAAAATACTAAAAACTAAAATAAATAGTATAGAGAAGACTTTGAAGCAAATCTTTGCAAAGCTGGAGAGAGGGATATTTGAAGAGTGGGAGCAGCAAAGATGTATGGACTTTCTGCAGGAACTGTTTGCAAAGATAAAATATCTCTTCAAGTTTGAAGAGTACCGTGATGAGAACGAGACCAGAGTTATTTTGCAGCGCAGGACTGTGGACAGCTTTCAGGATATTGAAGAGGCGGGAGGCGAAGATCCCCTGCGTAAAAAGTTGTATATTCATTATCCGGTCAAGTCCATCATAAAGGAAATCATACTGGGGCCGAAGAACCAGCAGAGCGATGAATATATCCCTTTCCTTGTAAAGAAGATGGCAGAGATTAATGAGGGAAGCCAGTATAGCACGGTTGTGTCGAAGTCTTCGATTGATTATAGATGAGATGTATGGACTAAGAGGAGGTAAAAGGAGCCCATTTTATGATAGATAATAGAATGCGGGACAGGAAAGGCAGGCTTATGGTCTGCCTTTTAAAATGCAAAATAATTATAATAGCCTAAAAGAATACTTAAGACAAAATTATGGTGTTGAATTAGTATATATGGGAGAACCTCTAAAAAGTACAACTTTGTTGTGGATACGACAAAGGATACCTTATCATGTGTCAGATGCTATTAGGGACTGCAAACAATTATTAAATATCATTTTTACATATTCTAGAAACAAAAGTGCAAAAGTTTATTTGCATGCAATGCGAGCTTTACAATCTTTGCTTTTGAGATTAGTAGGAAGAGATAATAATCCTCCCAAAAAGGAAGAGTTGAATGCGCTGGTAGATGTAATTAAAGAATTGGAAAATTATCAAAGTATATCAGATGAAGAAAAAATTAGAAATGAAATAATTGGGGAAGAAATAAAGATATTGGTCTCTCTATTTTATCGAGAAAGAGTAGAATGGTGAATTATATAATTGCGCTTTATATTGTGTGCTTAATGAATAAGTATTATAATAATTGAGAATGTATATTCGGGTGGCGTAATAAATGAAATTGCTATCCCAACTTCAAATAGACGAAAGAGAATAAAATGATAGATAAAATTCAATTAGTAAACTATCGCTGTTTTGAAAATGCAAAAATTAATTTTAAAAGTATTTCTATTATTGTGGGAAAAAATAATTCAGGGAAATCTTCTTTGTTAGAAGCATTAAGATTAGTAGCGTTGGCAATAAGAAAGTCAACACATACAACATACAGAGAGATACCGACTGAATTTCAGGCACCAGTGCGTGATAAAGGATTTAGGTTGGATGTCGAAAAAATAAAAATTGATTTGCGAGGGATAGTTTATCTGTACGAAGATAAAAATGCGCAAATAGTCGTTGTCATGGAAAGCGGTGTAAAAATTGTTATTCACGCTAATAGCGAATATGCATATGCGGTTTTATATGATGAAGACGGAAGAAATATAAAAAATAAAATGAAAGCACAAGTTTTAAATATTGAGAGAGTGGAAATATTGCCACAAATTGGTTTGATTAAAGAAACAGAAAAAAGACTTTCTGATCAGACGATTGATGGCGATAGAGATACATATTTGTCATCACGCCATTTTCGTAATGAAATTTTAAAATACCATAGTGAATTCTGGAATGAATTTGTTCAGCTAGCTGAGGAAACGTGGGAAGAATTAAAGATTAAAAGTATAGAGTATGATATTGCGGATGAAGGAAGCATCAATTTATATGTAAGTGATGCAAATTTTTTAGCCGAAATTGGGCTAATGGGAAGTGGACTGCAAATGTGGCTTCAGATCATGTGGTTTTTAACAAGAACGAAGGGAGCATCCACGGTTATATTAGATGAGCCAGATGTCTATATGCATCCTGATCTGCAAAGGAAACTGTTAAAAATAGTTAAGAAGAGATATACACAAACTATTGTAGCAACTCATTCTGTTGAGATCATCTCGGAGACGGAAGCCACCAATATATTAATGGTAGATAAGAAAAAGCGGCGTATGGCATATGCAACTGACTTAAAGGCGGTACAAAAAATAATAGATGACATTGGGGCAGTAAATAATATAGCGTTGACTCGGATAGGAAGCTATAGAAAATGTGTGTTTGTTGAAGGGGACGATTTAAAATTACTTGATAAAATGGCTAATAAGATATATCCCAATAAGACAGAGTCCTTAATGGCACTTCCTAGTGTCGCATTGGGAGGTTTTAATAATTTGAGAGAAGCATTTGGTGCTGCAAAATTATTTTATGACGAAACCGGTGGCATGATCAAATGCTATTGTATTTTGGATAAGGATTATTTCTCGCAAGATAAGTTAGATGAATTGCGAAAAGAAGCAAACTCAAACCATTTGCAGCTACATATTTGGTCTAAAAAAGAAATAGAAAACTATCTATTAAACCCTCGAGTTTTATTTAGGATTATAGCTTCACAAAAGGTATTGTATCAAGAGTTTTTAGAAAAATTGCAAGATTTGTTAGATAGTATGCAGGATGAGGTTTTTGACCAGATGTCAGGGCAAATTGCAAAGTATAATAGTATGGAACACAGCACTGCAAATAAAGTCGCACGTAAAGTTATGAGTGAGAAATGGACAACACTGGAAAATAAACTCTCCTTAGTGGGAGGAAAGGCATTTATTAAAAAAATAAATCATTGGTTTCAAACGACTTATAAGGTAAGTTGTTCTCAAACTAAAATATTGGATAATTTTACTGCAGAAGACTTTGATAGTGAGATTAAAGATGTTTTGGCAGAACTGTTGGGCTATTAAGGCATAATGCCATACAGCAGATGTCATATGTTTTCTGACAATATAGATAAAGTTGATGGAGAATAGTATTGAAAATATTCCCGTACGGGAATATAATATGTAGTGACGTATTCTACGCACTATGGGGGCGCGAAATGGAATTTTTAACTACAACAGAAATGTCAGAAAAATGGAATATCTCCAGAAGAAGGATTGCGACATTATGCAAGGAAGGAAGAGTTGAAGGTGCTCTGCTGAAGGGAAAGACTTGGCTTATCCCATCAGATGCGATTAAACCGGATGATCCGAGGCATATTAGAAAAAACAAACATGGGAGTAAATGCAGTTATGGAAGTACAATTCAACGACCTTGAAAAGGCAGAGCTGATCATAGATTGTATATATAAGGGTGGTACTGCGAAAAATATTTCTGATGAAGTATTACCGAGATTATTGCCAAAGTGTGGCAATTCATCTGGCTTCAGAAAAGTAAGTAGAGTTGATGATCCAAGCAAAATGGCATATGTTGTTCTATATACATCAATGTCAGAACTTGAGTGGCCAGACCATTTGGATGAGGAGACAGGTATATTCAGATATTATGGTGATGGTGACTACAAGTTATGTGGATAACCAAGCATATAGTGAAGTGATTGAAGATGATCATCCGATATTGATCGTTACAGCAACAGATATTGCAGGGATCCTTAGAGCTAGTCAGATTAATTCATCAAATATAGATCAGTGGTTTGTATCAGTCGATAGAATGAGATCAAGGTTAGAAGCTTACTATACCAGAATTCAGGAGATGACTGCAGAAAGGAGATTATAATATTTGGCAGGCTGTATTATGACCATCGGAGCAGATGAATATATGGCATATTGTACTTTACTTAATGAATTGGCAATAAAACAAAATAGAGGGTATGGAACTAATGAATAAACGAGAACCGAGATTTCGCGGAGAAGCTTCTGATAAAAGTCATAAAAACATGAGTCGGATCAGGGGCAAGGATACAAGTATCGAGGTTACTCTTAGACGGGCTTTATGGAAGAAAGGTTATCGTTATAGAAAAAATTACACAGAACTTCCGGGAAGACCAGACATAGCATTGACAAAATACAAGATTGCCATTTTCTGTGACAGCGAATTTTTTCATGGAAAAGATTGGGAAGTTCTAAGGCCAAAGCTTGAAAAGGGTAAGAATCCCGATTATTGGATCCCGAAGATTGAAAGGAATATGGAGCGCGATAAAGAGAAAGATAGTGCTCTTTTGTTTGCGGATTGGACAGTGATACATTTCTGGGGGAAAGACATTCTACAAAACACCGATGAGTGTGTGAAAGTGATCGAGGAGATCATCTTTGAGCAAAAGATACAAAGGAGTGAAGATGATGGATCATATGATTGAATACGATAGAAGAAGTCCAAGCTCTATTGAAGCTTATGCTCAGAGATTGATAGGGAAGACATTTCGTGAGATCATAGAAGAAGACGAAAGAAAACAGCGCATGCGACGGGAAGGAATGGCCTCTTATGAGAATGCTGATGTCAGTGAAGCTAAACGGAATAAGGGTAATCTTGGTCAGATAATTGAAGAACGATTTTTCCATTATGAATGTAACAGTGATTCGAGAGCAGACTTTCATGAAGCCGGTGTTGAGTTAAAGGTAACACCATATAAGATAAATCAAAATGGTTCTTTATCTGCAAAGGAACGGCTGATATTGACTATGATTGATTATTATCAAGTGGTTGGTGAGACTTTTGAAGAGAGCCATTTATGGAACAAATCAAAACTCATCTTATTGATTTACTACCAGTATAGGAAAGAGATTAGATATAACCTAGACTATAAGATAGGATACTCTAGATTGTTTACGCCCCCGGAGCAGGATGTAAGGATAATCCGTCATGATTATTATATCATCGTCTCAAAGATAAAGGCAGGCAAAGCACATGAACTGTCAGAGGGGGACACGCTGTACTTAGGTGCAGCACCAAAGGCTGCCACATCAAAAGACCGAAGAAGGCAGCCATTTAGCGATGAACTGGCAAAGCCAAGGGCATTCGCGTTCAAGAGTTCCTATATGACGTATGTGCTAAATAACTATATCGTTCCGGGGAAGGCAACATACGAGCCAATAGTACAGGATGGATCGGTTGATTCTTTTGAGGACTATGTTGTTGAGAAGATCGATCGATACCGCGGATATTCCATAAATGACCTATGTATGGAGTTCAATATTAAGATTGAGAAGAGACCTAAGAACCTTGAGGCTATACTTGCATACAGGATGCTCGGTATAAGGGGAAATCATGCGGAAGAATTTGAAAAGGCAGGCGTTGTCGTAAAGACGATCAGGATCGGAAAGAACGACCGCATCAAAGAAAGTATGTCATTTCCAACCTTTCGATTTCAGGAATTGATCAAGGAAGATTGGGAGGATTCCACATTTGGGAATTATCTCCGGGAGACACGCTTCCTGTTTGTGGTATATAAATTTGATAAAAATGATGTCCTGCGTCTTCGAGGATGCCAATTCTGGAATATCCCGTATGAGGATCTTGAAAATGATGTGAAATCTGTATGGGAGAGAACAAAACAGGTCATCCTGGACGGACTTCAGGTCACTATGGTAAATGGAACAAAAAGAAATAATTTGCCAAAGGCATCGGAGAATCCCGTGTGCCATGTGAGGCCACATGCTCAGGATACATAT
Source organism: Acetatifactor sp. (assembly GCA_022511465.1). Lineage (GTDB taxonomy): Bacteria > Bacillota > Clostridia > Lachnospirales > Lachnospiraceae > Acetatifactor. Next base: position 25,516 of record JAFLRM010000030.1, on the reverse strand, counting down.
GAGTTGCCGGATGGCAGACAATATCCAAAGCAGTGTTTTTGGTTGAACAATACATATATCTATCAACAGATAGATGAAAATATCAAGGTTTAGAAAGCCAAGGTGGAGATTATACGATGAAGAAAACAGTTTGTGAATTGTTTGCTGGTGTGGGCGGTTTTCGATGTGGACTTAATTCTATTAAGTCCATTGAGGATGCCAAGAAACCGGAAAAATGGGAAACCGTATGGTTCAGTCAGTGGGAGCCTGCGGACAAAAAGATACAGTGGGCGCATGACTGTTATGTGAATAGATTTGGTACCTGTCTGGATCTTAAAGGAAATGACACGACTAATGTGGATATCAACGCTGTGGACAAGAAGACAGTACCCGACCATAATCTGCTGGTTGGTGGTTTTCCGTGCCAGGATTATTCTGTAGCTTCTTCTCTAGCTACATCAAAAGGTCTGGAAGGTAAAAAAGGTGTCTTGTGGTGGGATATCAGGGATATGCTGGAAGCAAAGGGAGCGCCGTTTGTTCTCTTGGAGAATGTTGATAGACTCATAAAAAGTCCGGCAAGCCAGAGAGGAAGAGATTTTGCGATCATCTTGGCGTGTTTCCGTGACTTGGGATACACAGTCGAATGGCGTGTCATCAATGCTGCAGAGTATGGATATCAGCAGCGGCGTCGGCGTATATTTATCTTTGCATACCGTGATGACACCGCATATGCAAAGCGGATCACAGAAGCTGTGAATTATAATAGGATGTTTGGCGATGAGCTGCATAGGAAGAGTATGGGAAAACTCCTGCTCACAGATGGGTTCTTTGCAAGGAGCTTTCCGATCGATATCAGTGATGACAAAAAGATTCGTGTGGTGAAACTACCGGAAGGTATCGGGGAATTATCAAGCTCTTTTTCATTCACATTTGAGAATTCTGGTGTTATGAAAGATGGAATGATCTACACATTAAAGACTACACCATCCTATAATGGTGATCAGATAACACTTGGTGACATCATGGAAGATGGTGATGTAGACAGTAGTTTCTTTATCCCAAATGAGAGGCTGTATTATACCTCGCCAGATATTGATCATAGTGATGAAACACATGAGAAGTTGTCAGATGCAGCACATAAAACATGGCAGTATGTGAAGGGTGCAAAGAAGCTTCCCCGAAAAGCGAAGAATGGACATGAATATATATTCTCTGAAGGGCCGGTAGCAATGATTGATGAGTATGACAAACCAGCAAGGACAATGCTCACAAGTGAAGGATCCTTTAACAGGACTACGCACATCGTCAAAGATAAGAAGACTGGTGAGATAAGGCTTCTTACACCTATTGAGGTGGAACGTATTCAGGGATTCCCGTCTGATTGGACGAAGGAGTGTCTTGTGGATGGAGAGACTGTGGAGATGCCGGTGCATAAACGGCGTTTTATGATGGGAAATGCACTTGTAGTGAATCTTGTGAATCAGATGGAAGAGCAACTGTCAGAGATTTTTGATGCAGAGGGATAGTTTATGGAAAACACATGCAGAAAAGCCATCCACGTAGTCGCAGCCATCATCCAGTCCGATCACAAAATCTTCGCCACCCAGCGGGGCTACGGAGAATTTAAGGATGGTTGGGAGTTTCCCGGCGGTAAGATTGAACAGGGCGAGAGCTCTGAACGGGCCCTGGTCCGTGAGATTCGGGAAGAACTGGACACGGAGATAGAAGTCGGAGAGCTTTTTGACATGGTGGAATATGATTATCCCCGGTTCCACCTCTCCATGCAATGCTTCCTTTGTACGATCAAAACCGGAGATCTGGTGCTAAAAGAGCATGAGGCGGCCAGATGGCTGTCCAAGGAGGAACTTGATTCGGTGGACTGGCTGCCGGCGGACAAAGATTTGATCGAGAAACTAAAGCGTGCCTCAATATGGTGAATATCTGGAAGTGCAACTTATATTCACTATTTATCATCTCAAGATTATTAGATGGATTACGAGAGATCTCTCGATCAGCTCAACCCATAGTCCATATTTTTGTTCTCTCAAACACCTCTTCCACCGCACTCCGATAATCTCCGATGCGGTTGGCCTTGCGTATTTTCTTCAAACACTTCTCGGAGTTTTCGAAGCCAGAGCTCAAAAAAGTCCAGAGATCCTTCATTTTAAAGAGGGTGGGCTGGTCGCCGGACATGATCTGGATATAGCCCTCCAAGATTTCATCGTGAAAAGCCTTGAGCACCTCTAAATTAGTTCTTGTGGGTGGTTGAGCGTCTTGACCCGATGACGGAAAAACTTCCGCAGATGTTATCTCCGTTTCTTTCAACTCTTCCAACAATTCCGGCCGCTTCAAAATTCCCCTTCCGATCATAATAGCGGCGACCTGCGGGAATTCCTGCAGAAGTCCGTCTCTGGCGACAACAGAGTCAATATCCCCATTGTAGCAGAGCGGAGTCTGTAAACGTTCTTCCGCGCGGGCGTATGCCTCCCTGTGGGGCGTACCTTTGTACCCTTCTGTCTGCAGTCTGGGATGCACGATCAATTCGGAGACAGGATATTTTTCATAGATGGACAAAAGTCCCTCCCATTCTGTCAGGTCGGACATGCCAACACGGGTTTTGATGGAAATTTCCAGGGGACATTTGCGGTAAATTTCATCTAGGAAACGATCCAGCTCATCCGGAATACTGAGGAAACCGGCCCCCCGCTTTCTTGCAACCACCGTGCCGGAGGGACAACCCAGATTCAAATTTACAGTTGTGTAGCCATAATCGGCCAGCTGTTCGGCAATAGCCAGAAACTCCTCCGCGCGGTTGGTGAGGATCTGCGGTACCAGCGAGATGCCCACGTTGTGCTCCGGTAAAACGTCGTTTCGTTCTCTGGAAGAAAGGCCTTTATTGGAAATAAAGGGCGTGAAATATTTGTCTACTCCGCCAAAGTGGCGGTGATACGCGCTCCGAAAGATATAGGTGGTAATCCCCTCCATGGGGGCAAGGTAGTACTTCATGGCAGGCTCCTTTATTCTTTTGGAAATCATAAAGTATATGCAAACAACACAATAACCACAACACAATAGGTGCGGTATATACAAAAGTATTATAACGCAAACTGCGTTAATGTGCTATAATTCTAGAGGAAAGCATCGTATGCAGAGCAGAAAGAAACGGGCAGCTTATTTAAAAGATAAAACTGCTCTGAATGAACTGCAGAAATGCTCCGGTCATGGAAACCGTGAAAGAACATGTGAAAAGACAGAGGGGAGATGCAGATAATGGCATTTGATTACAAGAAAGAATATAAAGAGTTTTATTTACCGAAATCAAAGCCCGGAATTGTAACTGTTCCTAAGATGAATTATCTGGCTGTGCGCGGGAGTGGTGATCCGAACGAAGAAGGTGGGGAGTATAAGGAATCCATTGGGCTTCTTTACGGGATAGCATTTACCATTAAGATGAGTAAGAAAGGCGACCATCAGATTGAAGGGTATTTCGATTATGTGGTCCCCCCGCTGGAAGGCTTCTGGTGGCAGGACGGTATTTCCGGAATCGATTATGCTCATAAGGATAAGTTCCAGTGGATATCCGTCATTCGATTGCCGGACTTTGTGACGAAGGAAGATTTTGATTGGGCTATAGCGGAGGCAACAGCAAAGAAGAAGCAGGATTTTTCGAAGGTTGAGTTTCTGACTTATGAGGAGGGTCTGTGCGTGCAGTGTATGCACATTGGAGCGTATGACGATGAACCGGTAACTGTGGAAACTATGCACAGGTTTATGGAAGAGCAGGGATATGTGCTGGATATCACTGCTCAGAGGTATCATCATGAGATTTATCTGAGCGATGCCAGAAAAGTTGCTCCGGACAAGCGGAAGACAGTGATCCGGCATCCGATAAAAGATAAGGGAGAGGGTTAATATACATTTTGATATAAATCAGAATTGAATACATGTGTGACCGCACACATGAAAGTACCTGTAAGACTGGCATGTAATGTTACTGTATATGGAAGTATGGGGTGGTAAGGCCATATGTTATATCAGATTGTAAATGGGACGGTGACTGCCGGAGGGCAGATTATTCTCTCCCATATTGATTTTGAGATAAGAGGCACGGAGAAGATTGCCGTGGTGGGGCGAAACGGCGCGGGGAAGACCACGTTGCTTCGCTTGATCGCCGGGGAGATTGAGCCTGATCGGGATGACCGACAGACGACCCCGGCGATCAGCGGCTCCCGAAGGGCTACAGTGGGGCTCTTGCGCCAGAGCAGCCGTCTGGACCGGGATAAGACGGTGGAGGAGCTTCTGTTGGAAGGATGTCAGGAGCAGGATCCCTTTTCCAGGGAGCGTTTTGCCTATGAGATGGAGTATGACAGGCTCTTTACCGGCTTTGGCTTTTCCAAGGAGGAGAAGGGAAGAAAGCTTTCCTCCTTTTCCGGCGGGGAGCAGACCAAGATATCCCTGATCCGGCTGCTTTTGATGAAGCCGGACATCCTGCTTCTGGACGAGCCCACCAATCATTTGGATGTACAGACGATGGAGTGGCTGGAGCAGTATATGAAACGCTATGACAAGGCTGTGGTCATGGTGTCCCACGATCGCTTCTTTCTGGATCAGGTGGTGGATGTGGTCTATGAGCTGCAAAATGGCCGCCTAAAGCGTTATCCGGGCAATTACACGCATTACAGGGAGCAGAAGCGGAAGGATATTGCACTTCAGCGGAAGGCTTATGAGCGGCAGCAGGCGGAGATACAACGGTTGGAATCGCTGGTGGAGCAGTTTAAAAATAAGCCGAAGAAAGCCAGCTTCGCCCGATCACGCAAGAGTATTTTAGACCGGATGGAGCGGATTCAGAAGCCGGAGGAGGACGACGTACACATTTTTACCGGTGAGCTGGAACCGCTGTTACCCGGGAGCAAATGGATGGTCGAGGCAGAGCACTTAAAGATTGGGTACGACAAGGTGCTTTTAGAGTTGTCACTGCGGGTGCGCCGCGGCCAAAAGATTGGCATCATTGGGGATAACGGTGTTGGGAAAAGCACGTTTCTAAAGACTGTAGCGGGACTGATAGAGCCGCTGGATGGAAAGTGTACGCTGGGAAACCGCACATTGTTGGGCTATTTTGACCAACAGTCGGCGTCCCTATCCTCGAAAAAAACATTGGTGGAGCATTTTCATGATCTCTTTCCCTCCCTGACGGAGAAGCAGGTGCGTCAGACGCTGGGAGCCTACCTGTTTCGGGGGAAGGATGGCGCCAAGCGGGTGGAAGACTTATCTGGCGGTGAGAAGGCAAGGCTGGTGCTGGCGGAGCTTCTTACGGGGCGCCCTAACCTGCTTTTGCTGGACGAACCCACCAACCATATGGACATTCCGGCGAAGGAGACTTATGAGTCGGCTTTTCAGGCGTATACAGGGACGATTCTCTTTATCTCCCATGACCGATATTTTATCCGTCAGGTTGCGGACGCTATCTTGGTGTTTGACGGGAATTCCGTGATGTACTATCCTTTTGGATATGAGCACTATTTGAAGAGGAGCCGCGGAGAAAAGGGCACGGAGCTGGCGGCTATGATCCAGGCGGAGGATCAGGCCATGCTGGCGGGGCTGAAAGCGGTTCCCAAGGCGGAGCGGCACTTTCTGGGAGAGATCAGCACGGAGACTGCCTATTGGGATTGGAGACTGCGCTTGGCCGCGGAGCCTATGGAGGCGGCCAGAGAGCGGGTGGAACAGTTGTGGCAGGAGTGGGAAGAAGGCGAGAGGCAGAGGCAGGAAAAGGAACTACATGCGTGGGGAGAGAAGAAGTCAGCGGGGATGGAGCAAGAGACAGGAACAAAGTCCCTGCAAACAGAAGAGGTTGTAATGTCGGTTTCCGCTTTAGAGGAGGCATGGAATCGCTGGACAGAGAGCTGTCTGGAATGGTATGATGTTACAGAAGATATCATGTAAGGAAAAGGAGAGCAGATTATGCAGGATATTTTGATCGTAGTGGATATGCAGAATGATTTTATTGATGGGGCATTGGGAACTGCGGAGGCGGAAGCCATTGTGCCCAAAGTGCTGGAAAAGGTAAAAAGCTTCCCAGGAAAGGTTTGGTTTACCCGGGATACCCATCAGGACTACTATATGGAGACACAGGAGGGACACAACCTGCCGGTTCCGCATTGTATCGAAGGGACGGAAGGCTGGCAAATTTGTGACGGTTTAAAGCCCCTGATTCAGGGAGAAATTTTTGATAAGCCTGCTTTCGGATCTGTGGAATTGGGACAAATGTTACATCAGGAAAATGACAAGGAAGCTATTCAAAGCATCACGTTGGTAGGATTGTGTACCGACATCTGCGTGATTTCCAACGCAATGCTTATCAAGGCGTTTCTGCCGGAGGTAAAAATTGTGGTGGATGCGTCCTGCTGTGCGGGTGTGACACCGGAAAGCCACAAAAATGCGCTGGAGGCGATGAAAGTGTGCCAGATAGAAGTAGTGAATGATTGACAGGCGAACGATGGAATATATAGAATGAATAAAACAGCCGACACTTCCTGATATGATCCATGTGGAGGTGTCGGCTGCTTGCTAAGCATCTTACAGTTTCTTTCCGGTCAACAGCTCGTAACCCTGTAAATACTTGTCGATGGTCTTTTGCACGATGTCCTGAGGGAGTGTCCAGTTGTTGTCGGGATTGGCCTTCAGCCAGTCGCGGGCAAACTGTTTGTCGAAGGAGGGCTGGCTGTGTCCTGCCTCATACCCTTCTGCGGGCCAGAAGCGGGAACTGTCGGGGGTGAGCATTTCGTCCCCCAGAACAATGTTGCCGTTTTCGTCCAGACCAAACTCAAACTTGGTGTCCGCGATGATGATGCCGCGGGTCAGGGCGTAATCCGCACACTTTTTATAGAGGGCGATGGTGTAGTCGCGCAGCTTCTCCGCATATTCCTGTCCCTTGCCGGGAAAGCGCTTCTCCAGATACTCTACACTCTGTTCAAAGGAAATGTTTTCGTCGTGATCGCCGATCTCCGCTTTGGTGGAAGGGGTGTAGATGGGTTCAGGCAGCTTGTCGGACTCTTTTAATCCCTCGGGAAGACGGATGCCGCACACAGTGCCGTCCTTCTGATAGCTTGCCCAGCCGCTGCCGGTGATATAGCCGCGGACGATGCACTCCACAGGGAGCATCTCCAGCTTACGGCACATCATGCTGTTGCCGTCAAATTTAGGTTGCTGAAAGAATTCAGGCATATCCTTTACGTCCACGGAGATCATGTGGTTGGGGATGATATCCTGTGTCATATCAAACCAAAACTTGGACATTTGTGTGAGAACAGTGCCCTTTTTGGTCACCTCGTTGTTCAAGATCACGTCAAAACAGCTGATACGGTCGGTAGCAACCATGATCAGGCTGTCGCCGTTGTCATAAATTTCACGAACCTTTCCCTCTTTGATCGGTTTCAATTCTTGTACACTCATTTTTCATTCCTCTTTCTCAGCATGATAAATAATAAAGCATCCTACTATATAGCTAAACAGATTTAGCCTTAAAAATCAATCCCCAAAATCAGAAGATCTTTTCAGCCTGGTAGCGTGCCAAAAATTGCTTCGTCCGTTCCTCCTTGGGATTCTCAAATATCTGTGCGGGATCCCCCTGTTCCAGGATATATCCGTCATCCATGAAGATCACTTGGTTGGCCACATCTCTGGCGAAGGCCATCTCATGGGTGACAATGATCATGGTGGTATTCTCGTCCGCCAGCTCCTTGATAACCTTTAATACCTCGCCGGTCAGCTCCGGATCCAGAGCGGAGGTGGGTTCGTCAAAACACAGAATGTCGGGCTGTAGGGACAGCGCCCGGGCGATGGCCACACGCTGACACTGGCCGCCGGAGAGCTGATGGGGATAGTTGTCCATGCGGTCGCCAAGCCCCATCTGTTTTAATAGGGTTTCCGCCTGTGTTTCGATCTCTGCGTGTATCTCTTTCTTGCGGGTTTTGTAATCAGGTTGTTCCTTGGCCAGAAGCTCTTTTGCCAGCATGACGTTCTGTCTGGCGGTATACTGGGGGAACAGGTTGAAGGACTGGAATACCAGCCCGAAGTGGAGACGTTTTTTGCGAATCTCGGCTTCCTGTCTGGTCCGGGGCAAGGAAGCGTCGAGAAGTGTCTCGTCGTTTACGCGTATGATCCCCTTATCCGGTCGTTCCAAGAAGTTCAGGCATCTAAGCAGTGTGGTCTTGCCGCTTCCGGAGGAGCCGATGATGGAGAGAACCTGCCCCTTCTCAAGAGAGAAGCTGATGTCTTTCAGCACTTCGGTATGTTCAAAAGTTTTTTCGATATGTTCTACTTCTAAGATTGCCATAGTTTCCTCATTTCTGCGCTGTTTTTGCGCCGTTTACCTAAAATAATCCAGTTTTTTCTCAAGGCGCCCCAAAAGAACAGTCAGAACACCGTTGAAGATCAAATAGTAAACTGCAGTGAAAAACAGCGGCCAGATGGCACCTGAGATGCCGTGTGAGCCTTTCAGAAAGGACTGGCCTGCCCAGATGACCTCCTGGAGCGCGATGATCCGCGCGAGAGAGGTGTCTTTCACCAGGGTGATGATCTCGTTTGACATAGGCGGGACGATGCGCTTGATCATCTGCAGCAGAGTCACCTTAAAGAAAATCTGTCCTTTGGTCATGCCCAGCACCAGCCCGGCTTCCTCCTGGCCTATGGGCACACTTTGAATGCCACCGCGGTAAATCTCGGAGAAATAGCAGGCGTAGTTGATGATGAAAGAAGTGGAGGCCGCCAGAAAACGGCCGGTCTCGCCGCCGCCCCAGATGGGGTTGTTCAGCACCAGCCCCGGGAAATAGTAGATGATCAGCAGCTGGATCATAAGAGGCGTTCCACGGATGATCCAGACGATGATCTTGCACAAAAAGCTCAGCGGCTTAAATTTGGACATGGAGCCAAAAGCGATGATGAGTCCCAGCGGGATGGCACCGAGCAGTGTGACAAGGAAAAGCTTCAGCGTCTGTAAAAAGCCCATATTTAAAGCGTTTATAACGACGGGCATTTGTTCCATGATCAATTTCATATGTAGTCCCTGCTTTCTTAGGTTAAAAACAGAGAGCGGAAATTTCCGCTCTCTGTGCCGATATACAATACAAATTACTGCTCGATCAGTGCGGCCTGCACACCGTAAGTCTCGGCGCATTTCTGCATGCTGCCGTCAGCATAGCTTGCTGCAAAGAAATCGTTCAGTGCGGCAGCCAGATCGGAGCCTTTACGGAAGCCTACACCGTACTCCTCGCTGTTCAAACCGACAGTGTAGGTCAGATCAGCATAGCCGGTTCCTTCGCCCACCATAGCGGCAGCCATCAGGGAATCGATCACAGCGGCATCAGAGGTACCGGCTTTCACCTCCATCAGGGTGTCAGCCTGTGCGTTCACAGCGGTATAATTCAGGCCCAGTGCGCTCACCTCATCTTCGCCGGCACTGCCAGCCTCGACTGCAAAATTCAGACCGGAGAGGCTGTCCACGTCCTGATACTGGTCAGCTACGTCAGCAGGAACAACCACAACCTGTGCGTTGTTGCAATATGCGTTGGAGCACTCCATAGCGCTCATCACTTCGGCATTCAGTGTCATGCCGTTCCATACGCAGTCGATGGTCTTACCGTTCAACTCCAGAACCTTGTTGTCCCAGTCGATCACAATGAATTCAACATCTACCCCAAGACTCTCTGCAAATGCCTTTGCCATGTCAGCGTCAAAGCCGATCCACTCGCCGCTCGCATCCTGATAATCCATAGGCTCAAACTCGGTGATACCTACCACAAGAGTGCCTTTTCCCTTCACGTAAGCCATATCGCTGTCCTCGGAAGCGGTTGTCTCATTGCCGGCCGTGGTGCTGGCAGGAGAACTTCCGGACTCTCCGGTGGAAGCATCTGTACCTGTGGGTGCGGCATTGCCGCAGGCTGCCAGGGCCATGACCATAGCTGTGGTCAAAACCATTGCCAATAACTTTTTCATAATAGTCTCCTCCTTAATAAATCGTACTAAAGTTACGTCACTATATTAGCAAGTTACCTTACTAAAGTCAATCTTTTTCCTTTACAAAATATGACAATGTGCCGATATTGGTAAGATTTCCCTGATCATCTCGGCTCTCGAAGTGTACCACGATGATGTTTTTGCCAGCTTTTATCACTTGTGCGTCGTAGAGAAGAAATTCTGTGTCGCGCCCGGCTCTCAGGTATTGGATGTTGGCATCGATGGTGGAGACAAAGTTGCCGTATGTGAAAGCTGCCAGTCCGCAGAAAGTGTCCGCGGCGGCTGAGATGGCACCTCCGTGAAAATCACCATACAAGTTTTGCAGTGTCCGGTGAAAGGGGAGTTTTCCGACCAGGTGTCCCTGTGCCACCTCCACAACCTCCAACCCCAAGAGTTTGCTGAAAGGGTTTCGCTCTGTTAGTTCCTGATAGGTCTCTTGTGTAAGCTCTATTGTAGGTGAAAGCTGCTTTTCCATGATATTTTTATCCTTTCTTATTTTTATCTACCTATTTTATATCCCAACTTTTTTATTTACATTAGTTCTATCCTAGTATTTACGACAGGATTTGGCAAGTGTTTTTAGCAGAGCAGGAGGTCAGGGGAAGACGCCGATATAATGCTGGAAAAAAAGTATGAAATCCAGTACAATAGATTCAAGTTAAAACGAAGAAGAGAAAGGTACGGTCATTGATTTGAGACAAAACTACAGACTGACGATCGCATATGACGGCTCCCGCTATTATGGCTGGGAGCATCAGCCTAACACGGATCTGACCATTCAGGGGAAACTGGAAAACGTGCTGTCACTGATGGTGGGAACCCCTGTGGAGGTCATCGGAGCAGGCAGGACGGATGCCGGTGTGCACGCAAAAGCCATGATCGCCAACGCCTTTTTGGAGACGGAGTTGTCGGAAGAGGAGATTCGGGACTATATGAATCGTTATCTGCCGGATGACATCTGTGCGAAGGAGGTGCGTCGGGCGGGGGACCGTTTCCACAGTCGTTATAATGCGCTTGGAAAGACCTACTGTTACACTTGTTACATGGGAGCCACGAAGCCGGTATTTGACCGCAAGTATGTGTATGTGCTGGAGGAGAGCCCCGATGTGGAAAGGATGCGTCAAGCCGCGGAATATTTGATGGGAGAACACGATTTTGCCAGCTTCTGCAGCAATCCCCGGATGAAGAAGTCTACCGTCCGCAAGGTGGACAGCATCGAGATTGTACAGAAGGGGGATTATCTGACTTTTACCTACCACGGCACAGGCTTTTTACAGCATATGGTGCGGATATTGACCGGCACCCTGCTGGAGGTGGGCTATGGCAGGCGGACGCCGGAGAGTATGCAGGAACTGCTCGAGGCGAAAAAGCGTGCGCTGGCGGGTCCCACGGCGCCGGCACAGGGACTTTGTATGGTAAAAGTTGACTACCATTAGTTTTTAAAAGAAACTATTGCATTTTTTATATAAGTAACGTATACTTGTATACATGATGCAAACGACAGAATAGATAGAGCGGAAAGACACCGATTGCGAGGGGGAGTCGTAATTGGTGTTTTTGTCAGCAGTTGACATTGTAGGGGCTGTCTGACGAGAGGCATAAGGAGGAGAATTAAATGAGTGAGAATACAAACGAGATGATGGGTCTGCATGAGATGGGAGAACTGCGAAAGGATATAGACAAACTGGAGCAGGAGCTGATGAAGAGCCATCGGATCGATCCCAATTTATATGTTACATACGACGTGAAGCGAGGACTTCGTGACTCCACCGGAAAAGGTGTCCTGACAGGACTTACGGAGATATCGGATGTCTGTGCTTATCGACTGGTGGGCGGCCGCGAGATTCCGGCGGACGGAGAGTTGTATTATCAGGGAATTAATGTGGAGGATATCATAAATGGTCTGGGAGAGCGAAAGTATGGATTTGAGGAGGTTTCTTATCTGTTGATCTTCGGCAAACTGCCTGATCAGCAGGAGCTTGACCGGTTCCTGCACGTGATGGGGGAACTTCAGGAATTGGGTGGACGCTTTGTGCGAGATGTGGTCATGAAAGCGTCCAACGGCAATATTATGAACGCCTTGCAGCGCTGTGTCTTGACTCTGTACACTTACGACGACAACCCGGATGAGATCACGGCGCAGAACGTGCTGCGCCAGTCGCTGGAGCTGATCAACAAGCTTCCTTTGATCGCGGTGTATTCCTATCACGCTTACTGTCATTTCCGGAAGGATGAGACCCTGATGATCCGCAATCCGAAGAAGGGTTTGTCTCTGGCGGAGAATATGCTAATGATGTTGCGGGAAGACGGTCATTATACGGAGCTGGAAGCCAAGGTTCTGGATGTTGCCCTGATCCTTCACGCGGATCATGGCGGCGGTAACAATTCCACTTTTACCACCCATGTGGTGACCTCTTCCGGCACGGACACTTACTCTGCCATAGCAGCTTCCATCGGTTCCCTGAAAGGGCCCAGACACGGCGGTGCCAATCTGAAGGTGCAGAATATGTTTACGGACATCAAAGAGAATGTGAAAAACTGGGAGGACGAGGAAGAGATAGCCGCCTACCTGTTGAAGATTTTGAATAAGCAGGTATTTGACAAGGCCGGCCTGATTTATGGCATGGGGCATGCGGTATACACCCTGTCAGATCCCAGAGAGATCATCCTGAAGAGATATGCCAAGAGTCTGGCGGAAGAGAAGGGCATGATGGACGAGTTTTACCTGTATGACCGGGTGGAGCGCATTGCGGGACGCCTGATCATGGAGCAGAGAAAGCTCTTTAAGAATGTCTGTGCAAACGTGGACTTCTACAGTGGCTTTGTGTATTCTATGCTGGGAATTCCGGAGGAGCTTTTCACACCGCTCTTTGCCATTGCGAGGATCCCCGGTTGGAGCGCTCACAGACTGGAGGAACTGATTAATGCCAGCAAGATCATTCGTCCGGCCTACAAGTATGTGGGAACCCATACGCCTTATATTGACATGAAAGATCGCTGAAACTGGAAGATGGCCGAATGGCTCACAAAAAGATACAGCGTATTGATATCATGAAGACAAAAGCCCGACACAAGGAAACTGATGTGCCCTTGTGCCGGGTTTTATTCTTATACTTCCGTTACAGGTATTTCCGCAGATCCTTGCAGAGCGTCTCCTCGATGTCGGAGAGCTTGCCGCAGATATCCTTGGAAGTCTTGTCTGCCGCCCGATACTGGTTCAGATACTTGTGCAGGGACTTGATGCCCATGTTGCAGCCGTCGGTGATCAGGTCGGCCACGGTGGCATCACTGTGATCCATTCCCATCTTCATGTTGGTCTTCATCCAGGACATTCCCTTTGCCATGGCACTAGGATCCTTGTCCTCGCTGCCGTGCTGGATCAAGAGATCATGGATCTCATTGCCCAGACTCTCGTGATGGCTTCTGCTCTTGTACAGCAGATCTTTCATTCCGTTGTCCTTCACCTGATCGAGAACCTCATTGATCGAGGAAACGGCCATCTTGGTGCCGGCGTCACATTCCTTTAACAGTTTAACGGTATCGTCATTGCTCATAGCACACCTCCAGATTGTTTTGGGAGTAGTGTGCCCGAAATGGAGGAAAATATGTGAGAAGAAACTATTTATATTCCCAAATATGATTTGCTGGAAGAAATAACGTTTGCCTTTTGTCAAGAAATACAATTATAATAAGATATAGTATAAAATTTTATTATGTGTAAAATACTACGCATAATGTTTGTTATAATTGTGACAAAGAGGAAGGTATTATGCGAAAAAAGGGTCTAATTGACATTTACATATTAGAGATTTTAGAAAAATACGCGGATAAAGAGCATAAATTGTCTCAAAAGCAGATTATTTTTTATTTGGAAAGAGAATATCGTCTGACACTCACTAGAAAAACGTTATCCGGGTATTTGGCAGAATTGCGGGATGATGGTTATATTGAAGGTGAAAGAGGAGTATATAAAGTCAATAAATTTGCGGATAATGAGTTGAGATTGCTGATTGATGGAGTATTGTTTGGGCAACATGTTCCTCAAAGGAATGCTTACGGGTTAATTCAAAAATTAAAGAGTTTATCTGGTAACAGCTTAAAAAATCGTATTAAACATATATGTTATCTGGAAAGTATAAATCATACCCCCAATGTAAAATTGTATGAGATTATTGACATTATCGATGAAGCTATCGAAAAGAATTGCAAAGTAGAGTTGACCATTTGTGCGTATATGATGGATGGGAAATTGTATGATAAGGCTACAAAGACAGTGGATCCATATTATCTTGTGACAGATAGGAATCGCTATTACTTGATTTGTTATGCAGGACGCAATAATGATTTGGAGAATCGAAGAGTTGACAGGATATCCCATGTCACCCTTTTGAGTGAGAGAAGACGTCCTATTACTGACATTGCGAAATATGCGAACGGTTTTGACCTTGCAAATTACATGCGGGAGCATATCTATATGTTTTCAGGGGATAGCATATGGGTAGTTGTTGAAATTAGGAAGCAAAATATAGGTGATTTTATTGATTGGTTTGGCTCAAAATTTAAGCTGTTACAGGAAAAGGAAGACACCATTGTTGTACGAGCCAGAGTGAATGAAAATGCAATGTATTATTGGGCGCTGCAGTATGGGGAAATAGTCGAAGTTTTAAAACCGGATAAATTACGAGAGCGATTAAGGCACGGAACGGAACAACTGTTGAACAAATATGTGCAAAATAAAAAAGACTTATAAAAAGCCTTTTTCATAGCCGCTCAATGCGGGCAAACGATATCGGATAAATCCTTATTTGCACTCACCCTGTAAGTTTGTAAATAAAGAATAGCACGAATAAAAACAAAAGTCAATATAAAGGAGAAAATACTATGGAGAAAGTTCAAAAGTACTATTTAGGATTGGATATGGGTACGAATTCTGTCGGTTGGGCGGTAACGGATGATAACTATCGATTGCTGCGCGCAAAAGGGAAGAATTTATGGGGTGTTCGTCTGTTTGACGAGGCACAGACATCAGCAGAGAGAAGAAGCTTTCGCATAGCGAGAAGGAGAAGACAGCGCGAAGTGGCCAGATTGGGGATGCTCCGAGAATTGTTTTCAAAGGCAATTGATGAGATTGATCCCGGTTTTTTTGCGAGATTAGATGACAGTAAGTATCATATGGAGGAGCGTGCCGAAAATAATAAGCAGCCGTATGCATTATTTGCAGACCGGAATTATACTGATCAGGATTATTATAGGGAATATCCGACAATATTTCATTTGCGAAAGGCTTTGATTGAATCGGACAAATCATTTGACGTTCGCTTAGTATATCTTGCTCTGGCAAATATGTTTAAACATAGGGGACACTTCTTAAATGAAGCGTTGTCTTCAGAGGACGAAAGAGGTGATTTTCTAAGCACTTTTCAAACTTTGCAGGAAAAAGTGGAGGAATTGGAAATTGATTTTCCGGTATCCAGTGATATATCAGAATTGGAACGAATATTGGGACAAAAGGGGAAAAGTAGAAAACAGATTTTGGAAGAGGTGGCTAGCCTGCTGAAAATCAATAAAAAGCAAAAGTCAGCATTTCAAATAGTTAGTTTGATGTGTGGATTGAATGTGAAATTGGTTGATATTTTTGGTGAAGGTGTAGTGGATGAAGAGCATAAAAAGTTGTCATTGTCGTTCCGTGATTCCAATTATGAAGAAATAGCCAATGATGTGCAAGCGGTCATTGGAGATGATAATTTTGAACTTATCATGGACATCAAAGACATTCATGACAGGGGATTGTTGTCCAGCATCATGAAAGGTCATACTTATTTGTCTCAGGCAAGAGTTGAGTCCTATCAACTCCACCAGAGGGACTTAAAACAGTTAAAAAATGTTATAAAGAAATATGATCAAAAAGCATATCATGACATGTTTCGCGTGATGAAAGAGAGAAACTATAGTGCTTATGTGGGGAGCGTGAATAGCTCAGATCAGGTTGTCAGACGCAGCAATAAAGGTAGGAATAAGGACGACTTGTATAAAACAATTCGTAGTTTGCTCAAGAAGTTTCCTCAGGAAGATATAGATGTACAATCCATTATGGAAAAATTAGATGCGGGAATATTTTTGCCTAAACAATTGACGGATACAAACGGCGTGATACCTAATCAGGTGCATAAAAAGGAAATGAAAGCAATTTTGAAGAAGGCAGAATTGTATCTTCCCTTCCTATTGGAAAAGGATGAAACTAATCTGACAGTATCAGAGAAAATTCTTCAGTTATTTAGTTTTCAGATTCCATACTATGTTGGGCCGTTGGGACAGAAATATAAAGATAAAAAGGGATATAATGTATGGGCGGAAAGAAAGGCGCAAGGACGTATTTTCCCTTGGAATTTTGAAGATAAAATTGACATGAAGCGCACAGCAGAAAAATTTATTGAGAGAATGGTGAGACATTGTACCTATCTCACCGGTGAGAGGGCGCTGCCAAAGCAGTCGCTTCTATATGAGCGTTTTGAGGTGCTGAATGAGCTAAATAACTTGAAGATTCGAGGAGAAAAGTTATCAGAGGATACAAAACAGGATATCTACAAATCGCTCTTTCAAAGTGGGAAAAAAGTATCGTTCAGTCGATTAGAAGGTTATTTGATTGCAAACAATCTGATTAAGAAGGGCGAGGAGAATATTATTTCAGGAATTGATGGAGGATTTCATAACTCATTATCTTCTCTGGGAAAATTTCTTGGTGCATTGGGGGAGCGAGCGCTCTACGATGAGAATCAAGAAATGATAGAAAACATTATCTTCTGGGGTACAATATATGGAAATGACAAAAAGTTTTTAAAGGAGAGAATTCGTGAAATCTATGATGAAAATGCACTGACAGAACAGGAATTAAAAAGAATTCTGGGTTTTAAGTTTGAAGGCTGGGGAAGACTGTCCAGAAACTTTTTGACCATGGAAGGTGTTTCTAAGGAGGATGGAGTGCTTAGAAGCCTTATTGGAGCTATGTGGGAAACAAATGATAACTTGATGGAACTTTTGAGTGACAGGTATACCTATGTGGATACGCTAAATAAGCAGATCCAAACAGTTGAAAAACCTCTGGTTGAGTGGGAAATTGAAGATTTGGATGAACTATATCTGTCGGCACCTGTCAAGAGAATGGTTTGGCAGACGATGAATATATTGAAGGAGTTGGAGCAGGTTTTAGGACATGCTCCGGAACGAATCTTTGTGGAAATGCCAAGAGAAGAAGGAAGGAAGGGGGATAGAAAAGAGTCCAGAAAACAGAAATTGTCTAATCTATATAAGTCAATAAAGGAGGAAGAGTGCATTTGGAAAAAAGAGATGGAGGAACAGCCAGAGAGTACATTCCGCAGTAAAAAACTGTATCTGTACTATCTACAAATGGGAAAATGCATGTATACTGGGGAGCGGATTGAACTGAGCGATCTCATGTCGGACAATTTGTATGATATCGATCATATATATCCCAGGCACTTTGTAAAAGATGACAGCATTGAAAACAATCTGGTTTTGGTGAAAAAGGAGAAAAATGCTCACAAGAGTGATGTGTTCCCAATAGAAACAGATATTCGTACAAAGATGTATCCTACGTGGAAAATAATGCGTGAAAAGGGTTTTTTGACAGATGAAAAGTTTCGGCGTCTGACGAGAACTAATACTTTTACGGAGGAGGAGAAAGCGGGATTTATTAACAGGCAGTTGGTGGAGACGAGGCAGGGAACAAAAGCGATTACACAGGTGTTGCAGCAGGCTTTTCCAGAGGCAAATATTGTGTTCTCTAAAGCAACAAATGTGTCCGATTTTCGGAACAAATATAATTTGCTGAAAGCAAGATGTGTAAATAATCTGCATCACGCGCAGGATGCTTACTTAAATATTGTGGTGGGAAATGTATATTATGTGAAATTTACAAAAAGTCCTCTGAATTTTATCAGAGAGGCACAGCGAGATCCAAAGAATCCGCAGAATATGTATAATATGGACAAGATATTCGATTGGGATGTGGAGAGAAACGGAGAAAGGGCCTGGACAGCAAGCGCAAGAGAGGAGCAGGGAACCATCGCCATTGTTAAAAAAGTGATGGCAGACCATTCACCGTTAGTTACCCGATCATGCGTGGAAGAGCACGGAGGCATCACAAGAAAAGCGACTATCTGGAATGCTAAAACCGCTGGAGAAGGCAATGGATACATACCTGTTAAAATGAATGATCCTCGCGTCCAAGACGTGACAAAGTATGGTGGGCTGACAGCGGTGGCTGTGTCAGGTTATACTTTGGTGGAATATTCTGTAAATGGCAAAAAAGTGAGAAGTTTGGAGGCTTTACCAGTATATCTGGGAAGAAGCGAAGACCTGACAGAAGAACGAATGAAAGAATACTTTGAGCAAATCTTGAGCGCAGAAAACAAAGGGAAAAAGATAGAAGAACTGCGGATTTGCAAAAAAATGATTCCTAGGAAGTCATTAATTAAGTATAACGGTATGTACTATTATTTGGGAGGAAAGACAAATAAGCAGATAGAACTTGCAAATGCAGTACAGTTGTGCATGGGGATAGAGCATACAAATTATATGAAAAAAGTGGAAAAGGCGGTTGCAAGTGATTACTATGATGAAAAAGATGCACAAAAGCATCTGATCTTAACCAAAGAGCAAAATGTGAATGTCTATGATCAGTTGGTGGGGAAGATGACAAATGCTACATATGCGAATATTGTTGGAGCGGTGAAAGAGTGTGTTTTGCAGGGAAAAGAAAAGTTTATTGAGTTGTCAGTAAAAGAGCAGTGTTATGTGTTGTATCAGCTATGCATAAATTTGCAGGCAGGTGAAGCGGCAGATTTAAGATTGTTGGGTGGCAGTGAGAAATCTGGAAAATATGTGATCAATAAGAAAATCACGGATGCAAAAGAAGTAATATTGATTTGTCAATCTGCAACAGGTCTTTTTCAGAGAAAAATAGATCTGTTGACAATATGAGCTGGCGCACGGTTGTAATATCCTCCAGTGCTAAATTGGATTATCAGATGGGATATCTGGTGGTGCGGAAAGATACTACAACCAAAATTCATTTAAGTGAGATAGGAATGTTATTGATTGAGACGACTGCAGTTTCCTTGACTGCAGCACTGTTGGCAGAATTAGTTAAAAAAAAGATTAAAGTCATCTTTTGTGATGAAAAGAGGAATCCGTCTTCCGAGTTGATTCCATACTATGGTGCGCACGATACCAGCGCAAAGGTCAGGCAACAAATGGATTGGAATAGTGACAGCAAGACTGCCGTCTGGACGGAAATTGTGGTTGACAAGATTAGAAAACAGGAAGAAACTTTGATTTTATTCCGTAAGAAAGAGTCGGAGTTGTTGCATGGATACCTTCAAGAGATTGAGTATGGAGATGCGACAAATCGGGAGGGACATGCTGCGAAGGTGTATTTTAATGCTTTGTTTGGGAAAGATTTTACACGCAGTGCAGAAGTGGTCACAAATGCAATGCTCAATTATGGATACAGTATTCTTCTGTCGGCCTTTAACCGAGAGATTGTTGCCAATGGATATTTGACACAAATAGGACTTTTTCACAACAATATGTTCAATCACTTTAATCTTGCCTCTGATTTGATGGAGCCATTTCGGCCTTTGGTGGACAGACGCGTGTATACAATTCATGTGAAGACATTTGAACATACAGAAAAGATGATGCTGGTAGATATATTGAATCAAGAGGTATGGATCAATGAACGCAAGGAAATTGTAAATAATGCAATTAAGATTTATTGCAGAAGTGTGTTTGATGCCATAGAGAATGTAGACGTTTCGGCAATTAGGTTTTATCAAAATGAGTTATAGATATATGAGAATATTAGTGATGTTTGACTTGCCGGTCGGAACTACGGCAGAGCGCAGGGAATATCAGATCTTTCGTAAGTTTTTGATCAAAAGTGGCTTTTTAATGTTGCAGGAATCCGTATATTGTAAAATTGCACAAAATGCTACGATTGCAGATTATATTATTGAAAATGTACGCAAAAATAAACCGAGAGAAGGGTTGGTTCAGTTGCTAAAAGTAACGGAAAAACAGTATTCTCGAATGGAATATATTGTGGGGAAGTCAAAATCTGAGGTACTGGATAGTGATGAAAGGCTGATCATATTATGAAATTGACATTGGGAGAGGATAACCTTGTATTATCTTTCTGTGAAAATAAGATTCTAGTTTTGGTGCTGGAAAACCCGCATACGTTTATGAGAATATTGCAACAACTATACAGCCAATGCAATGGAGGAGAGGGGGAATTAGTATTATCAAAGAATGAAGTAATAATTTCTATGGCAACCAATGTGCAAGTAATATGGAATCCTTTTATGACAGACTTTAACGATAAAAAAATTTTGAATAAATTGTATCAAGAATTGCGGGATGTATCAGAGGAAACTTGTTTACAAGACATAGAAGAGATTCGAGGAGCTGTTTCGCGATATTTGAGTAAGGTAGGCGCGATGATCCCATATTCCATTACTTATGCGGCAAGAGTAGATGATGTCGCCCTATATAAATTGTATGAGGTTAAATTGGAAAACGATGGGGCTGATGTACTGCAGCAGTTAATTGAATATATTAAGATACTAAGTATGTTATGTGGAACAAAAATAGTGATTTTTATTAATTTAAAGGATTATTTAGATGAAGTCCAGTTGTTAGAGTTGTACAAGACAGCATTTTATTATAAAATATATGTGTTGTTAATTGAAGCCACTCAGAAAGACGGTTTGGAGGATGAGAAGTATTATATTCTTGACCGTGATGACTGTTTGATTGAGTTTTAATGCAAACTTACTGCATATTACCAGTATGTTATGATTCGGCGATGACCCAAATGTTAATTTGAGGTTTGAGAACCTTGTAAGTTTGTAAAGGTGTAAAGGCACGCGCCGGAATATACATCCAGATCGTTTGTTTGAGAACCTTGTAAGTTTGTAAAGGTGTAAAGGTTGATGCCGAATAACCTTCAATGCTATCATGTTTGAGAACCTTGTAAGTTTGTAAAGGTGTAAAGGTTGATAGTGAGGGAATCGTTTAGGTCAGATGTTTGAGAACCTTGTAAGTTTGTAAAGGTGTAAAGGAGCAACCCACGCAACCGCAAATAGACCTCTGTTTGAGAACCTTGTAAGTTTGTAAAGGTGTAAAGGAGAGGAATTTGATTATAAGGTCAGCCCGGTGTTTGAGAACCTTGTAAGTTTGTAAAGGTGTAAAGGGGAAGGAATGGCCTTTTTGAACATGTATGAGTTTGAGAACCTTGTAAGTTTGTAAAGGTGTAAAGGGACCCATGATCTACATGTCAGCTTCCTACAGTTTGAGAACCTTGTAAGTTTGTAAAGGTGTAAAGGAATCCAACTGAGAAGGGCATTCGGTAGAAAGTTTGAGAACCTTGTAAGTTTGTAAAGGTGTAAAGGTTCCGCTTCCCTGTATGATACGTGCGCTTCGTTTGAGAACCTTGTAAGTTTGTAAAGGTGTAAAGGAAAAGATATACAACACACTTATAATGACGCGTTTGAGAACCTTGTAAGTTTGTAAAGGTGTAAAGGTTATCCTTTGTTTCAATATTGATGTTTGCGTTTGAGAACCTTGTAAGTTTGTAAAGGTGTAAAGGATTAAAAGAAAAAATTATTAAAATATCGAAGTTTGAGAACCTTGTAAGTTTGTAAAGGTGTAAAGGTGCTCTGTATGTGGTGTGAACCCACACACGTTTGAGAACCTTGTAAGTTTGTAAAGGTGTAAAGGTTTCCCTCACCTCCAAAATTCGCAACACATGTTTGAGAACCTTGTAAGTTTGTAAAGGTGTAAAGGCTCTTCTGCATCGTAACACTCGTTGATAAGGTTTGAGAACCTTGTAAGTTTGTAAAGGTGTAAAGGAGGAGGGCTGAGAATGAGGCGGAGCTTTAGTTTGAGAACCTTGTAAGTTTGTAAAGGTGTAAAGGTGTGCTTCCTTTCTAGTGCATCCGTCTTTCGTTTGAGAACCTTGTAAGTTTGTAAAGGTGTAAAGGATATTCATTTTACCACGTCCACAGCGCAAGTTTGAGAACCTTGTAAGTTTGTAAAGGTGTAAAGGACGTTGCCAACGCTATCTCCGGAGCGGTGGTTTGAGAACCTTGTAAGTTTGTAAAGGTGTAAAGGCCAATTTGCCTATTATAAATAGGAAAGGGGGTTTGAGAACCTTGTAAGTTTGTAAAGGTGTAAAGGATTATTTGAATGCTCAATGTATGATGGGTAGTTTGAGAACCTTGTAAGTTTGTAAAGGTGTAAAGGACATCTACCCACTAACATTCCCTCCTTTCTGTTTGAGAACCTTGTAAGTTTGTAAAGGTGTAAAGGCGTACCCGTCCGATATGACAGTATTCACCTGTTTGAGAACCTTGTAAGTTTGTAAAGGTGTAAAGGTCAGATGGCTCTTGTCGTATTCGTTTTTTCGTTTGAGAACCTTGTAAGTTTGTAAAGGTGTAAAGGTTGTATATCATACCATAACGAACCATTTGTGTTTGAGAACCTTGTAAGTTTGTAAAGGTGTAAAGCGATTCATTGCTTTTCCTCCTCAGTCCTATTGTTTGAGAACCTTGTAAGTTTGTAAAGGTGTAAAGCTTCTCCGGCGTTAAGTGTTTGACGTGGTGGTTTGAGAACCTTGTAAGTTTGTAAAGGTGTAAAGCTTGAACCAGTAACCAGAGCGCAACTTGTCGGTTTGAGAACCTTGTAAGTTTGTAAAGGTGTAAAGCATGATATACAAAATTCAAGTTGTACACATTGTTTGAGAACCTTGTAAGTTTGTAAAGGTGTAAAGCGACAAGCTAGAGACCGAACGCCGGAACCTTGTTTGAGAACCTTGTAAGTTTGTAAAGGTGTAAAGCGAAAACGGTTACCAATTTAACGAAAGGCGAGTTTGAGAACCTTGTAAGTTTGTAAAGGTGTAAAGCTGGATGGAGCGGTTTATAGTGCAGCTCCGGTTTGAGAACCTTGTAAGTTTGTAAAGGTGTAAAGCAGCGGCGGTACGCTGACACTTGGTGGAAATGTTTGAGAACCTTGTAAGTTTGTAAAGGTGTAAAGCCTCATGCTGTGCTTTTTCCTCTTTCAGATCGTTTGAGAACCTTGTAAGTTTGTAAAGGTGTAAAGCTGAAGGATCCGGTAAAGAAGAGGTAAAGATGTTTGAGAACCTTGTAAGTTTGTAAAGGTGTAAAGCAAAGTCAAAGATCTTGGGTATGGCCTTTTCGTTTGAGAACCTTGTAAGTTTGTAAAGGTGTAAAGCAATATGGTGCTGGAATCTATCGGGTATAAAGTTTGAGAACCTTGTAAGTTTGTAAAGGTGTAAAGCTACACAATTCACCCATGAGGAATACATGAAGTTTGAGAACCTTGTAAGTTTGTAAAGGTGTAAAGCTGATGAAACGGAACAGATTCGGCTACGACGGTTTGAGAACCTTGTAAGTTTGTAAAGGTGTAAAGCTCTCACGCCCGCGGAGAAAATATAGGTGCTGTTTGAGAACCTTGTAAGTTTGTAAAGGTGTAAAGCTTCAATGTTCTTTCCAGTATGTAGCTTTCGTTTGAGAACCTTGTAAGTTTGTAAAGGTGTAAAGCCGGGATTGCACTCCAGACGGCTGACATCGCGTTTGAGAACCTTGTAAGTTTGTAAAGGTGTAAAGCGTTGAGTATATCATCGATAAGGTTGACTGGGTTTGAGAACCTTGTAAGTTTGTAAAGGTGTAAAGCTCGTAGTTTCACCTCCATGTAGTTTTATGCGTTTGAGAACCTTGTAAGTTTGTAAAGGTGTAAAGCCCACTTCGCAGTATCTGGAATCAGCCGGCGGTTTGAGAACCTTGTAAGTTTGTAAAGGTGTAAAGCGCAGCGGCGAGAGGTGCGGCGGCACGGTATGTTTGAGAACCTTGTAAGTTTGTAAAGGTGTAAAGCAGTATATTGGTATATCGCGCATACCATACAGTTTGAGAACCTTGTAAGTTTGTAAAGGTGTAAAGCACCATAGTTTGTTGTTTTGTTTGTACTACTGTTTGAGAACCTTGTAAGTTTGTAAAGGTGTAAAGCCTCCACGGCAGCCTTATCCAGCTCACTCTGGTTTGAGAACCTTGTAAGTTTGTAAAGGTGTAAAGCGCAGGCGCGCCCCTTGTGGATGAACTTACCGTTTGAGAACCTTGTAAGTTTGTAAAGGTGTAAAGCGCTTTTGGAGTGAGATTCATAGCATTGCTGGTTTGAGAACCTTGTAAGTTTGTAAAGGTGTAAAGCCCGCCATCCGCCATTTATGCGGCCAGGTTTGTTTGAGAACCTTGTAAGTTTGTAAAGGTGTAAAGCTCTGACGGCTCTTGTCGTATTCGGTTTTTTGTTTGAGAACCTTGTAAGTTTGTAAAGGTGTAAAGCGAGGGAGACCTATCTGAATCTCCTGATTATGTTTGAGAACCTTGTAAGTTTGTAAAGGTGTAAAGCTGCAATCAAAATGATTGTTGCAATTGGTCTGTTTGAGAACCTTGTAAGTTTGTAAAGGTGTAAAGCCTTTCTGAGTAGATGTATCTGTCTTATCCTGTTTGAGAACCTTGTAAGTTTGTAAAGGTGTAAAGCAGAAATGCGGCGTTGTGTTGGTGCTCAATGGTTTGAGAACCTTGTAAGTTTGTAAAGGTGTAAAGCGTCCCATTCTTTCATGTGAAATGAAAAGTTGTTTGAGAACCTTGTAAGTTTGTAAAGGTGTAAAGCCGGCGCGGCGGCATATACTTTTCCAGTTCCGTTTGAGAACCTTGTAAGTTTGTAAAGGTGTAAAGCGATAAAAGCTGAAATCATCAATATGCGAAAGTTTGAGAACCTTGTAAGTTTGTAAAGGTGTAAAGCTGTGGAAGCCTTATTTGGCGTGAAAGACAGGTTTGAGAACCTTGTAAGTTTGTAAAGGTGTAAAGCAGAGACTTGTTTGACAAACGCCACGAGCATGTTTGAGAACCTTGTAAGTTTGTAAAGGTGTAAAGCCTCGCACGAGGACATTGACTGGAACAACCAGTTTGAGAACCTTGTAAGTTTGTAAAGGTGTAAAGCCACGGTTGTTGAGAATGTGATTTATGTGGAGGAATTATAATGGGTAAGCCTTATTCGGATAAGCGGTGGACTGACGTTCCAAAAGCAATTGACAGCCAGTGCGGAGATTGCATACACCATTATGGGTTCGGAAAATGTGAGAAATATCCAGATGGAATACCAAAGGAATTGCTAAAGCAGTCATTTCCGGAAACCCGAAATTATAACAAGAAGTATTGTGAACACCAAAGCAAGTAAAACACCCAGCAGGGCGCTTAGTTTGAAAATTTTGTAAATATGTAAAAGTTTAAAGCTGTCAGGGCAAGAAAAGATGTCTGCAATAATTAAATCATGGGATTAAGTCAAATGGGGCTGTTGCAAAATAGATATTAATTATCTATGGAGCAACGGCTCCATTTTTATGCCAATAATTAGAAAAGCAGGCTCCGAA
>JAFLRM010000003.1 GCA_022511465.1 Acetatifactor sp. | reverse complement strand
TGACCGTTCTTCTTGTGGTAGCCGGTCTTTCTCTTGTACTTGTATACAATGACCTTCTTACCTCTTCCCTGTTCTAAAACGGTTGCGGAAACGGTTGCTTTGGCAACGTCTGCGCCTACCTTCAGGGTGTCGTCACTTACTGCGATCACCTGGTCAAAAGTAACAGTCTTGCCGGTTTCTACATCGAGCTTCTCAACCTTGATAACGTCTCCCTCTGAAACCTTGTACTGCTTTCCACCTGTTGCAATAATTGCGTACATATTAAGGCACCTCCTATTCATGAAGTCTGCGGAATGCTTTCTTCATTTACTCGCTAACTTTGGTGCTGCCCTTCCGAGACAGACTTCAACCTAGTTATGCGGCATACCGTAGTATCATAGCATGAGGTGCCTTAAAATGTCAATAGTTTATTTCATTTTTCTGGAAGATTAACCGTTTTTCTTCTCAAAATCCTCCACATACTGGGTGATCAGCTTCACGGTGCCCTCCACACCAAGGACACTGCTGTTGATGCACAGGTCATAGCTGTCAGCACGTCCCCACTTCTTGGAGGAGTAATAGTTGTAGTAGCTCTGACGCTGCTTATCCTTCTTGACCAGCATATCGCGGGCTTTATCTTCCCGCAGGTCATATCTCTCCATGATGCGCTTCACCTTGCACTCCTCATTGCCATAGATAAACAGGTGGATGCAGTTCTTATAATCTGCCAGCGCATAATCCGCACAGCGCCCCACGATCACACAGGGGCCTTCGTCGGCAATCTTCTTGATCGTGTCAAACTGCGCAAGAAAGACCTTGTGACTGATCGGCATATCCACAAAAGAGGAAGCATTGTAGCCAAAAGAATAGGTGTCCATCACCAGATTGTACAGAAAAGAATTGGTAGGCCTCTCGTCGTGATTCTGGATCATCTCCTCACAGAAACCGCTCTCCTTCGCCGCACGGCTCAAAAGCTCCTTGTCATAACACTTGATCCCAAAATATTCTGCAACCTTCTCACCGATCTCATGTCCACCGGATCCAAACTGACGGCCAATAGTAATAACTGTATTCATATGCACATTCCCGCCTTTCCTGATAGTATAAATGCAATCACGTAACTGTCTGACAAAATCAGCATTTATTTATCTATATTATACGCTATTTTCCCAATTTTTGCAACCGATCAGCGGAAAAAGGATGGAACGCTTGGCTGTTCGATATCCCTTATAGAATACCTTTTTTGATTTGCCGTTCTTTCTTACAACTTTTACAAATAATCCGTATGACAATTTATGCTCTAATTCCCATGAATTATAATTCAGTTCCACATAGTCAATCTCACTAATAGGAATTGGGTAGGGTATTCCTGTGTTCAGCACAAGACTGTCATTCTCAAAGAAAAAAGCTCCGGCATTTGATTTGTTCTTGTATTTACCCCTCAAAATTATCAAATAACCTATTAGAATCACTATAGGTAGTGTTGTAATAAAAGATATCATTAAAACTTCTCCTTACTAACAACACAAGATCAGCGTCTCTTTGGCAATTATAAAACCTCCAACAAATACACAAAATACTCCGGTAACGGCGCATCCACCGAGACCTTCTCTCCCGTGGTAGGATGGACAAACACAAGCGTCTTGGCGTGCAGCGTCTGCCCTGTCAGTGAAAAGGGACATTTCCTGCCGGAGTAAACCTCGTCCCCCAAGATCGGATGCCCAATACTTGCCATGTGTACGCGGATCTGGTGGGTACGTCCGGTCTCCAGCACACACTCAATGTATGTGTACTTGTCAAAACGTCTCAGTACCCGATAATGGGTCACCGCCTGCTTTCCACTCCTCTCATTTACAGCCATCCGCTTGCGATCGGTGGGATGTCTGCCGATGGGCTTATCGATGACCCCCTCGTTCTCCTTTAACACTCCATAGCAGATGGCATGATAACGGCGGTCGATGCTGTGTTCTTTCAACTGCTCCGCAATCGCATTGTGCGCCTTATCGTTCTTGCAGACGATCAAAGAACCCGTGGTGTCCCTGTCAATGCGATGGACAATACCCGGCCGCATCACGCCGTTTATGCCGGACAGTTCCTCTCCACAATGGTACATCAGCGCATTCACCAACGTACCACTGTAATGTCCGGCAGCCGGATGAACCACCATCCCCTTGGGCTTGTTGACCACGATCACATCTTTATCCTCATAGAGAATATCCAATGGAATGTTCTCCGGCTCTATGTCCGGCTCCACCGTCTCCGGCAAAAAGAAAGCCACCTCGTCGTCCGTCCTCACGCGGTAGCTTCCTTTGACAGGTTTGTCATTGACAGACACTTTCCCATCTTTGATCAGTTTTTGGATAAAGGAGCGCGACAGAGAGTCTAGAAGCAAACTGACACACTTGTCAATTCGTTCATCCTCCAGCTCCTCCGTTATCAAAAAACGAAATTCGTCCATCCCGGGCCTCCGTCCTACTTCACCTCTCGATAGCGATTTTGCTTAAAGTTCAAAAACTCCAGATCCTTCTCCTTGAACACAAAGAGAAACAGGAGAAACAGGAGGATCGTCGCTACTACAATATAAATATCCGCCACATTGAAGATCGGATAGTTGATCAAAATAAAAGAAATAAAATCCACCACATAATCAAACCGGAAACGATCTATCATATTGCCCAGACCGCCCGCGATGACCATGGACAAAAGCACATGCACAATGCAGAATTTCTTCTTCTCCGGCAGGCGGAAAAGGAAAAAAAAGATCACCGCCAGAAAAATAACCCCAACAAACAAAATAAAAAATTTTTGATTTTGCAGCATACCAAAAGCGGAACCACGATTTTCCAGATATTGCAGCTCCAACGTCCCGTCGATCAACACATAGGCCGGACTGTCTTTCAAATATAAAATGGCAAGATTTTTCGTGTACTGATCAAAATAGAGCAGCCCCACAATGATAAACAGGTCAAGGATCAGCATGACCCACCTTTTGATTTTTTTCCTACTACTCATGTGCATCCTCTTCGCTAAAGTTAATTTCGTTAATGGCCGCCAGAATCTCCTCATCCGTGACCGTCCGGTCGATGACAGCCTTACCAATCTTTTTGAGCAACACAAACTTGATGGTGTTCGCCTCCATCTTCTTGTCGGACTTGGTCAGACGCAAGATCTTTTGAGGGTCAATGTCATCCACGGAGATGGGAAGATAAAAGGGCACAAACATGTCTCGGATCTCATAGTACTCCTCCATGGTGAGAAGCTCCTTCTTCCACGAGATAAAAGCGGCTGCCACAATCCCCAGCGCCACACATTCCCCGTGGTAAAGAGTGAAATTCTTGTACTTCTCAATGGCATGTCCTATGGTGTGTCCCAGATTTAAGAGCGCTCTGTCTCCCTGCTCTGTGGGATCTTTCTCCACCACCAGCTTCTTCACCGCGCAACTGCGCATGAGCATCTCTTCCAGCGTATCCGGATCCCGCTCGCAGATCTCATACATCTTCTCGATCAACCACTCATAAAAAGCAGCATCCTTGATCAGACCATGCTTCATCACCTCCGCAAAACCGGAGAAATATTGACGATCGTCCAGCGTCTTTAAGGCACTTATGTTCATATAAACCAGTTTAGGCATCTTGAAAGCGCCCACCATATTTTTGTAGCCGTCAAAATCCACGCCTGTCTTGCCGCCGATGGAACTGTCCGTCTGGGATAAAAGCGTGGTGGGAACCTGCACATAATCAATTCCACGCAGATAAGTGGCGGCCACATATCCGGTCAGGTCCCCCACCACACCCCCTCCAAGAGCGAGCAGCATATCCTTGCGGTCGAAGCCTTCCTCGATCAAAAACTTGTAGACTCCCCTCACTGTGTCCAGCGTCTTGTTCTCCTCGCCTGCGGGAAATACGTACTTGGCAGCCTTCAAACATTTGCCCTCAAGTATTTTGAGAATCTCCTCGCCATAGATCCCATCCACCGTGGAATCGGTGACAATACAAATTCTCTTCTGTTCCGCCGAGAGTTCTGCAAGCTCCTCCCACAGACCGTCAAAAGACTGGGTAAACACAATGTCATAACAGGGCTTCTTCTCATATAAAACAGGCAGTCTTTGTGCCATAATTTCCTCCATTCCGCAGTTTAACATGTGCCGCCTATGCGGCACATTATTCTCTGTCATACAAGGGGGCAGCACGCCATCTGCGAACTGCCCTCACATTCATCTTAAACTCTTTATGTATCGGAATCCGGAACCGGTATCTTACAGACCACTGTTTAAGGTATCTAAAGAGCCTGTCCCAAAGATGTCCTGAAAGTCACCGGAGATATCCACACTGGACGGCGTGATGATGAAAATATAGTGGGAGATCTTCTGCAGGTTACCGCTGATCGCAAAGCAGGAACCGGAAGTGAAGTCGATGATGCGCTGTGCCACATCCACGTCCAAACCTTCCAGATTGAGAACTACCGTCCGATTCGCCAACAGAGTCTCTGTAATCTCCCTTGCATCCTCCACGGAGTTGGGCTTGATCACACAGACCTCCATACCATTGCCCGGCATCCTTCTCACAGTAGACTGACGGATCGGTGTCACCTTGGGCTGGGGAATCTTTCTGACCGGCTTCTCCTCCTCTTCCACCTCGTCCTTAACGGGTTTTAACTTGGTAGCTCTTCTGGGCGCGGGAGTCTCTTCCTCCTCATCATCCAGATACTCATCGTCCATATAATCCTCATCCTCTTCGTCGTTCAGTTTCATGTAATTCAAAAACTTATCCATAACACCCATATCAATATTCTCCTTTTTACCGCAGCTGTTAAACACTGTAATCGCGTTCACCAAAGATTCCGGTGCCAATCCTGACACACGTGGCACCTTCCTCCACCGCCACACTGTAATCGCCTGTCATACCCATTGACAGTACATTCATAGTAACATTATCAACGTTTTCTCGCATTATGTCAACAGCCAATTGCTTTAATTTTTGAAAAACTTCTCGATTTTCTTCGGAATTTTCCACAAAAGGAGCAATCGTCATCAACCCTTTGATGTGAATTGCCGGAAGCTTTGCGATCTCTCTCACCAGAACGATCACCTCCTCAGAGGATGTGCCAAACTTACTCTCTTCGCCGGCCACATTGACCTCGATCAGAATATCTACTTCCACCTGCTGTTTTATCGCCTCCCTGCTTATCTCCTCCGCCAGTCTGAGCGAATCTACACTGTGGATCAGACACACCTTCCCCACAATATATTTTACCTTATTGCGCTGCAGATGCCCAATCATGTGCCACCTGACATCTCCCGGCATCTGCGGGATCTTGTCCATGAGCTCCTGCACCTTATTTTCTCCAAAATCTCTGACACCCGTGTCATAAGCCTCCTTAAGCATCTCCACCGGCTTCGTCTTACTCACCGCGATCAAAGTCACCTCATGAGCGTCCCTTCCAACCCGCTCACATGCCGCCTCAATCTCACCTTCCACATACTTCAAGTTTTCTTTTATCATACTATAATCCGCCTTATATCCTTTATTTTTAATCCCAATTTGAACTTCTGAAGAATGTCCATTTTTCTTACAGAGCGGTCACCGCCAAGGGGAAATCGCCCATGGATGGGCGATTTAGGGATTATCGGCCACGGAAGGCCGTTAATCCCGACCCGACAATATCACGGAATGTCTCCGCTCTGTTAGAAAAAAGTGACATTCGCAAGCAGCGACAGGGAGGGGATGCCGGTTTCGCGGAGCGACCCTACTCATTGATAAACTGCTCATCCCTCACCGTAGCCGCATCCATCACAATATAATCATACACATTCAACCCATACTGTGTATTTGCTTTCACGATCGCATATTCCTCATTCTTATACAGAATATTGATCTGCTTAAAATCCGCATACCCCTTATTTATATTGTAAACTCCGATCAGTGTGGCTCTTTCGCTCACCACAAATGTATTCTGTCGATCCATCGCATACAAAATATCCCCCGCATTCAAGAACGTAGGGTCCAGATAATACTTCTTACTATCACTGTTATAGCTGTAGAAATCCATCGCCACAAACTCTATTGTGATCGTACCATCCTCCATATAGGACTGTCGGTAAATACCGTTCTCTCCATCCTTTTCCGCCACCGACACAAACTCTTCCGGCACAAGGAAAAACTCCTTCTCCACGATGGAAGAATTGGGAATCTTAAGCCCCTTCTCCTCCTCTAAGATCAACTCAATATCCAAAAACCGGTCTGACACAAAAGTCACCATAGAATTGGTAAAACCAAGCTTCACATAAGTGCAATCAACATTGTTTAAAAGCGACACCTGCCCCCATGCCTCATACTGATTCTTCAGAAAACGCACCTTGATGTACCCTTTATCCGCCATCTCCGCTCCTCGATCCGGATCTACCTGGATCACGATCGACCAGTTCTCATCAGTGGAAAGCTTGTACACCGCATCCCCCACAGCAGCCAGTTGGTTGTTGATCTTCTGTGTTTTCTCGTAATCTTTCTCGTCAAAGACCTCCTTCGTTACCGCCTCAGGAACCAGATCCTCATATCCATCGATCCAATATGCCACTACTCCGGTGGTTGGAGCATTGCGAAAATTGACCACATTGGTCACTCCCTCGACATCGCTCATGTCATTGATGCTCTGGAGCATATTGCCGTTGGCAAGCTTCAACACCGTGTTCTTCAGGGAATACTTGAAATCATAGGTACTGTCAAAGTTGTGATTATCGTAACCATGCATAAAGTTCACGATCTCACTCCGAAACTCCGTAAGCTCCCTGTCGCTCAGGGTATTTTCTCCCAGGCTCAAACTCTCCAGATACTCATTCAGCCGTCCGGTCTCATCCACCGTATACACCAGATCACCGTTAGCCACACGCTCACCCTCTCTGGCATAATAGTTGATATACCCTGCGGAATCGGCAGTGACCACCGTCTCCTCCCTAAGTGCGATCCCCCGATAGATATTATTAGAGGTCAAAGACCCTTCCCTCACCTCGTAGCGCATCACTGGGTTAGAACGAAAATACAGAAAAACACAGACCACCACATAGATGAAAATAATGACAAAGATGATCATCCCAATATTCAAATTAATCGGTTTGCGGTATTTTCGGATCCTCCTGCCCGCATTTTTTTTGCTCTGTGCCAACGCTCTTAAGCCTCCACCATGCCAAAATACTTATTTTAAGGAAAAGCCCCGGACCATGCCCGAGACTTTTCCTCTTTTATACTTTTATAATCTATTATGTTTTCTTTTAAGCTTCACGACCCCTTTACAGAGCCACTAAAACCTTGTCCTTGATAGCTGCCGGCAGCTCATCCTCATCCAGTGAAACACTGAGTATAAAATCAACCTGAAACGCTTCGCTTATTTTCTCCAACTTCTCAATAGTCGGTGTGATATCCTGACCCTCCAGTTTGGAGATCCTTAAAAAGCCATCAAAATACATTTGCTGAAGATCATGATCCTGAGAGATAATTCCACAAACAAAACCAATAAATTCATCGCTGTTATCAATCAAATACCGGGAGACATCGATCAGACGAACCTTGTTGTTCAACTCATACATGTGATCCCTGTTCCTATCCAGATAAACAATATTGCCAGAAGCGATCTTTACCTCATTGTTCACCTTATCCAACAACTGCTTTGTCTTCCCTTTACCTTTTCTGCCTACAATTAATCGAACCATGTGGAAATCCTCCTAATATGTATTCTCGTGATAGCTATAAATCTTTCTTTTTTTATTATAGTGTATCCCCACTCAAAAAACAACCTTTATTTGTTGATTTCCTCCAACAAATCTGCCATCTCCGCGTAGAGAATATCTACCGTTTCCGCTTTCAGGATCACAGAGATATAGGGTGCACCACCTACGTCTCTGGAGAGCAGGATCAGGCAGGATTTTGCTGCATTTGTGGTTCCTGTCTTACCCCCGATCACTGTAACGCTCTCCGGTGCATCATATTTGCCCTTGAGAAATTGATTCGTGGTGTTGACCGTAATAGGCTTTTCCTTACCGTTTCGGTCATAATAAGTAGTCTGGTAGGTGGTCATGTGAACGATCTCGCTGAAGGTCTCATACTTGATGGCCTCGTTGAAGATCAGATACAGATCATACGCCGTAGTATAATGCTCATCATTGGACAGTCCGTGCGGATTCACAAAATGCGTGTTGGTAGCTCCCAACCGGAGAGCTTCCTCGTTCATCATCTCCACAAACCCCTCCACACTGCCTCCGATGTTCTCCGCGATGAGCATGGCCACATCGTTTGCCGAGTACATCAAGAGAAGGTGAAGTGCCTGATCCAGTGTCATGGTGTCGCCACTCTTTACGCCGCAAAGTGTCGCTCCGGTTTCTGTGATATTCACCACGCTGGTAGCTGTAAGTATCTGATCCGGAGACCCATGTTGAATCGCCACAAGGGCCGTCATGATCTTGGTCAGGCTGGCAGGATACAGTCTGTCGTGCACATTCTTGGCGTATAGCACTTCCCGATCATTCAGATCAAACAGAGCGGCCGCTGCGGCCTGTGACATATCCACCGCCTCATCGTCCATAAGATTATCCGCCACCACACACAGATCCTCCGCAAAAGATGACACCTTCTCCGTGTTCTGCGCGGGAACAATATCGAAGCTGCTGATCTTGGGTTCTGCGCTGTAGGTCATGTCGTAAGAGACCCCACCGCACCCCGTAAACGAAAGTGCCGTGAGACAGGATAACCCCAATGCAATTAATCTTTTTCCATCACTTATAAATTTCACGCCACTCTAAATCTCCTCTGTCTAAGGACTTTATCAACAGCTCTGCGCTTGCCAGATTGGTGGCCAGCGGAATATTGTAAATATCACAGAGCTTCACCAGATTACTCACATCCGGCTCATGCGGTTTGGGATTCAGCGGATCCCTCAGAAAGATCACAAGATCCATCTGATTGTTTTCAATCTGTGCCCCAACCTGCTGCTCGCCTCCTAAGTGTCCTGCAAGGAATTTATAGACGTTTAAGTTCGTCACTTCCTCGATCAATCTTCCCGTCGTACCTGTCGCATACAGGTCATGCTTGCTCAAAATCCCCCGATACGCAATACAGAAATTCTGCATCAGCTTCTTTTTTGCATCGTGTGCAATCAGTGCAATATTCATATGCCTACCCTCTCTATGTCAATGGTTAACTCCTCTTTGCCTGTAGTCTGACATTCAAAACAAATCCTATCCCCATAAACAGACTCAGCAGCGAGGTCAGCCCGTAGCTTACAAACGGAAGCGGCAAACCGGTATTCGGCAGAAGGAACGTCGCAACCCCAATATTGACAAATCCTTGAAATCCGATCCATCCTCCCACACCTGCGGCAATGATCGCACCCGCAGTATCTTTCGCCTTTCGTGCAATAGATATACACTCCAGCGATATTCCCATCAGGAGAATGATTACCAAAAGACTTCCCTTAAAGCCAAACTCCTCTCCAATAATAGCAAAAATAAAATCTGTCTGCGCCTCCGAAATAAAGTTGCCGTTTTTTACAGAGGTAAGTTCGTTGTTCTTGTATCCTTTGCCGTCCAGCATTCCGGAAGCAATGGCTCTCCGGGAATTAAGTTGTTGGTACGCCTCCTCGCTGGCGTACTCCTCCGGATTGATAAATGCCATGATACGGTTCCGCTGATAATCCTGAAGAAGCTCATTGTCCGGCTGTATTGCCAGAGACACCAATATAATAGCTGCGGGGATCATCACCGCCAGCACCCCGAGAACCAGCTTGTAGCTGATCCCTCCCGAAAACATAATGATACAGAAAAGAACGATCAACACAATGCTGGTGGACAGATCAGGTTGTTCCTCCACCAGCACCCACGGAATTGCAAACAGCACAATACAACTTGCAATAATGCGAAAGGTATTAAGCTTCTCCCTATACTTCATAATAAACTGTGCAAAGAATAAAATCAACAGAATTTTGGCAACCTCGGACGGCTGGAATTGCAGCCCTCCTATTTTCAGCCATCTCTGCGCACCATTCCCCGCCTTTCCCATGGCCCATACCATGACCAACAGGACCAGGTTGAATCCATACATCAGCCAATTTAATTTCAGCAGTGTGGAATAGTTGAAAAAGGACAACACGATCATGATCGCGGTTCCGGCCGCAACGCCGGCCAGCTGTCTCGTCTGCAGAGATTCCTCCGCACTTCCTATCGTGAACACGCCGACCAGCGAGAGTGCCAGTACCATCAATATTAACTTAAAATCATAATCGCGTATCCTATAATTCTTAAACATAACTCTCCTCGTCACTGTATATAGATGACATCTATGTTATTGCTTGTGTAAATCCAATATAGGAATATTGGCATAGAGGCTTGGGGTCTTTGCCTCTCTCGTCCCCTTACTTCCTTTCGTATTGATCTGAATGTCCATATTATCGGAATCAATCTTCATATACTTAGATATCACTTTGGCGATATCTGTCTTGATCAGCTCCATCATCTCAGGCGAACAGTTGACGCGGTCGGATATCAGCAGAATCTTCAGCCTATCTTTTGCGACCTGGCGGGAGCTCTTTCTGTGAAAGAAATATTTCATATGCTCCTCCCCCTTTACACCTTATGAAAAATGCCTGATACTTTCGTCCAGAAAGAAATACCTCTCTCAAAGTTGAGAAACGGCACATCTCTCCCATCCACGCGCTCCACCACGTTAGCGTAAGCTTGTCCCGCCGGAGTATCATTTCCCACCAGAGGTTCCCCCTGATTGGTGGCGATCACCACATTCTCGTCATCGGGAATAATGCCAATCAGCGGGATGGCAAGAATGTCCACCACATCCCCCGCGGACATCATGTCCCCGCGTCTGACCATGTCCGCCCTGAGACGATTGATGATCAAGTCAATCTGCTTGAAGCCATTGGCCTCTAAAAGGCCGATAATACGATCGGCGTCACGTATTGCGGACACCTCCGGCGTTGTCACAACAAGCGCTCTGTCAGCCCCTGCAATAGCATTCTGGAATCCCTGTTCAATCCCCGCAGGACAGTCCAGTATAATGTAATCAAATTCTTCTCTCAGATGATCGATGACTTTCACCATCTGTCCGGGAGACACCGCAGATTTATCCCTAGTCTGGGCCGACGGCATCAGATACAACCCCGGATGTCGTTTATCGCGGATCAGTGCCTGTTTTATCCGGCAGTTTCCCTCCACCACGTCCACCAGGTTGTAGACGATGCGGTTCTCCAGTCCCATCACTACGTCCAGATTGCGAAGTCCGATGTCCGTGTCAATGAGACAAACCTTTTTGCCTCCTTTTGCAAGACCTGTACCCACGTTTGCGGATGTGGTGGTCTTTCCCACACCGCCTTTACCGGAAGTGACGACAATAACTTCGGAGCCTTTCTTCTCCGTGGAAAAGTTGTTTTCCATACTCATTCCTCCATGTGATATAATGTCGTCCCCTGATCCTTTTTAAAAGGAGCTCAGTAATTCTTTGGTAAGTGGTTCCATAACGATTCTTTCGTTTTTCACATATGCAATTTTCGGTTGTACCTTGGGGCGGATACCCCACTTCGCTTTATCCTTTGGTTTGTATTTGAAATCGCCGATTTTTATTCTTTCCGGCTCCATTTCAAGCGCTACCACATAGGCGTCTTCTCGCCCGTCATCCCCGGCGTACGCCTCCCCGTAGAGGCCGCCCAGGATGATAATGCTGCCCTTCGAGATCACGGCGCTCCCCGGATAGACATCTCCAAGGATCACAATGCTGTGCTCGGTCTCCAGCACTTCCTTATTTTTGAGGGATTCCTTGTAAAATTGTCCCTTATCGGCGGAAGTCATCCTTTTCTCAACCTGCTGCAATGCCTTTATGTATCTTCGGTTGGTCTCCTCATCCTGTCCGACAATACAGACGATGCGGACGTTGCTATTTTCCCGGATAGCATCTAAGATACGAAGCTCCTCGGCATCGCTCACATGTCGCCCCTTGATGGAGAGTGCCATGTTGGACTTTCCAAAGAATTTTTTCCCCTCCGCAAACTTCTGCTCAATCTCGGAGAGAACCTCCTCAAACTCCGCATCTTCGTTCAAGTGCAATGTTATTCCTTTTTGAAAGCTTTTGATCACAACCAAATCCTGCATAATCTATCATCTCAACTTTCTTTGCTTACATCTCATTGGTGATACCGGCTTCCGGCGCATCCGCTGTTCCGTTGATCAGCTCTTCCTCTTCAGCAAGGCCATAGTAATACTTGATGATATCTCTGGTCATCTGTGCTGCATGGTCGGAGGAATAACCGAAAGGGATTCTTGACGCAATACCAATCTCTGGGTTACTGTAAGGTGCATAACATACAAACAACGCATGGTTCGGTCTGGAGGATGTCTGCTCCGCAGTACCGGTCTTTCCTGCCACCTCCACCGCCAGATCGCTGAAATATTTCTTGTTCATAACCACATTTCGCATGCCGGTGTGGATCGCATTCCAGTACTCTCTGGGCATGTCGATGGTATTGCGGATCTCGGGCTCATATTTGATCAGCGTGTTGCCATCCGCGTCCGCCACACTGTCAAGCAGCGTCAGGTTGTAGCAGGTCCCGCCGTTTGCCACTGTGGAGACATAGCGGGCGAGGCCCACCGTTGTGAATGCGGTTCCGCCCTGTCCAATGGCAGAACGCACCGGGTCGATATTGGAGAACTCGGGTTCCGCCTCATAGATCTCCACCCCTGTCTTCTCTGTCAGGCCATACATATCCGCATACTTATGCAGAGTGCCCAGGCCGGCCTCCTCGTTGTAAACTCCTCCTCTGGTGGCAAGCCTATAGCCCACCTCATAGAAAAAGAAATTGCAGGAATCTCGTATGGCCGTGGTTACATTCTCATGGCCGTGTCCTATAACCCTCCAGCATCTGGGCGACGGAGTGATCGCGGTAAAAGTCCCCACGCAGTCTACCCTGTCCGACAGTGTGATCGCTCCCTCCATCAGTCCTGCCGTGGCTGAGACCATCTTGAAGGTGGAACCGGGCGCAAGCCCCGACTGGGTAGCATAGTTTATCTGCGGAAAGGCCTTGTCCGAATTTAACCGCTCAAAGTATGCAGCATTCACGGAGTTGGCCATCATGTTGTTGTCATAGCCCGGGTAAGTCACCATGGCCAACACGTCACCGGTATTAACGTCCGTGATCACCACGGAGGCGTTGCAGGGATCCAGAGCCAGCTGCGCCGGTGTGATATCCAAATTCTGAATACGGTTCATCATGAACTGGTACGCTGACATACTACCGCTCTGAACCGCGGCTTCCTCCTCCAGAGGAACCTCTATCACTCCCTGCTCACACAGAAGCAAACACACCTGTCTGCCGGTGATCACATCATTCAACAGCATATATTTATAAAAGCGTTTCTGGAATTCAGTGTTTCTGTCCATCATCTGAATAATATACTCCACCAGCTTCTCGTAGATTTCCGTGGAGTCCGAATACTTGTCATTCAACTCCAGTTTGCTCACATCGATCCAGTTCATAGCGATGCAGTAGTTTAAATATTCACTCAGGCTGATGATCTCCTCCGTGGCCCACGCCTTATAGGTGGCATCCTCTCTGTCCACCGCACTGGTCATGATAATGCCGTTCCGGCCCAGATAAGTCACAATATTGCTCTGGTACACCTGATATTCCTTACTCAAGCGATTATAAGGGGTTCGCCCCTCCATAAGCTCATAGGTCATCTTCTCATAGACCTGAGCCTTATAGGACAAGTAGCTTGCGTAGACTGCCTGTTCCACTTCACCGGCATCGGTCTCCCCCAAATGCTTCATATCCACAATGTTATTGTTGATCACGGCAAAATACACATCATAAATAGGGATCCTGATATCAGCACTTCCGGAATTGGGGCCGGCCACATATTCCTTGGTATTTGTAATCTTGTCGGCCACCAGTCCCGCCAGCTTCTGTTCAATGATATTGTACACCGCGATGGTAAGGTCTTTGTCTATGGTCAGATAGACATCGTTACCGGACTGCGCTTCCGTACGATCCAAGATCGCCATCACCTTGCCGGTAGTGTCAACCACAACCCTCTCGCTGCCTTTGGTGCCCTGAAGAGTGGTCTCCATAGAGGCTTCAATACCGCCCTTTCCCACCACATCATTGATATTGTAGGTATCAGGATTCCCACCTTCCGCCGCAACCTGCTCATTCAGCTGGGTAAGCTCGTCCGAGGAAATTTTGCCGGTATATCCCAGCACATGGGCAAAATACTGGCTGTCCACATATCGTCTTATGGTGTCTTCCACAATAGAGACGCCCGGCAGATCGGTGGAATTCTCCATGATCACCGCAACTGTCTTTTCATTGATATCGGTGGCCACTGTGGTGCCGATATATTTCCGGTAGGATGTCAGATGCATGGCATAGCGAATGGTGACCATCTTTAGCCAATCCTCATCCGAGTAACCCTTCCCTGGGATAAACTCACTGCTGGTGTCTCCCTCCACCTCATATTCGCCGATGGCAAAGGTAATTCCCTTGCCTCTTGCCCGGCTTAAATACTCCATCAATTCCCTCGCCGTGTAAGAGCGTTCCTCCTCTGTAAGCTTGTCCACTGTCGCCTGCCCGAAGACATCCGCCAGAAAGCGCAAAAGTCTCGTCCCCTCCACAGAGTAGACAAAATCCCCGTTCTCGTCGATCACAATTTGAAAATCGGTGATCACATGGTCACCGTTTTTTTCAACCATTTTGATCAGCCGATAGACCGTATCGTTGATCTGCGCATTCCTGCTGGTGCTGCCGGTCTCGTACACGTCCTCGATCTTGACCGAGTAGGCCAGCTCGTTGTAGGCTAAAACATTACCGTTTCGGTCATAGATATTGCCCCTTGCACTGGCAATATCTCTGGTCTTCTCTGTCTCCAAAATAAAGTCGTTCAGATACTCTTCACCGTGTACGATCTGCAGGTTGAAGCACCGATAGATCAGTATGCCGCCCATTGCTATAACGATCAGCGTCAGCACAGTGATCCGGCTCGTTATGAAACTGATGATCCGTTCCTTAAACTCATCAAACAAATTTCTGCTCTCTCTTTCTCTCTCCGGCTTCCAGCTTCTCATTCACCCTCAAAATAATAGGATACAGGAAGATTGTTACAACAGTAGTGTACAGCGCCTCCGGAAGGATAACACTGATAAAGTAAAAAGTAAAATTGAATTTGCTCCTCAGTAAAAACATTAGAATATAGCACAGGATCCCGTAGGAGAGATCACTGGTCACGATCAGGGCTATGGGAAGCTTAATATCCTCCGGATAAAAAACACGGCTGAATTTGCCGTTCACAAAACCTATGTACATCAGCACCAGCGCATAAAAACCCAGAAAACTCCCAAAGAAGATATCACTCAAAAGACCACAGAAAAAACCGATGATCAGCCCTTCCTTTTCCCCGCGCATAAAACCGAAAGCGGAGGTCAATATGATCATCAGGTTCGGGATGATCCCCGCAAAGGCCAGACTGTGAAACACACTGCACTGCAAGATAAAACATACGATTATAAATAAGGTTACCACAAGCTTTCTGCCCATTGATACTATTCCCCTATCTGCTGTTTCAGATCTGTGATGACAAGCACCTCTCCCAAGTGTTCAAAATCCACCGCGGGGGTCAGATAACCGGACTTGGTCAGATTGTTGGTGTCGCGATTGATGGTGTGCAAATAACCGATCAGGATGTTGGGCAGATATTTATCACTGATGTTTGAAGTGACAATCTTATCTCCCACTTCCACCTGATTCTTGCTATCCACCATCTGGCTGAAAGCGATCACTCCCTCTGACATCAGCTGCAGGTCTCCCGACACGATCAGATTGTCCTCCGTGGCCAGCGTCATGGCGCTGACATTGCTGTTGTCCGAAATAATGGAGGTGACTCGTGCCCAGTTGGGGCCTACTGCGGTGATTATGCCGACCAGACCGCCTCCTGCTATCACATTCATATCTATACTCAGGCCGTCCTCCGTCCCCTTGTCGATGATGAAAGAGGAATACCAGTTGCCGGAATCTCGATAGATGATCCTTGCACCTACCTTGTTGTACTCGCCGTACTGCTCATCCAAAGATACCAGCTCCCGCAACTGATTCAGCTCGTATTTATCCTGCTGCAACAGAGTGTTCTCCTCCGTCAGTTGGGCTACCTGCTCGCGCAGACTTTCATTCTCCTGAAGCAGGGAGCGTATCTGCGAAAGCTCTTCCGTGCGGTTGGCAAGCCACTCTCCCATCCTGCTGATCCCCTGCCCAAAGGGTACGATCACATATCCCACCGTCGTGTTAAGCGGTCCGTTGAACACGTCCGTCCCAAAGGTGACCAGCATCAAAACAGTACACAAAAGTGTTAAAATAAAGAGGAGATATTTACTCGGCAGAGTAAACCGCTCCCCTTTTCTTTTTATGATTGGGCTCATTTACTCATCCCTTCGATCGCATAGGTTACTGATTTATAATTATCATCCTTGATGATCTTGGCCAGACCCATGGCCACGCTGTTGACCGGATCTGCAGCCACATTGACCTTTAAACCGGTTCCCGCGGCCAGCCGCTGTGCCAGATGGCTGACCTGAGAAGCGCCCCCCGTCAGGTAGACACCATGACGGTAAATATCCGCCGCAAGCTCAGGGGGTGTGCGCTCCAAGATCACTTTCACATTGTCAATGATAGTGTTGAAATGCTCCTCCAAAGACTCCTCCACCAGCTTGGTAGGAATCTCTCTCTCCACGGGGAGTCCTGTGACAATGTCGCGCCCGTAGACCACGGCACCCCTTTTTTCCTCTTCCAATTCTTTCAGAGAAATCTTCACTGTCTCGGATGTCTTGCCGCCGATGATCAGGCTGAATTCTCTTCTCACCGCAGCGCGGATCGCCTCATCAAACCTAAGGCCTCCCACCTTGATCAGACGGCTTAAGACGATGCCTCCCAAGGACAGAATGGAGATCTCCGTAGTCTCATATCCCACGTTTACTACCAGGACACCCTGCGAATTCTTCACATCGATATCCAGTCCCAGTCCATCCGCAACAGCTTTTTCTACCACCGTGATCTTTTTCGCCTTCACGTTGGCATCCTTTAAGAGATCATAGAAGGCTCTCTTCTCCACATCGGTCACATCCGTGGGTACCGCGATCAGAAACTCCGCCGGCTTGAGATTGCCCTTTTGTAGGTCGGAGATAAAATATCTCACCAGCATCTCCATATTGTGAATATCCGCGATCACACCGTTAGAAAGAGGATAAGAAATATGAATATTACTGGGTGCTTTCTCATACATTTCAAATGCAGAGTCACCATAGGCAAACAGAGTATTCTTGTTCTCGATGGCGATCATGTTCTTCTCCACCATGATTTGATCGTCGTTTCTGTTATAGATTTTGATGTTGTTGGTACCCAGATCGATACCAAATGCGTTGTTAGCCAAAAGATACAGCTCCTTTCTCTCACAAAAGTTCAGATTCCCGAAAACTTACATATCGATTGTCCCCGATGATAATGTGATCCAACAGGGGAATATCCATCTTCGCTCCCAGTTCGTATAAATTCTGCGTGATCTCCCGATCCGCCAAACTGGGCGTGGGATCACCACTGGGATGATTGTGTACCAAAATAAGATTGACCGCGCGGCACTTAAACGCCTCCAAAAAAATCTCTCTCGGAGAGATCAGCGACATCCGCACGCTTCCGTCGGAAAGCTTGGCTTCTCGGATCATCTGCCCTTTGGCATCCAGACACACCAAGATGACACACTCCGTCCCCCTGTGCCGCAACTTCTCCATAAAATAATCCGCCACAGTGGAGGAACGGTCAAACATAAGTCCCTCTCTCGCAGTGGCGCGGCTGATACGCATGGAAAGCTCGGTCAGGCTTTTGAGCT
The DNA here is from genome assembly GCA_022511465.1 of Acetatifactor sp. Lineage (GTDB taxonomy): Bacteria > Bacillota > Clostridia > Lachnospirales > Lachnospiraceae > Acetatifactor. The sequence goes on along the minus strand of JAFLRM010000003.1, from coordinate 110,914 downwards.
TCACCGCTTTCACCATGCCAATCCCCCGGATCTTCATAAGCTCCTCCAATGACACATCGTAAAGTCCAAGGAGGCCCTCTCTGGGGTATTTAGCCAGTGACAGTACCTGATCTGCCAGCTCCACGGCACTTAGATCTCTGGTGCCCGTCCGGAGGATGATCGCCAAAAGCTCACTCTCCGTCAGGTTCTCCGCTCCAAATCTCAAAAACTTCTCGTAGGGCATATCCTGCCCCGCTCTCTCTTTGTCTTTCATTCGTCTCCTCTGCCTTCTCCGACGCATGACAGGACAAAGATCTCTTCCATTATTTCCTATCGAATAAAGCGATATACCACAAAAGCAATAATAACGCCGACGACACTGGCAATGGTTATTCGGATCCTCAGCCCGAAAGTCAAAATGATAAAGCCCAGGTCAAGCTCCACGGGATTTGTGAGCCCGAAGGTCTGTCCAAAGTTTAAAAAGGTGCCGTCAAAATAGGTTCCGATAAAGGTGCCGATGACAAATCCGATCAGTACCAGAACCGTCAAAAACCAGTTTACTCTTTTCAATGTTCGTACCCTGTCTTTCTTTGGTGTTATCCGAAATACTCCTGCCCACGGCAATATTCCTTCATACGCCCTTATATGTTACCACAAAATGGTTGAACTGTACACAAAATTCATAGAATTTATTTTGTGTTTTTTCCAATTTTTTCTACAGAACTGGTATTCTACTGACGAATTTCCACAATTTGTTCTGCGGTCACAATCCCCTTATCCACCAGCGCCTGAAGGGACCTAAGGATCCCGAATTTGGCATGGGGCCATGTGAGGCCCCCCTGAAAGTACACTGCATAGGGATGCTTGATGGGGCCGTCAGCGGAAAGCTCGATGGATGAGCCAGACACAAAAGCCCCTGCCGCCATGATAACTTTGGAGTCATAGCCAGGCATATCCCAGGGCTCCGGCTTTACATGGCCGTCCACCGGCGCAGCCGCCTGAATGCCCTCACAGAAAGCGATGACTCCTTCCTGAGTTCCGAGGGTCACTGCCTGAATGATGTCGTGGCGTGTCTCTTTCGCGTTTGGCACCACGGGGAAACCAAGTCTCTCGTAGATGTTGGCGGCAAAGATAGCTCCTTTTAATGCGGATGCAGTGACAACGGGTGCCAGAAAGAGTCCCTGATAGAACTGGGGAAGCACCCCCAGAGAAGCGCCTACTTCCTTACCAAGCCCCGGAGAAGTCAGGCGGTAGGCTGCGTTCTCCACACACTCTTTTCTTCCCGCAATGTAACCGCCGATGGGGGCCAGTCCTCCGCCGGGGTTTTTGATGAGGGAACCTACCACCATATCGGCCCCCACATCGGAAGGCTCCGTGGTCTCCACAAACTCGCCGTAGCAGTTGTCCACCATGCAGATCACGTCCGGCTTGATCATTTTAATAAATGCGATCAGTTCGCCGATGCGCTCCACAGACAGGGTGGGTCTTGTCTGGTAACCTTTGGAGCGTTGAATGGTCACAAGACGGGTCTTTTCGTTGATAGCTTTTTCAATGTTATCGTAGTTAAAGCTGCCGTCCTCCTTTAAGTCAACCTGTCTGTAGGTGACACCGTATTCTTTCAGGGAGCCTTTGGAGGGGCGGATGCCGATGACTTCCTCCAAAGTGTCGTAAGGTTTGCCCACGGGGGACAATAGCTCGTCACCGGGGCGGAGGTTACTCATAAGCGCCAGCGCCAGCGCATGGGTGCCGCAGGTGATCTGGGGGCGCACCAGGGCGTCCTCAGTGTGAAATACGGAGGCGTATACGGCCTCTAAGGTGTCTCGGCCAAGATCATTGTAGCCGTAGCCGGTGGTGCCAAGAAGGCAGGCTTCGCTTACCCGGTTGTCCTGCATGGCTTTTAAGACTTTGAGCTGGTTGTATTCGGCGGTGGCATCAATGGCCTCAAAGCGATCCTGCAGGGTGGTTAAGATTTTATCTCCGAAGGTGTAGACGTCGGGTGTGATCCCCATGAGAGTATAGATGTTTTTCAACTGGTTTTTCATGGTTTGGAGTTCCTCGTTTCTTGCCGTTTGTTGGTTTAAATTCCCGTGGAATAAAATCGCTGCGCCACAGCCTTGGCAGGCCATCGCGCAGCGATCATATTCAACCAGAACTTACCCTGGTCAGGATGATTTAAAGCGTGAATTTCTTTACATTTCCGTCCAAAGAATCACTGATGCCTCCAAGCTCGCCGACTGCATTGTCACATGCGTTTACAAGTTCGGAGAGATGTGCCATGGTCGCAGCTGTCTCCTGTGAGGATGCGGCATTTTCTTCGGAAATGGATGCCAGATTCTCCAGATTGTCATATACCTTATTCTTCGCCTGATCGATGCTCCCTATCTCGTTGGCTATGCCATCCACAGCGGTTGTTACATTTAAGATCTCTGACCTTAAGTGGTCAAAAACATCTTTTGTCTGATTCAGTTTATCATGCTGAACCTGTATTTCATTCATAACGACATTCATTGCGTCCACACTTCTGTTCGAATTCTCGATCAGCTTCCGCACGATTTCTTCTATCTGATCTGCCGACTGTCTTGACTGCTCTGCCAATTGTCTGACTTCGTCTGCAACTACCGCAAAGCCTCTTCCCTGCTCTCCTGCTCTTGCCGCTTCAATCGATGCGTTCAGCGACAGGAGGTTCGTCTGACCGGCGATGGCGGAAATAAAGTCTACCACATTCTGTATTTCCATTGCGGACTTATTTGTATCATTGGTCTGTCTCTGCACATTTTCAATGGATTCTCTCGTGTTGTCACTGATCGTAACAAGTGAATCAAGCGTCTCATTCACCTCGTGATTGGTGATTTCCATCTCCTCGGCGATCTTTTTTAACGTCCCGATATTCTCAGAAGATCTTCCCACCGCAATTCCCATTTCATTCATCTGTTCTGCAACGTCCTGGGTTGCATTCGCCTGAGTCGTAGCGCTTATGGCAACTTCTTCCACTGCATTATTTATTTCACTGATCGACTCATTGATCGCCGTAAAGTTCTCTTTGATGCCTTGTGAGAAATCGTTCAAGGTATTGGAGGAACCATGCAGATTGTGCGCGATCTCAATAAATTCATGCATGAGCGTATCGATAGCTCTTGCAATGTGCCCGACCTCATCTCCCCTTGAGATCATCTTCTTGCTGACGGTAAAGTTCAACTTTCCTTTTGCCACCTCGTCCAGATTGGCAACAGATGCCTTGATGCTCCTCACAATGCTCTGGACGATCAAAATAGCCACGATCAGGCTGATAACTGCAATTACTACCATAAATATCGTAGTGGATCTCAGTCTTGATTCATAAATGGAACGTGCGCTTGCCGCAGAAATACCGGTACACATAGTTACTTCGTCCCCGGTACCATAATCCGCCATCAACATATACATAGCATAGTATGGCTCGCCATTCACTACTACATCATTCGAAAAATAGGATCCGGTTGTCTTGAGCTGTTGATAAGCTGCATCCGACAACAGTGTCCCCACGGCTCTGCTTCCGTCCGAGTTGAGAACCGTCGTTGCTCTTCTGGTCGTACCGTAAAAGATTGCAACATCTATGCCGGTATCCTGCTGGTACTTATCAATGACTGAGTTGTCCGCTGTCAGATTCAAAGAACCAAGGTACAGATCATCTCCCTCCATATGAAATGTGTCCGTACTTACAAGGCTAAACATTTCCGTGAGCGCATGATCGGATATCATTAACCGTTGTTCCAGCATCCGTTCCGCCATCAGATTTCCGGTCGCCCGGAGTCCCAACACGGCAAATATCACAATGATTAACATTGGCAATGTCACGCATAATAAAATTTTCGTAGTTAAATTAATCTTCATTTTACTCATTTTTATAGATCCGCCTTTCTGTGACAGGCACCGATGGGGTTATGAAACTAACATTCAAATCATTTGTCCTCTCACTTTTAACTTTCTATTATACTCCTTCTGCAGGCCCTTAACACCAAGCCAATGACTGCGATTACCATAATATCCGAAATCGCTTTTGAAAAGGTTATACAATAACGGATGGCTTGTTTGGTATGTACTTTTTATTGGCTAACCACTCCCTCTTAGTCTCAAGCTTTTCTCCCTTATCATTAGATTCTTTTCATTTAATGCACAAACATTATACCCCAATCTTCCACAATATTCAAGAAAAATAATAACTATTTCAGAAACATGTTTTAAAAAAGTGAAGATTTTTAATTATATAATACTTTGTTCAGTGAGCATTTGCAGCATATAAGTCAGAATTTTTTCCTCATCATAGGCGAAGCGTTCTTTGTCGAGCCAGATGACGTCCTGCTCCTTTCGGAACCATGTTAGCTGCCGCTTTGCAAAGTGGCGGGTGTCTGATTTGATCCGGGCGATAGTGTCATCCAAGGTACAGATTCCGTCTAAGTAGTCTAAGAGTTCTTTGTAGCCAAGACCCTGCATGGAGACCATGCCGCGTTTTAGACCCATGTCTTTTAAGCGCTTCACTTCGTCCAAAAGGCCTTTTTGCATCATTTGATCTACGCGCTCTTCAATGCGGGCGTAAAGGCGGGCTCTGTCATCGTTCAGGACGAAGTAGCAGAAATTGTAGGGGCTTTCTTTCTGGCGCTCCTGTTCGTTGTGGTCGGAGATTCGTTCTCCGGTGAGTTCGTAATATTCTAAAGCGCGGATGGTGCGCTTGATATTGTTTTCGTGAATAGCCTGTGCTGATGCAGGATCAACCTGCATCAGCATTTCGTGGAGGACGTGAGGGCTTTTTTCTGCGGCAAGCTTCTCTAAATGCTCTCTATAGGGGGTATTTTCCTCATTGTCCGTAAAGTCTATTTTGCGCAGAACAGCTTGAATGTAGAAGCCGGTTCCGCCGGTCAGGATGGGGATATGGCCTCTTTCGTAGATACCCGTCATGCATTCCTCGCACTTTTGCTGGAAGACTACCACGTTGAAATCTTCCCAGGGATCCAGTATGTCAATCAGATGGTGGGGGACACCCTGCATCTCCTCCTCAGTAATCTTGGCAGAGCCGATATCCATGTGACGATAGACCTGCATGGAGTCAGCCGACAAGATCTCGCCGTTTACGGCTTTTGCCAGAGCTATGGAGAGTTTTGTCTTGCCCACGGCGGTGGGACCGGTCAGCACGATCAGTGGTTTCCCCTGCGTGATCACACCCATATCAACACCTGCCTTTCTCAATTCACCACCCGTTTAAATTTCCGCTCCAGCTCATACTTTGTCATAGAAATAATGGTGGGTCTGCCGTGGGGACAGTTGTAGGGATTTTCCAGTGTCAAAAGCTCGTCGATCAGTTCCTCCGCCTCAGCTCTGCTCAGGCGGTTATTACCCTTGACTGCGGCCTTACAGGACATGGAGGCGATCTTCTCCTCCACCACCTGAAAGTTGCTCCTGTTTAAGCCTTCCGAGAGTTCATCCAGCACCTCAAGAAACAGTTCTTTTTCGCTGCATCCGTACAGATCCACCGGAACGCTGCGCAGGGCATACTCGCTTCCTCCAAACTCCTCGATCTCGAAACCAATGGCAGCAAACACATCCTGGTACTGTTTCAGAACCGTCTCCTCCTGTCCGGTAAGACTCACGATAATGGGCGGGAAAAGCGTCTGAGATACCACATTTTTCTCATGGAATTGCTTCATCATCCGCTCATACTTCACCTTCTCATGGGCGGCGTGCTGGTCGATGATAAAAAACTTGTCCTCAAACTGTACCAGCCAGTAGGTGTCAAAAACCTGCCCGATGATCTGATAACGGGAACGGTTTTCAATGGAGAGAAGCCGCTCCTCAAAGAGGTTCATCTGGGCAGACTGCTGCTCTATCTGCCAATTATCTCGAACCTCATGTGACATGTCTGTCATTTTCTCTTTTTCTATATCTTGTACCCTGTCCTCTATATCTTGTGTTTTGCCCTGTTTTTGCGCATTTTCCTCCAAAAAAAACGTTTCCTCGTCCGTTTTTGCAATATTTTCCGTCAAAATTACAATTTTTTCTTCATCAGGTTGGTTAAAAACGCGATTCCAGACAGGTTTTTGCAAGAAATCTTGCTTTTTAGGCTGTTCTGCCCTATAGGAGGACTCCTCCATCACGCGGTAAGCGTCTGTGCGCTGCCTCTCAAACACTTCCGGGGTGTGCTTGCCTTGTAACGCCTTTTGCTCCTCACGAATCTCCCTTTTATGTTCTTTCTCATCCTCCAGTACATTCCCCGGGATCATTTCTTGATTTTTAAGGGTTCTGCGCACAACTTCTGCTATCAGATCAGCAAATCGGATGCTGTCGCTGAAGCGCACATCCATTTTGGTGGGATGCACATTCACGTCCACACTTTCCCGATTCATAGTGATGTGGAGTACACACAGCGGAAACTTGTGCTGCATCAGATACTCCTTGTAGCCTTCTTCCACCGCTTTTGCCACCAGACTGCTCTTGATAAATCTTCCGTTGATATAATAAATCTCAAAATTCCGATTGGAGCGCACTAAAATTGGCTTGCCCAGATACCCTTCTATATGGATACCGTCCACAACCTCCTGAATAGGCACTAATGCATTCGCGATGTCCCTGCCGTATATGCGGTAAATAACCTCCCTAAGATCCCCGTTACCGGAAGTGTGAAACTTTGTCTGACTGCTCAAGATCAACTTAAAAGAAATATCCGGTCTGGACAGAGCCAGATGCTCCATCAGATCCACAATATAGCCGCCCTCCGTGGCCGGCTGCTTCAAAAACTTTCTGCGGACAGGTGTGTTAAAGAAAAGATTCCGCATGATAAAGGTGGTGCCGTCCGGAGCGCCAACCTCCTCAAAGCCTTTCTCCACAGCCCCCTCCAGGAGAATGCGAACGCCGGTCAGGCTTTCCGCCGTTTTGGTGATCACTTCCACCTGAGACACGGCGGCAATGCTGGATAACGCCTCACCGCGAAAACCAAGGCTTGCCACCCGCATCAGGTCGTCCGCCTGCTCGATCTTGCTGGTGGCATGGCGCAGAAACGCCTTGCGGATCTGATCCCGCTCCATGCCGCTTCCGTTGTCCGTCACGCGGATAAAGGAGATCCCTCCGTCCTTCGCCTCCACCGTAATGGCCGTCGCACCCGCGTCGATGGCGTTCTCCACCAGTTCCTTCACCACACTGGAGGGACGCTCCACCACCTCGCCGGCCGCGATCTTATCAATTGTCTCCGAGTCCAACACATGAATCTGAGCCATATCGTTCCTTTCATTCTCGTTTACTTATAATCAGATATTTATAGCTTCATTTCATAGTCAAGATAATCACCTGAAAATGCCGAGTTACTTTCGTTTTTTCTTCTCTGACAAAGCTGAAATCCTACACTCTCATAATTATGAGGAGCTATCAGATTGCTGTTTGTGGTTACAATGATTTTCTTCAGTCCACCATACCTTGAAATCCGATCAATTGCCTCTTGAAGCTGCCTCTTCCCATATCCATTTCCCTTGTATCTAGACGTGATACAATTATGACCAATGGATACGTATTCCGGTCCACTTCTTGGATCCCAAGAGATATGTCCAATCGGTTCATCCCCCAATACCGTTATAAAACCATATTGGTCAGCAATACTCAAATTATCAAAAAAGAAATTGTCAAATTCCAACCAATCTTTTTCAAAGCACGTTCTCCACCTATTATCAAAAGAATAACCATCTACCAATAATTGATGTAATATTCCTCTGGAAAAAGCACTAATTTTTTCAAATTTCAGGCACATGTTTAAATCAAAACACCTCTTTCACCTTTATAAACCAAACTGCCATAAAACGCTTTTTTCATTAAAGGTCCACCGCCTTATCCGTTTTCATCCAGATACAGCTGCACCCGGTTCTGTATCACGTCTATGGTAGCCTTTACGGACCTGTCACCGGACATGCACATAAGAAGTTCCTCCTCTGCGATCCGATAAATCTGGTTACCAATCCAGGTGTTGCTGGAAAAAGAGAGGCTGTCGATCAAACTCATGATCTGTTCCACATCCTCCGGTGTAGCCGCATAAACCTCCCATCTGTCCTGTCTGCGCTTTGGCTGCTCCACGGGATTTCCCGACTCGTCCAGCAGAAGATTTCCCGCATTGTCCCTTTGGTAACTTTTGATCATGGCTTTCTCCAACTGATACTCCAGGACCCTGACACGGGTAGGGAAACCGGAATTGATGACCTTGTCACCCTTATTGGCTGTCAATAGAAATTCCTGAAAGACCCAAGCACCGTCCTTTACCGGACTGTCAGCCAAGATAGCGTAATTTTCACGTCCCACCATGCCGGAGTAAGGTTTACCGTCCATGGTGGGATAGCCGATATATATCGTATCCTCGCTCAGGGCTGCCTGTATATTCAGATATTCATTCACAGAACCGATGCTTTGGTAGTACAACAGCACGCTCCCATCCTGCATTCTCTCCAGAGTGCTGACACCAAACTCTTTGATACCGCTGGAGATATCTCTGGCATTTGATCTATAACCGGCTGCCAGCTGCATGACTTCCTGAAATTCTTCATTGTCAAAGCCCGCCGTGCCGGTCTCCCAATCCACAAAGGCGCCTATATCTCCCCGCAACACCAGCAAGGGAATAATGGCTCGGGAATCGATCTCCGAAAAGCTGAAATGACTTCCTTCCGCCACCTCTTTCCCCCGGTTTGCCTCCACAAAAGCCATATATTCTTCCAGATTCCAGCCCGGCTCCGACCCCAGCAGGGATGCCCGGCCCACCAGGGTATCAATGTAGAAGGAAGTAGGGATGCAGACCAGTACTCCGTCCATGGTGTTGCATCTAAGCACGCTCTCCATCAGATCAGCCCGCTCCAAGCCCCGGCCATCCTCCAGGTAAGGAGACATATCCGCCAACAGGCCCTTCTGCAGAAATTCATCCACATAGACAACATTTATGTCAACCATGTCCGGGCCTTTTCCTGACACGATATCGTTGGTCAAAAGCTGCCTGCCGTTCTCAGCGCCGTACTCCTTGATCTCCACCTCATAGTAGTAGTTGCGCAGATTGAATTCCGTAACAGCGGCTTTCAGATCGTCATCGGCGGTGATTACCCCCAGCACCACCTTCAGCCGATTGGCCGGCAGAGTACCGGCATCCACCAGTGCCAGGGAATATAGATTACCATTTGTATCCAATACCAGCAGCCTGTCATCAGAGATCCTTTCCACGGCGCAGACGTCTCTGCCGCTTATGTCAAAATCCTCCCACAGAAGCAGCTGTTCAGATGTTCCCTCTGTGGGATCACAGGAATACAGTGCATTCTTGTCCACATAGAGCAGCATACCCTCCGCCTCCGCTGCCAGACACAGGTTTCCCTGACTCTCCGGCACGGTCAGTACATCCTCTAGGGAACCCGCTTCCCCGTCCACCGCAAAAATAGTGTTCCCACTACTGTCGGCACCATAGACCACACCGTCCGCTCCGGAGACCAAAGCCGTCACCTCCCGCCCTTCCAGGGGCACGGTACCACGCAGCTGACCATCTGCATCAACCACCCAAATTCGGTCAGCAGTCTGACCGGTGGAATTGTCAGGTTCCTTGTTTATTTTTGCATAGGTGAGATACACGTTTCCCGCACCGTCCATCGCGCCAAAATGGCACAACATATAATTAGGCATGACCATACGATTGCGCGGAACTTCTGCCAAAGCTTCTGTCAGATCTTTCTGTTCCAGCACCTGCCCTTCTCTGTCACATTGATAGAGATTACGTCTGATAACTTCATCATCAAGATCATAGATTTCGGTCAATAAATAGAGTATATCACTTGCATCAGTAAAAAACGCGGTGCCGCACTCCACACCAAAATCCAAAGGTCCCATATCTCCCAACAACGGCAGCTCAACGGCGGCCTCCTGGGTGGTCACCACAGGATAGGCTCCCGTGAGGTATGTATCCGTAAAAATATCCTCCGCAGAGATCCTGTACCACTTTAAATTAATATCCAGACCTGTCAAGGAACGGTAGAAGTGGAAAATCTCATCTCCTGCCAGCACCGTTCCCTCACGCCATCCCTGTTCGCCCAGATCCGCAGCCGGAACGGTCAGCTTCTGCTGCTCCAGAACATAAAAATCTTTCGTGGGGTTCGCCGATCCCAGCTCAGGAGTTCTGGTCACAACCGGTGCTTTTATACCCGGAGACCCGTCTCCGCTTCCACTACCTCCATTCCCATCATTTGCACCGCAGCCGGACAAGAGCACCGTTACCGACAGCAGTACTCCCACTGCCCCTTTCTTCCACCTATTCATATGAATGTTGTCTCTGTCCTTTCATTGCTTGTTGTAATTCCTCTCACCCATTCCACCTATTCTTCACCTTATTCTGCAGCCGGTACAACGTATTGAGCGCATCCAAAGGCGTCAGTGTGGTCACCTCAATCTCCATCAGCTCCTTCAGCACATCCTCATCCGTCACCGTGTCAAACAGCGACATCTGCGCAAGATCCAGTTCGTCATACTTCGGCTGCTTCTTCGCCTTTGCATCCCCCTTGTAATCCGAGGCGATGCTCTGTACTTTCTCCGTGATATCGTTGTCGCTCAACTGCTCCACAATCTCCTTTGCCCGGTCGATGACCATGTCCGGCACGCCCGCAAGCTTTGCCACCTGAATGCCGTAGCTCTTGTCGGCGCCGCCCTTTACAATCTTTCGGAGGAACACGATATCATCCCCGCACTCTTTCACCGCAATACAGTAATTGTTCACATTGTTGATCTTGCCCTCCAGCTCCGTGAGTTCATGGTAATGAGTGGCAAAGAGCGTCTTCGCTCCAAGAAGCTTTTTATTGCTGATGTGCTCGATCACTGCCCAGGCAATGCTCAGACCGTCAAAAGTGGATGTACCGCGCCCGATCTCGTCCAGGATCAACAGACTGTTGGGCGTTGCGTTCCGCAAAATGTTGGCCACCTCGTTCATCTCCACCATAAACGTGGACTGACCGCTGGCCAGATCATCCGATGCCCCCACACGGGTGAAGATCCGATCCACAATACCGATGTTAGCACTTTTAGCCGGCACAAAACAACCGATCTGCGCCATCAGCACGATCAGCGCCGTCTGTCTCATATAAGTGGACTTGCCCGCCATATTGGGGCCCGTGATCACGCTGATGCAATGTCCGCCATTGTCCAGATAAGTGTCGTTTGCAATAAACAGGTCATTGGTGATCATCTGCTCCACCACCGGATGACGACCGTCCTTGATATCTATGATCCCTTTCTCATTCAGCTTTGGACGCACATAATGGTTACGCTCGGAAACCAGCGACAGAGATGCGTACACATCCAGTCTGGCAACAGCCTTGGCGGTGCGCTGAATGCGCTCCAGCTCCATGGCGATGGAATCTCTGATCTTGCAGAACATATCGTATTCCAAAGTCTGAAGCTTGTCCTCCGCGTTTAAGATGGTGTCCTCCAGCTCCTTTAACCGCGGCGTGGTGTAGCGCTCGGCATTTGCCAGCGTCTGCTTTCTCACGTAATCCTCCGGCACGAGATTTTTGTAGGAGTTGGTCACCTCAAAATAATAGCCGAACACTTTGTTGTATTTGATCCTTAGATTCTTGATGCCTGTGCGCTCCCTGTCCTGCTCCTCCAGCTCCGCAAGCCACTGCTTGCCGTCCCGCTTGGCATTTCGGAGCATATCTATGGTCTCATCAAAATTGTCCTTGATAATTCCTCCCTCTCTTATGGTGATAGGAGGTTCCTCCTCAATGGCCTGAGAGATCAGTTCAAATATGTCCTCCAGTCCTTCCATATCCGCTTCAATACCGACCAGCTCCTCCCCGGAAAATTCCTGAAGCACAGTCTTAATGTGGGGTAACATCTCCAGAGAGATGCGGAAAGCGATCATATCTCTGGGGTTGGCAGTCTTGTAGGTCACCTTGCTGAGCAGTCGCTCCAGATCGTAGATCGGTGCAAGATACTCTCTGATCTCATCTCTGGACACACTGTTTTTAATTAAATCCTCGACGGCATCCAGTCGTCTTTCCACGTCCTCTCTATTGATGAGAGGCTGCTCAATATAGCTCCGGAGCATTCTGGCTCCCATGGCAGTCTTGGTCTTATCCAACACCCACAAAAGGGAACCTCTTTTCTGCTTCTCCCTAAGTGTCTCCATCAGCTCCAAGTTCCTTCTGGTGGAGCTGTCCAAAAGCATATACTTGCTGGTCAGATAGGGTGTGATGTGGGTGAAATGCTCCAGTTCCATTTTCTGGGTGTCATAGAGATATTGCAGCATAGCACCCGCCGAGATCATTCCGGTGGGAAACTCCTCTATTCCTAAGCCGATCAGAGTTTTTACCTTAAAGTGACGCTGCAGTATCTTCCTGCAACCGTCATCATCAAAGAGATGGGGCTCCAGTGCGTTGACAGAAATATGCAGTCTCCCCCGCAGATCCTCGATATCCGCGCCACTCACCAGATAGGCCTCGTTACAGATGATCTCGGAGGGCTCATATTTCATCAGCTCGTCCTGAAGCTTTTTCAGATCCTCCACCTCGGTCAGGTAAAAATCGCCGGTGGTTACGTCCGCGGCGGCAATGCCAATCCTGGTGGGGGTGTAGGTAATACACATTAAGTAGTTGTTCTTGGATGCCTCCAGCGCCTGCATGTTCAGGTTAGTACCCGGTGTCACAATGCGCACCACTTCTCGCTTCACAAGGCCCTTGGCAAGCTTTGGATCCTCCACCTGTTCACAGATAGCCACCTTGTAGCCCTTTCCCACCAGCTTTGTCAGATAATTCTCCACCGCATGATAGGGTATGCCGCACATAGGAGCTCGCTCCTCCAGACCGCAGGCTTTTCCCGTCAGCGTGATCTCCAGCTCCCTGGACGCCGTGATCGCATCATCGAAAAACATCTCATAAAAGTCGCCCAAGCGGTAAAAGAGAATGCAATCCTTGTACTCTTCCTTGGTTTCCATGTATTTTTGCATCATGGGAGTTAAATCTGTTACTTCCACTTCAGCCATCTTTTGCTGCTCCTTCTCAAACACCGAAAAGCATGTCTGACACACTTTTCCTATATCGACAATTAATAAAGCGCATGCACAAAGACTTGCGCATACGCTTATAATATACCACAAAATGTTGTGTTTGTAAATATTTGGCGGCTCAGCGGTGGTGTAGCATTTTTTCCCGGTAAGCATTATCCACAGTGGCGTCAAACCCCACAGGAAGATACTCTTCAGGGATATACTCCATGTATTCCAGATCATAAAAATAATTACAGAAAAGGAGCTCCACGTAGATGATAGTACCTTTTCCATCTATCAACGCATAGACGAAACCATGATCGGGATCCGCATTCATTGCAAGAAGCGTGTACTGTTCCGAAAAGCCTGTGACTCCGTAGTTTCCCAGATAGTCAGTGGACTCGTACGCCTGCAGTCTGGCAAGTTCCCCCTCGTACTCCTGCTCCCCATAATGAACGACAAGATAACTGAGATACTGACGATCCCAAGGATTATAATATACCATACAATAGTCCAGTACATCCATATCCCCCGTGATCTTTTCCGGAAAGATACTCTCGTCCATGTTCATTTTGTCTAGGTAATGATCCTCGGCGGCCTCACCGATATACTTCTCATACTCTGCAATATCCGTGTGGTACTCCACCTGCGCGCTCTCCATATCCTCGATAAGAAGACGGGTGACAAGTGACATTCCAAAGACCCAAAGTCCCACCGCAATCCATATAAGCAAGAGTAACACAAGAATCACAAGCGCGATCTTCACGCCACCCTTCCTCTCTATTTTTCGGCGAAGTTTTTTCATGGAAACCGCATTCCGGATCTCTGTCTGCCGATCGTAGGACATCTTCTCCACAACCTCAGCTGCGTGCATCTGCCGGTAATAGGCCTTGCACTCCGCACATTCCTGAAGGTGCTCCTCCACCGCGTCGCGGCTCTCCCCGCTGCAGACCAGATCATAATATAACGGGATCAGATCCCGGATCAAATTACAAGGATATCTCATTTTCAATTTAACTCCTCCATAATCTTCATTTTGGCCCGGTGATAGGTAACTCTCGCCCAACTCTCCGTCTTTTGATGTAAGGCGGCAATCTGGGCGAAGGACATTTCCCCAAAGGTTCTCATCCAGAAGACCTCTCTGTAAGGTTCCTCCAAACCGTGCAGTATCGCGTGAATACGTGCCGCGAGATCCTTGTCCGCAAAGGAAATCTCCAGATCGCTCTCATCCGGTATCGTCTCGATCGGATAATCCGTCTGTCGATTCTGTTTTTTTATGATATCATAAAATGTGTTCTTGGCAATCTGGCACATCCATACGCTGAGCTTGCATTCGCCGCGGTAACTGTCAATCTTCCGGAATACCTTGAAAAAAGTTTCCTGGGTGATCTCCTCCGCCATGTCTGCATTTCCGCAAAGCCGAAACACATACTTATAAATCTGCGGATAATATCTTACGTAGACATCCTCAAACTCCTGCATCGGTTTCCTCCTTTCCGTTTTCTTCTGATAATTAGACATCTGAAATTTAAAAATGTTACAAACTATTGGGAAAAATTTATAACACAAAAAGACCGGATTGCTTTCACACAATCCGGCCCTTCAATTTCTCTTACAGTTTGAACCTTGCAATCTGATCTGACAGGCTGTTACTAAAGCCGATCAGTCCCTCAGCCTCTGAATTACACTCGGCAATTGACGAAGTCAATGTCTCTACGGTGGCTGCCGTTTCCTCCGTGGAAGCAGCATTGTTATCCGAGATACCGGAGAGCTTGTTGATGGCGATCTTCAAGGAATCCTTCTCCTTTTCCAGCTTCTGCGTCTGCTCAAAAATACTCTTAGACGTATCGGACACAGAGGTAACCTCCGTCTTCAAACCGTCAAAAGCATTGATGGTATTGTTCAGCTGATCCTTCTGTACATCCACATCGGATGTCACCTCATTCATCTTCTTCACGCTATCGTTGGAGTTACTGATCAATTCCTGAACAATAGTCTCAATCTCAGTAGCGCTGGCGGAAGAATTCTCGGACAGCCTTCTGATCTCCTCTGCCACCACTGCAAATCCTCTACCGGCATCGCCGGCTCTGGCCGCCTCAATGCTGGCATTTAAGGACAACAGATTCGTCTGCTGGGCAATGTCCTGAATCATATGAACAGCCTCACCGATCTTGTCCGCAGAACTGTTGGTAGCAGTGGTGATCTGACCTACCTCCTCAACAGTCGTGGCGGTCTTTTCGCTGATCTTCACCAGATCATTCAACACAGCAGATACCTGAACGGACAACTCCTGCATCTTGTTGACAGCACCTTCCAAAACGCCCACATTCTGAACATTCTGTTCGATGGATGCCGCCATATTTTCTATCTGCTGGCCTGCGGAAGCGGTCTCCTGTGCCTGCATTGTGCTGTCCTCTGCAATCTCCTCCACCGCAATATTCACGTTGGAAACGCCTTCCGAAATATCCGAAAACTTTCCAATAAACATCTCACTGCTCTCGGTAAGCTGGTTCGCGTTGGTCGAAATGTTGGCCACAATCTCGCGAAGCTGCATCCGCAACTGGCCTACCGCGTTGCTGATCAGCACGCTCTCGTCCTCCGACTTTTTAAATGTGATAGCTTCACCGGACAAGTCTCCTTCTGCGATGGTCTGTATCTGCTTCACGGCACCGCGGATGCGCTTAATGATCACATTGAGCACAAACAACGTTATGGCAAGGCAGACAACAAACACTACAACACTGATCGCAACCTCTATGAGGACAATACTGCTGATAAAATCAGTCACATCCTCCTTGGGTTTGCCCGCAAAGAGCATACCGTCTTCCGTCGGGCGATAATAAGCGTAATAAGGCATACCGTTCACCTGAACATTTGTATCAAAATACTCCTGACCCTTTTTGAGAACTGCCTCGATCACTGCATCACTTGCCTTGGTGCCGACCGCGCCCTCAATGGAGCTGTCCGTGCGGGTATCTCCTGTAAACACAGTGATGTCAATGTCTATGCCGGCATTCCTCAGATAGCTTGTGTCTCCCGAATAACCGTCCACGGCTACCTTCAATGTCTCCTCAATCCTGCTGTTCATTCCGCTGACTATAAGCAAGCAGCTGCTGATCAAAATAATTACCCCTAAAAACAAAAGTCCAAATGCCTGTAATAAAGTAAGTTTAATTTGAATCCTCATTTTATCTCCTCCTGCGATATGTTAGCTTTCGGCAAAACTGCCGCTCCCTCAAAGCTTTAAGCCCATTGTATTCCCTATTCTCACTTTTCTTATATAAACGGACTCTATGTGGAGATTATATACTTTTTTAGTAAAAATTGCAACAAAAATGTAATATTTTAATATAAATTTTGGAAAAAAATATAAATTTTTCAGAAATTTGCACAATACCAAAAGTAACATTATAAGATAATTCGTAACTTAAACCTTATGTCCAATGTAATAGAAACCATGGCACTCATCCAGTGACACCTTAAAAAGTTGTCCGACCAACTCTCTTCCACCGGGAAAGTGTACCAGCGTATTGTTGGACATGCGCCCGGTAACCATGGAAGAATCGCTCTCATCAACTTCCTCCACCAATACCTCAACAATCTGTCCCTGATAGCGGGACACCTGCTCTTTCGCCGTCTCCTGGACCAGCTTCAGCACCTTGTCAAATCCGCGCTTTACATCCTCCTCTGACACCTGATTCTCCATGACCGCTGCAGGCGTGCCTGTCCGTTTGGAATAGATAAAGGTAAAAGCATTGTCGTATTTCACTTTTCGGATGACATCCAGCGTCTCCTCCACATCCTCCATTGTCTCCCCTGGAAATCCCACAATGATATCTGTGGTGATGGCAATGTCCGGAATCTCCCTCCGGATCTTCTGCACCAGTTCCATGTACTGCTCCTTGGTGTAGCGGCGATTCATGGCTGTCAGGATCTTTGTGGAGCCGGACTGTAGAGGCAAATGCAGATGCCTGCAGATCTTGGTGGAATGTTTCATCACATCGATCAGCTCGTCCGACAGATCTTTGGGATGGGAGGTCATAAAGCGAATGCGCTTCAGCCCTTCTATCTTCTCCACCTCCTGCAAAAGTGTGGCAAAGGTGATGGGCTCGTCCAAATTTTTCCCATAAGAATTTACATTCTGGCCCAGAAGCATGATCTCCACCACACCGTCCGCCACCAGTCCTTCGATCTCCCGGATGATATCTCTCGGATCCCTGCTCCGCTCCCTTCCTCTTACATAGGGCACAATACAGTAGCTGCAGAAATTATTGCAGCCAAACATGATATTGATACCTGACTTAAAAGGATATTTCCGCTCCACAGGCAGATCCTCCACGATCTGATCTGTGTCCTTCCAGATATCAATGACCATTCCTTGATCTTCAAAAACCGCAACCAATAGCTCTGCAAACTTAAAAATATTGTGGGTGCCAAAGATTAAGTCCACAAAACCATAGCTTGTCCTAATCTTCTCGATGACAGTAGGCTCCTGCATCATGCAGCCACAGAGTGCGATCTTCATGCGGGGATTCTTTTTCTTGTAGCCGTTTAACACCCCAAGCCTGCCATAGACCTTCTGATTGGCATTGTCCCGCACCGTACAGGTGTTGTAGATCACAAAATCTGCGTTCTCTTCCTCAATGATCTCATAGCCTATCGTTTTTAAGATTCCCACCAGTTTCTCGGAGTCTCTGGCGTTCATCTGACAACCGAAGGTGGTCACGCAGCAGGTGGGCCTGCGCCCCAGCTCCTCCGCGAACTTAGCCACGTATCCCTTCGCCTTCTCCATATATTCCAACTGTCTGTCTCGTTCACTCATCGTACAAATCTACCTTTTCTCCTTTGCTATCTATTGCTTATGATAACATACTGCACACCCCACCACAACTCTATTTTAGCATAAACACCCTACTTATACTGCCTGATCTCCCGGCATATCCCTCTCGACAGAAGTATCACGCAGATCAGGTTCGGCACGGCCATCAGCGCGTTGCAGATATCGGAAAAGTCCCACACCACCTCCAGCGAGCACACGGCGCCAATAAAGGCCACCAACCCGTAGATAAAACGATAATACAGGCAATACCGCTCCTTTCCTGCGGCCAAAAACTCAAACGCCTTCTCCCCCTGATAAGCCCAGCCCACGATGGTGGCAAAGGCAAAGAGTGTGATACAGATGCTGATAAAGGCTGCCCCGTGCTGCCCAAACGTGGTCTCAAACACCGCAATGGTGAGAGCCGTTCCGGTGAGGAGTTCACCGTTTCCATCCAGACTCCCCAGAACGCCGGAGGCCGCGATGGCAAGTCCTGTTATGGAACAGATCACGATAGTATCCAGAAATACTCCCGTCATACTGATATAACCTTGTTTTATGTAATCTGTCGTATCTGCAGCGGCGGCACTGATCCCTGCCGCTCCGAGACCCGCCTCATTGGAGAAGACACCCCTCGACACACCGTAGCGCAAAGACTGCATCATAGTCACTGTGATGTGTCCACAGACACCTCCCGCTACTGCCTGTGGCGCAAAGGCCATGGCCATGATCTGCCACAGTCCGAAAGGAACTTGTGACAAATGCGTCAGAATTACCCCCAGCGTCCCCACCAGATAAAAAGTTCCCATGAGTGGCACCAACACTTGTGTCACCTTGGAGATCACACCGATCCCTCCCAGCACCACGAGTATAGTCACAACGCTGACTACAAGTCCGGTCTTGGCCTTGTTCACGCCAAATGTGACAAGAAGCGCGTCCGCTATGGAGTTGGACTGGGTCATATTCCCCATACCAAAGGATGCCATCACGGCAAAGGAGGCAAAGCACATTCCCAGCAGTTTTCCGATCCAGCGGTTTTTAAACCCATATGCCATAGTATACATAGGGCCGCCCACCCATTCTCCTCTGCCATTGCGCCGACGGTACTTGACGGAGAGTGTACTCTCCACCAACTTAGTGGCCATACCGATCAGACTGGA
Organism: Acetatifactor sp.; assembly: GCA_022511465.1. GTDB lineage: Bacteria > Bacillota > Clostridia > Lachnospirales > Lachnospiraceae > Acetatifactor. The sequence continues at coordinate 91,950 of JAFLRM010000003.1, read as the reverse complement.
CACCATCATCCAAAATAGTGCTCCCGGCCCACCCAGAACCATGGCGGTGGCAACTCCCACGATATTGCCGGTTCCTATGGTGGCCGCAAGCTCCGTGGTCAGCGCCGAGAAGGAGGAGACTCCGTTTCCGGATCCTTCTGCTTTCCCTTCCCCTTTGGGCTCCATCCCCACCGCGCACAGCAAAGCAAATTTCAAATTCCTGAGCGGCAGAAAGCGCAGCATAAGCATTAAATAAACTCCGGTGCCCAAAAGCAGGCAGAGCATTCCCGGCCCCCAGACCAGATCGTCGATCTTCGCGATCCATTCAGCGATCATTCCCGATTCTTTCACACAAAAACTCCTTCTGTGTCCTTACTAAAATATATCGACACAGAAGGGGTTGTATTCCGAAAATCATATTCCTTGTCTATTCTTCTGCAAACTCCGGTACCAGAGCCCCGATCTCATGAAGTCCCACCTCCACAGCAAACTCATTTTCCATTAAGTGCATCATGAAATCCACAGATAATGCCTCATCTCCGTAAAAGATCGGCACAGTCCAGTCAAAATCTTCCTCTCCGATCTTATGAAAATAGTTTGGCAGGTCCTGCATTTTAACACGGGTCGTTGCCATTCCGTCACCCGTGTCCACCAACAAATTATCGGCATGATAGTATTGTCCGTAGTAATTGGCAACAGCGTAAAAAGGCGTGGTGCTGCCATAGAGATCCATATAATCCTGAAGTTCCCCTTTTGACATTCCGAACATTTCCGTGCCAATCCCGGCCGACTCCACTTTCACATAATAAATGGTATCATCCTCCAGATCCATCAAAATCCGAATGCTTCGGTAAAGATCAGATGACAATTCCAGATACAGGCAGGAAAAAGCAATTCCCGACTCAAATTTTTCGTCGAAGATCGCATACCTTTTGCAATCCTCCACCACAAGATCATTGACGTACAGTGAGATGAGATTTGCCGTCATATTCTGGGCAAGCCATATCCCCTCATTTTTCGGGAGGGAAGTTAAGAGTTCCTTCTCTTCCGCCTCACTCATTTCATAGTCGGAGGCAATGGCATAGTATTGTCTACCGGCAGCTATTCCCTGAAGAAACTGCTCCATACGCGTTTTTAAATCATGCTCATAACCTGTGTCAAATCCGGAAATCTTCCGCTCACCTACCGCTTCCATCGCCAGGCGACTGTTCTGATAATAGTTCTGGGCGGCAAACACCGCCTGTGGCATCCAAAAGGCTGCAGCAATTAACAGGAGCAGTCCGGTAACGCAGGCGGCATACTTAACGCGCGATATGTGCTGTTTTCTCTTGTCCTCTCTTTTTCGTTTTCTTCCTACAATCCTCATATCACACCGCTTTCCGTCCGATCTTATCTTTTCTCTTTCCTCTGTCCCTCTCACTATCCAACACAAGCTGTGAATTGGGGAAAAACAGGCACATCACCGTTCCCTCACCCACCTTGCTCTCAATCCGCAATCGCCCATTATGCAAATTGATAATTTTCTGGCATAATGCCATACCGATGCCGGCACCGCCCTCCTTGCGAGAACGTGATTTGTCCACCATATAAAAGGCCTCCGTGATACGACCTATCTCCTCCTCAGGTATACCCCGGCCATTGTCAACCACTTTGATCTCATAGCCGTCCGGCTTACACTCTCCTTTCATCAAAATAAAACCATTTGCCTCCACCGCTTTCACCGCATTGTCCAGTAAATTATAAAAGAGGGAGAGCAAAAGCTCTGAATCCCCTAAAAGTACACATTTTTCCAATGAGATCTTCCCCTTGATCCTGCGCTGTCGAAAGATAGGCCGCATAGTGGTGCGCAAATTCTCCTCCAGCGATCTGGTGGGGATGGGATTGCAGACGATGGGGGTCTTCTCCATGCTGACCAGTTCCAACAGTTTGTGGGACAGGCTCTCCAAACGCTTCCCCTGATGAAAAATATAAAAATAAGCCTCCCTGCGCTCCTCCTCCGAGAGTTCAATGGAATTTAACATATCGGCATAGCCGATAATGGAAGTCAGAGGAGTTTTTAATTCATGTGCAAAAGCCGCCGTAAAGTCCTCTTTCTGTTTCGCCTCCAGTTCCTTTCTCTTTGCCTCCAGCTCCAGCTCCCGCATCTGCTCCACCAGACGGTCCGCCATGCGGTTAAAGCTGTCGGCCAGCATGCCGATCTCATCTCCGGAACGGTATTTGGAGCGGATCTCCAGATTGCCGGACGCAACCCGCCTTGCCACACCGTTCAGGGAACTGATAGGGCGGGTAATATATCTGGACATAATATAGATGCAGGCACCACCAATCAAAAGCAGCATAGAAAGCGCCAGACGGTACTGATTGAGCAATCCCTGTCTGTCCTCGTATATGCCGGTCACATCCCGACACCGCCCCAGATATAGGACCTGCTCCGATGCCTTGACAACACTGACAGAGAAAATATAATACCGATCTCCCAGCTTACGGATCCCGCAGATGTAGGAATTCTCGCTGCCAGCAGAATTTAGAAAATCCGTCACCGTCTTCAGGTATTCTTCTCTCCGAATGGCCGTCTCCCCATAATAGAAAGAATGATCCTCACCTGCCACAAAAAGCTGCGTCTCTTCACTCTCCAGATTTCCCACCACGCTGTCAACGGCCCTGGGAATGGCATATCCGTCCCCATACTCCGCATTGGACTGATAAGCTACCTCAAAAAGATACCGGAAGGTCTGGTTTTCCATGTACTCCTGATTCATTTCACGCTGAATCGATCTTTGAAAATAAGAACCCAGCATCCAAGAGCCAAAGGTGGTAAAGATCACCGTCAAGAGCACCGTCATCATAAAAAAAAGCTTGTCCGCAAATCTCATCCGCCCTCACCCAAAAGTCGATAGCCTACCTTGTATACCGCAACAATCTTATCTTCCCAGTGAAGTTTCTTCTTGATCCTCTGTATGTGCAGATCCACCGTCCGGCTCTGCCCCATGTACTCACCGCCCCAGACATTCTCGTAAATGGCCTCCCGATACAGGGCGATATTCCGGTTGCGCGCCAAGAGAAGGAGCAGCTCAAACTCTTTCATAGTAAGGTTGATACTCTCGCCGTTTTGGAGCACCGTGCGGGATGCCGTGTCAATGACCGCATCGAACACGGAAAGCATAGTCTCCGTCTTGTTGTAGCGACGGAGTACCGCCTCCACCCTGGCCAAAAGTTCCACGATCTCGAAAGGCTTGGTCAAATAATCATCCGCTCCCATCTTAAGACCTTTCACCTTATTTTCCGTAGACCCCAGGGCAGTGAGGAAAATCACCGGAAGGTTCAGATCCTGTGCATACTCCATCAATTCATAGCCATTAATCCCAGGCAACATAACATCCAGAAGCACCAGATCAAATGGCTCGTTCATCATATGATCGGCGGCCTTCTCCCCATCCGGCGCCCAGATGCACTTGTATCCGGCCCTGCTCAGATTCATCCGTATCAGGTTGGCAATCGGTTCCTCGTCCTCGGCAATCAATATTTTCAGCATAACAATCCACCTCTTAACCATAAACTTACTGTTTATCATGCAACAGAGATGTATCTTTTTTGTATCGTTAATAAAATCTTAAGGTTCGGGGTCCGTTGGCTCTTTAGAAACCTGCTCCTCCGCCTCGGTCTTGGGGAGATCCTCAGACACTTCCATTTCCCGGATCTCGGTCACAACCTCCACACTTCTAAGCTCTGTGGGCTCCACATCGATGGTCGTCTCCTTTCTTGGAAAGAGACTATGGAAACGTTCCTTCACCTCCAGCATATGCTTCTTTTGCAACTCAAGCCACTTCTGGCGATTCTCCAGCCGCACTGCATCCAGCTCCGAATTTTTCTGTCTCCGAAGTTCCTGAAGCTCCACGCGCTTCTCAAGCCGCTCTTTTCTCGCTTCCTCCCTGCGTTGTCTTGCGGCGATCCTTTTGTCCTCACGCCTCTGCATCCTTGCCAGACGGTTCTCCTCCCATCTCTTCTTCCTGGCAAGCCTTGCCTCCTCGCGCTTTCTCCTCTTCTGGTTCCGTTTAACCGCCTTTCGGGCGATCTGCTCAATCTCTTTCAAGTCTCCTCTGGCCTCGCGAAGCTTCTTCCGCTCTCCGCGGTAAGGGTTGTACACAAAATAGCTTCCGGTTCCCAGCACGAGAAGCACCATTCCCACCGCCGTAAACAGGGGAAGCAAAAACTGATACTGGGGCAGACCCATCTCAAAACAGGCAAACACCACCAGCATAACGGGAAACAATAAGAAATAGAACACCCTGCAGAAACAATTCATAAGCTTTCCACGTTTTCCCTCCTGCGTCAAAAGAGCCCCCTCAATACCGGATGCAGCCAGCATAAAAAGGCATATCTGGGAGTCAAAACCGTGGAGATAGGCACAAACTGCCACCATGAGCAGGGACATCAAAAACAGGGCGAGCGCACAGCCCTGATAATAGGCATTCTTATATTCCCGCATACCCTGCAGCTTGTCTCTTGTGAGGCCGTGGAGGGCATACACCTGATCGTTTAAATCCTCCATGCAGTCTTCGTTGTAGCGCTGCATCTGTCTGGTGCGATCCATACCCGCGTCAATAGAGCGATTCCTGTCATCCAGAATTTTCTGTTCCTGAAACAGTCTCTCCCTTGCTTCGTCCTCTATGGCGCGCTGCTTTGCCACCTGCTGTTCCACCCAGGCGGCTCTCTGTACACGCACACTCTCATTCTCCACCGTCTCGTCAGGCAGCGCTGTCTTATCCGTAATCTCTTCTACAGCCATTTTCTCTCTTTACACTTCCTTCACTTACATGACACCTCCCACAAAACGGGAGATCAGATCAACTCATACTGAAGCAGCTCATATTTTAACTTGCTGCCCTCCACAATCTCCGGCGGAAGCAGCGCCCTTGCCACCAATTTCAGATCATCATTATCTATGTCCGTGCGCCTTAAGTTCGCATAATCTCCTTCAATACCTGCCACCTCGTAGTACCAGACTTCCATTGTCTTTTGCCCTCCCGTCAGATTCCTCCACCAAAGCTTCTTACATCATATGTATTCCCAATGCTCCCGTCATCGACTCCAATACCACCGCAACAACCAATGCCGGAAGCAGGTTTCCCACATTGATCTTCTTTCCAAAGCAGATATTCACGCCCACACAGAAGATCAGCGCCGATCCCACAAAGCTCAGGTCATTTATAACCGCATCGCTGGCAAAGGAGCCAAAGGCTGTCGCAAGCAGCGTGATCGTCCCCTGGTAAACAAATATGGGAAGCGCCGAAAAAACAGCGCCCAATCCGTAGGTAGATGCAAAGACGATCACAATGATCATATCCAAAACAGCCTTGGCCGCCAACATGGAGTAATCGCCGCTTATACCATCCTGAATCGCACCCACGATCGCCATGGCACCCACACAGATGATCAGCGACACATTGACAAACCCTTCCACAAAGTGATCATCATTTTTCACCTTAGCGGCTGCCTTAATCTTCTCGCCCAAAAACTCTACTTTTTGTTCAATGTCTAGCAGTTCTCCGATCACCGCGCCGACCACAAGGGACAGGATCAGCATCATAGTGCCCTGTGTGGTAATTTCTCCGTCCCCCATCACCAGCATCTTGGACAACACACCTGCCACACCGATGAACATAGATGCCACGCCGCACGCCTGCATCAAAGTATCCTGCATTTTCTTCGGCATCCCCGTCCGAAAGCACATGCCAATTAACCCGCCTGCCAAGACAGCCAGTGTATTGATGATCGTTCCCAACCCTCGCATGGAAGGTTACCTCCTATTGTGTCGTTGCTAGCCATTCAGAAAAGCGTCCATCACATTGATATTTTTCGCCATCCGCACGATAGTGTCCTTTTCCGTCCGCATGTAGGTCTCCAGCATGGCAACCTCCTCCTCAGTGAAGCCATTGCTGTGGATCATCTTATAATCCGAGAGCCGCCCTTCCGCGGTGCAGTCCTCTTCCTGAAAGAGTACATAAATCTCTCTCTTTCCATCTTTGCTCACAATGGAGGATACCGACATTTTCATCTCATCCTTCATAGTCACACTGCACCTCATTTTGAATGATATCCACAAACAGCCCCAGCCTCTTGGTGTGGGCCAGAAACTCTTTCCTCTCTTGATAATACTCCATAAAATCTTTCTTGCTCAGCCACATAAAGGCTATGGTTTCGTCTTTCTGTAAAGTGATCGCCTGCTTGTCACAATCCGTCTCGCACAAGTAACCGTGATAAATCGCGTTTTTGCCGATACAACGATAAACCGGCTTCAACTCTTTCGCAACGATACCAGTCTCCTCACGGAGCTCTCTGCGGGCAGCCTCATCAGCGTTCTCACCCTTCAAGGCGCTTCCTCCGGCACTGACCTCATACAAGCCCGGGTAAACCTCTTTCCCGTAGGCTCTCTGCATCAAAAGAATCGACCCGTCCCGGTGACGCACCAATATCTCGCAGACCAAATGGAACAGACCTTCAGGAATCTCATCTCCACGGATCAGATCCCGTCCAACAGGCGTCCCGTCCTCCAGATAGGCATCCCATTTCTCCATAGAACCCTCCTTTCGCGTAGCCTTTTCAGAAATCTTTTACTCCTACATCATACCACATATGACCATTCTTGTCCATGCTCCCATGACTTCCAAAGTATTTATATCACTTCATAAACTCTTCTCCATTTTTATATGTGGTACCCCCGCCTCCTCAAAAAGTTTAGACACCTTCATATAACCACACTTCTCATAAAATCCGCTGGCCTCAAATTTGGAATCCAGCACAAGCTTGGTCACATTCTTCCTTCGGTAGTATCCCTCCAATAGTCCAAGCGCAATCCTCCCGTATCTCCTTCCACGACAGTCCTTCAACACACAGAAGCGCTGAAGCTTAATTATTCCATCATCCATGTGCATGCATCGGAGAGCTCCCACATCTCTTCCTTCACCTTCAATTAAAACATGGTCGCACACGCTGCCAAGACAGTCAAATTCGTCCACCTCAATCTCCCTGGGTACTCCCCGTTCCACTGTGAATACAGTATTTCTAAGCTTCAAGCACCTTTCCAGCTCCCCCTCGGTCCCGGCTACAATGATCTCAACTTTTGCACTCATTTTTTCGATTCTCCTACGATAGCATTTTCTCTGCATTTTCTTAATCATACCATAAAAAGACTTTTGGCAAAACCGCTATTAATGTTATAATCATTTCACAAATTACGACCAACCGACGAGGTGACACACATGGAAAATAGGAAACAAAATGGAGATCAGAACCAAGAATCTATTTATATCAACGAGCAATATTCCAACCTTAAAACCTTAAAAAAACGGTCCATTTATTCTATTGACCGACTTGGTCAGTCTGCAAAGAAGAAGTCTTCTGCCATTACCGAACATTTGATGGATGTCTATATCAATGACCAACTCACCATGAAACTGGTCTGCATCCCCCAGTATTTGACAGAACTCACGCTGGGGCGTCTGCTCACAGAAGGCATTATAGAGCGGCTGGACGAAGTGAAATCTCTTTATATCTGTGAAGAAGGCCGTCGTGCCCGGGTTCACCTGGCGGAAAATGTAGACTATGAACCACGGGGCTTCGTGGAACTGACGCCCTCCTGCTGCACCGACAACCATATTTTGAACGATTACTTTGTAAGTCACAGGGAAGTACATTCTGTAAGGCCGATTCCCTGGGAAGCTTCCTGGATCTTTGCTCTGGCTGATCGATTCGCGGAGGGAATGCCGCTTCATGAACAGACCTGGGGCACCCACAGCTGTTTTCTGGCAAGGGGTGAGAAACTGCTCTTTACTTGCGAGGATATCGGTCGCCACAACGCATTGGATAAGGCCATTGGCTATGCTCTGCGAAATGGCATCGACCTGTCCCAGTGCATCGTCTACTCCAGCGGAAGGATCCCAACGGACATGGCGATGAAAGCCATCCGCGCCGGTATCCCTATTCTCGCCAGCAAGGCAGTCCCTTCCGACGAGGCTGTGGCCTTGGCAGAGGAATATCACCTGACGATGATCTGCGCTGCAAGGAGAGATTCTATGAGACTTTATGCGGGGAAACTCCCTAAAGCCGAAATATCATCGGAATAGGCCCGACATCTGGCAGAATACAAAACAAGATACTGCGCGAAACAAACAAAGACAGGGGAGAATGGTTTCTGCCATTCTCCCCTGTCTTATACCATATGATCTCTCCGTTCTCCCAGAACACTACACTCTCTTAAAGCGATTTACTTCTTCGGTTAGCTTCTGAGAAATCTGCTGGTTTTTCTCGGTCTCCTTCCGGATCTCCTCCATAGCATCCACCAGACTTACAGCACTGTCCGCCACGTTGGTGATACCCTTTGCATTCTCCTCCACTGCGACAGAAATATCGTTGATACCTGTGTTCATGTTATCCATGGTCTTGTTGATGCCCGCCGTATTGGCAGCCACACCGCTCAAAATTCCATCTACACTGTCCGCATCCTGCTTGTACTGCTTCACGATCTCTACGAAATTGTCGTAATCTTTCATGATCTTCTCATCAACAAACTGCAACATTTCCTCTGCATTCTTTGCCAACTTTTCCACAGCGGTTGTCACCAGTGCACTGATGCTCTGAATATTGTTGGCAGCCTCGGCACTGCTGTCTGCCAAGCCTCTGATCTCATCTGCAACCACTGCAAATCCTCTGCCTGCCTCTCCGGCTCTCGCCGCCTCGATGGAAGCGTTCAGGGAGAGCAGATTCGTCTGGCTGGTAATACTCAAAATTTCCTGAGTCATCTCATTGATCTTCTGTGCGCTGCGGCTCTCCTCCAAAGCGGCCTGAAGAGCCTCTCGGATCTGCATGATCGTCCTGCCGGCATTTTCCTTACCCTCCACGGTACTCTGATGCATAGTGGTTGCGCGTTTTTTGATATCCTGTACCAGATCTACACCATCCTGCACTCCGCCATTCATGGACCGAATCTCATCCAGCACATCACTGCTACCGGCGGAAAGCTGTTCCAGCTTAGCAGAAATCTCCTCCATGCTGGCTGCCATCTGCTCCGTAGCCGCAGACACATTGCTTGCGCTCTCGTTGGAATCAATGATCTGGTTCGTGATAACCTCAGTGGACTGCTCCATGCTTGAAGAATCACCCTTCAGGTTTTTCACAAGTGCCTGAAGCTGATCCATAAAGTGGTTGATACCGGCGGCCATCTGGCCTATTTCATCCTTGGACTTCACGTTGATACGCTCTGTCAGGTCACCCTCATTTGCATTGAGTTTATTGGTGATAGAGTTCAGCTTTCTGCCGGCTTCTCTGGCGGGTCTCACCACCGTTAACACAATGATGAGTATAGTGATCACCGCAATAATAACATACAAGACGAGAAAAGCGAGGTTAAAAATCTCTGTTCCCATGATCTGTGTCGCACTGCGGGTGGTGGAGTCAGAAACCTTCGTCAACAGGACATCCTCATATGCCTCCTCAGCGCTCTGTACGGGCATCTCAGCCGAGGTCATACCAGCCACCAATGTTGTGACCGTATCGTAATCTCCTGCTATTGCACTGTCATGAATCTGCTCTGCATAATCCAAAAAACCGTCCATACTGCTCTTATATGCTGAAAAAGCCGACTGCAGTTCTGAGTCTCCAGTCCCATCTACCAGAACCTGTGCCTCGTCCATATACGCTCTGGTGTCCTGAATCGAGGTCAAAAGCATATTCTGAAGAGCCTGTTGCTGCCCCGCATCCCTAATGAAATTAGACATATTTGCATAAAGTTGAATCTTCTGAAAACTGGAAGAAGCATTGCCCTCTGCGATTTCCAGACCCATATATGTAACACCGACTTCACTGCCGTACTCACCGATAATGCCTAGACCTGTGACATTAAAATAAATATTTAGTATAAACAAAACACTCATTATACCAAGGCCTATATAAATTTTTAAACCTATACTTTTCATCCTACAACCCCTCCATTACATATATAATTTTTTATATAGGTTTTACATTGCTTGTCTTATATTATACTACATTTGAGCAAAAATGACTATATTTTTCTTTTTATCTTTTTCCCTATTCCTTATACCTGCTTGTATCCTGAAAGCAAGTAACCGATACTCACCGGAAAACCATAAAACAGCACTAAGTAGTAACGCACGAGTGAAATTGGCCCCATAAGAACAGTCAAACAATACGTCAGCACTAAAAGCATAGCTGCTGCCATTGGTCGGTTCTTTTGATATACTGCAAAACCAAATACAAACAATGTCACCCAAAACATTGCACCGATGGAGAAAAACAGACGCAGTATCGGAAACTTTTGATAGTAAATTTCTGTCGATATCTTTTCATAAAAATTCAACAACCCCGGCATTTTGGTGTCGCGATATCCGCCAGGCCACATGCCCATGTCAAAATAAAAGGTCTGATCTGCATATGGCTCATTATAAATGGAAGTTCCGGGATACCATGCCTGATAGGTGTTTTCCAAAAAAGCTTTCCAATACCCCCCAGGATACTGCATTCCCTTCTTAACCCACAGAAGTAAATAGTCCATCTTATTATCCAATATTACATTAAAATCAAAATAATTTTTAATATGATCCGATAAAAAAGGATCATAGTTCAACAGATCATCTTCTGAGATGCCTTCGTAGATCATTTCCAACTCTTCTTCCTCGAATGCCTCTTCACCGTAATCATTGTATACTCTTGCAATCTGCTGCATAGGGACAGAAAACATTTCCTCCGCACTTCCGGCGTCGGCATGAAGTATCCACATAAGCCCTCTATTCGATGCCACACTCAAAATAGTGATCGCACCAAATAAAAGCAAAATCTGCCTCCAGTATTTTCTGTAAAGAAATATTATAAATGGAACCGCACACACAACCGCATAGATGCCATTTTTTCTAAACAGACACATAAGTAGTGATATTACCACAAATTTCATTACATTCCACTTGGAAGCAAAAAAGGCGGTCATGTCCATGCACATTTCATGCAGGAGGATCACAGTAAGCAGCAGTAAAGCTGAAAATATTGTGTCTTTTGTGGTACTCATGGCAAACATAGGGATCAAAGGAAAAAACGCATAATAGCAGAATGCCACAATGCAGAACCAAAGGCGTCCGGTTCTTTTCCTAAGGTAACAAAGGATATAAGAAAAAACTAATGCACAAAAAGCCATTTGCGTAATACTGTGCAAAGCGATGCCGTCATTCAGGTCCACTCCATGATGATATCCAAATGCAATGATCTTTCCCATGACCAGCGTGTGAATGAGCGGGTGATGGGCGTAATATTGCACCTCCTCATACAGCGCCTGCGGCACTTGTGAAAACGCATCATAATTATAGAATCCCGGATAACCGGCCAGAAAACATGGTATCCAACAGGCAAACATGAGTACAGAGACTAAAAACCATAAAAGAATGTTTATTCTTCCACAATGCTCTTTGACCGGAAATTTTATTCGCTCCAGCAATGTAAATAATAGGTATAGTATTACGCTCCAGAAAACACCTTCTATTATGCCAAACAAAATGCACTGCACCTTGGACAGTACACCAATATTTTGGAAAAAAGCGGATCGGTGCACTGATGTATTATAGGTCATGCTGATCTGATACCCTGCTATCTGCATTACAGCAAACGCGAATGACAGCATTATAGACACAGCTATTTTTCTTCTATCAATTACTTTCATCATGTCCAAGTATCCTCTTTACCTTTCCTTTTCTTTCTTGGCTTATTTTATCTCCGAACACTGCAGCCTGTCAAACGCTTCTTCACACTCATAAAAAGCTCCCTTTGCGGCAAACCGGGAAGATTTCCGCAAAAGGAGCTTTTGTCTTACTTATTATTCTTTTTCTTAAAGGATCAAACTCTTTCTACAGCTAATTTCTCCACCCGGATCGCACAAACCTTGTACTCCGGGATCCTCGCGTATTTATCCAGCGCAGCGTTGGTCAACACATTGGCGTTTCCATCCGGGAAGTGGAACGGCATCCACGTCTCGCCGGGAGAAACCTTCTCGCTGACTCTGGCTGTGGTCTCAATCGTACCTCTTCGTGAGGTCGCTCTTACCTTCTCACCATTTTCGATACCGAGTCTTGCAGCATCCTCCGTGTTGATCTCAATGAAGGAACTTCCCTCTCTCTCCATCAAACCCGGAGTCTTGCCTGTCATAGCTCTGGTGTTGTAGTGGTACAGGATACGTCCCGTCATCATGATCAGCGGATATTCGTCATCCGGAAGTTCTGCGCTGGGCGTGTACTCTGCCGGATAGAACCACCCAAGCCCTCTGGAGAACTTGCCCACATGCAGGATTGGTGTTCCGGGATGCTTCTTGTCAGGACAAGGCCACTGGATGGAAACGCCCTTATCCAGTCTTCTGTGACTGATACCGCCGAAGATCGGGGTCACGGAAGCAATCTCATCCATGATCTCCTCGGAGGTAAGCTGGGGCTGGGGGTATCCCATGCGGTTCATCAGGTCGATGAAGATATCGGTATCAAGCCGCATCTCACCCTCCACAGTAACTGCCTTTCTCACTCTCTGTACCCTTCGCTCCGTATTGCTGAAGGTTCCCTCTTTCTCCGCATAGCTGGTACCCGGAAGGATCACATCCGCATACTGGGCGGTCTCTGTCATAAACAGATCGGATAACACCAGAAAGTCAAGACTTTCCAATGCCTTCTTGATATGGTTCTGGTCCGCGTCGGTCACCACCGGATCCTCACCAAAGATGAAGAGGCCACGGATCTCTTTCCGAATCGCCGCACCAAACACATCCGTAGCGTGAACACCTGGTTTGTTGCTGAGCTTAACGCCCCACGCACGCTCGAATTTCGCAACAACCTCGGGGTTGGTCACCTTCTGGTAACCGGGGAAGTCACCAGGCATGGCGCCCATATCACAGGCCCCCTGCACATTATTCTGTCCTCGAAGAGGGTTCACACCACAGCCGGAACGGCCGAGCTTCCCTACCAGCATCGCCATATTTGACATGGACATAACGCCCTCGGTTCCGGTGGAGTGCTCGGTCACACCGAGACAGTAGATAATGGGAGCCTTTTGAGCTTTCGCATACATTAACGCTGCCTCGCGGAGATGATCCGGATCGATGTGGCAGATCTCCGCCACCTTCTCCGGCGTGTACTCCTTCACAATCTCCTTTAACTCCTCAAATCCTTCCGTTCTCTCTTTGATAAACTCCTGATCTGCAAGACCTTCATTTATGATCACATTCATCATACCGTTGGCGAAAGCAACATTGGTGCCGGGTTTGATCTTCAAATGAATATCAGCCCTCTCAGAGAGCCCAATATCTCTCGGATCAACCACGATCAGTCTCGTGCCTCTCTCCACCGCCTGACGGATCTGCATACCGATCACAGGATGCGCCTCCTCAGGGTTGGAACCCACCAGCATAATCACATCCACATCGTTTGTGATATCGCTGATCGGATTGGTCATGGCGCCGGAGCCCAGCGTCATGGCAAGACCTGCCACCGTTGCGGAGTGACACACTCTCGCACAGTTATCCACATTGTTGGTGCCGAAAGCACAGCGCACCATCTTTTGGAGCATATAGCAGTCCTCGTTGGGGGAACGGGAACAGGCAAATCCGGCCAACGCATCCGATCCGTACTGCTTCTTGATCTCTTTAAACTTGGAAGCCACCAGATCCAGCGCCTCATCCCAAGTCGCTCTCTCAAACTCGCCCGTCTGCTTATTCTTGATCAGAGGATACTTAAGCCGCTCCGGGGAATGTACAAAGTTGAAAGAACCAAATCTTCCCTTTACGCAGAGCAGATTCTTGTTGGAGGGCCCGTCTGCCGGCTCCACATCCACGATCTTGTTGTCCTTTACGATCAGATAATACTGACAGCCTGTCGCACAGTGAGGACAGGTAGTGAGCACCTTATCCACCTTGCCGATCTGGTATGCCTTATGGTTTTTCGCCACCAGAGCACCGGTGGGACACGCGTTGGCGCAATTTCCGCAGGACTCGCACTGGGTGGACTTCCAATCAGGGCCGAAGGGCGCATCGATCAGGGTTCTCGTGCCGATCTTCTCATTATGCATAACACCGTTTCCGGCCAATTTGTTACAGGTGCTTACACATCTCTGACAGTTAATGCACAGATCCGGATAGTATGTCAGGAAAGGATTATCCTTGCGCGCCTCCAGCTTCAGAGGATTAGTCTCATAGCAAGACTTTGTGATCTCATACTCGTTGGACAGCGCCTGAAGACGACAGTCACCGGACTTAGAGCAGGAGAAGCATCTCACGTCATGGTTGGCGAGAAGCATGTTCAAAACCTGCTTTCTGCTGGATACCACTCTCTCACTCATGGTCTGAACAACCATGCCGTCTGCAACCTTCGTGTTGCAGGAGGTGACCAGATGGTCTTTTCCTTCCACCTCCACCACACACATCTTGCAGGCGCCAATCTCATTGACATCCTTCAGGTAGCAGAGAGTAGGGATATTGATGTCGGCAGACGCAGCGGCCTCCAAGATTGTCAGCCCTTCATCCACCGATAACACTTTTCCGTCGATTGTAATCTGAACCATTATGCTCTGCCTCCTTCCACAACACCACAGCCAAAGTGGTCACACCGCAGGCACTTGTTGCACTCCTGCATCGCCTCGTCATAGCTCATTCCGTTCTCAATGGGCTCAAAGTTCTTCTTCCTCTCTCTTGCGGAGCGATCCGTAAGATGGACGCGGCCGTAATGGGTTCTGTCATTCTCCTTTGCAATGGGGATCTCAATATTTTCGTTGTATTTATGGTGATATCCCAGATGCTCATCAATATTTAACGCTGCAATCTTGCCGGCAGCGATGGCCTTGATCACGGTGGCAGGTCCAAACACGCAGTCGCCGCCCGCGAACACCTTCGCGTAGCCCTTTATTCTGGTATCCGGCTCGGTCTCGAAGGTCTTTCTTCTGGGATTTACGCCATACTTTTCAAAGGGCGCCGACACGATATCCTGACCAATAGCCAAAAGCACGATCTCACAGGGTATTTCTATAGTGTCCTTGTTAGCTTGGGTCACGGAGGGCTGACCATTCTTGTACACGCTGATGATCTGAGGCTGAGCCACAAACGCTTTCACATTGCCGTTCTCATCTGCCTTGATGCTGACGGGCGCGTTCAAAGTCAAAAGTTCCACACCCTCCTCGATAGCACCCTGAATCTCCGTGGGAAGTGCCGTCATGTCAATCTGGCGTCTCCTATAGATTACCGTGACCTCTGCGGCGTTGCAGCGGATCGCAGATCTTGCACAGTCCATAGCCACGTTGCCGCCGCCAACGACGATAACACGCTTGCCGGTGTAGTCCGGGATATTGCCTCGTCCGATCTCACCCAGCATATCCACTGCATTGAACACACCGTTGCTGTTAACACCCTCTATGCTCACTCGCTTTCCTACCTGTGCGCCGATGGCGATGTACACGGCATTGTACTCCTCCAAAAGCTCTTCCATGGTGACATCCCTGCTGACGCAGGTGTTGTATCTCACTTCAATATTTCCTGTAGAAAGAATCGCATTGATATCTTCATCCAGTCTGTCCTTGGGTAATCTGTAGTTGGGGATGCCGTAACGCAGCATGCCGCCCAGTGCCTCCCTCTCCTCAAACACTACCACCTTGTGTCCCATCAGGGAGAGGAAATAGGCCGTGGTAAGACCGGAGGGGCCGCCGCCTACGATGGCGATCTTCTTACCGGTGGAAACGTTGCACTCGGGAACCTTCACCTGATCGGCCGCGATCTGATCCACCGCAAACTTTTTCAGGCCACGAATGTTGACCGGACTGTCCAGAAGATCTCTCCTACACTTCTCCTCACAGGGATGCTCACAGATAAAAGCACAGGAGGTAGGAAACGGATTGTCGTGCCGGATCAGGTTAATGGCATCCGCGTAGCGGTGCTCCCCGATCAGAGCTATGTAACCCGGAATGTCCACGTTGGCAGGACAGTAAGAGATGCAGGGAACCTTCTGCCCAATCTCCGCCTGACATCTGTGCTCCTTGATGTGACTCATGTACTCATCGTGGAATAATTCCACACTCTGCAGCACGATGTTGGCCGCCTCATAGCCGATGGCACAGTCCGCGGTATCCTGGATCATGTGAGCCAAAGCCACCATATTGTCAAAGGTCTCCATGTCCGCCTTGCCGTCCAGAATTTGGCGCATCATGTTCTCCACCTGCTCCAGACCGTCACGGCAGGGCACACACTTACCGCAGGTCTGCGTCCTCGCACTCTCCAGGAAAGAGAGTTGTACGGAAATAGGACATACGCCCGGCGGACACGCTTTCACGCGCTTGACGTATTTGTCCAGAAATTTGGTAACCTTTTCATTCACCTCGTTCGTGTGAATCACATTTTTTGAGTGCATGAAAAACCTCCTATACATTTACATACGTTTTCATTTGTCGCCATACCAGCCCGACTATTTATATTGTAAATTATTTGCACAATAATTACAAGGAAATTGAGAAAAAATATCTTATTTTTGTGCACATTCTCCATCCGTCCCCTGCATGATCCGGATCCCGTGCTCCAAAGAGGGCAGAATATATTCCAAACTCTCCCGCACCGCCTTGGGACTCCCGGGCAGATTAATGATCAGCGTCTGTCCCCGCATCACGCTGACTGCCCGGCTGAGCATAGCCCGGGGGGTGATGGTGAGACTGTAAGCGCGAATGGCCTCCGCGATTCCGGGCACGTTCTTTGTGGCCGCCCGAAGTGTGGCTTCTGGTGTGTTGTCTCTGGGGGATAATCCTGTTCCTCCCGTGGTAAAGATCACGTCCACCTTCACTTCGTCGGCAAACCGCACCAGTTCCCGATACAAAACCTCCTCGTCGTCAGGGAGTATCTTGCTTTCCACTACCTGATACCCCTTCCCTGTTATCATTTCCTCAATGGCGGGACCGCTCAGGTCCTCGCGTTCCCCTTTTACCCCCTTGTCGCTGGCGGTCACCACCGCGGCCCGAAAACGCGTAGGAGCCAGTTCGAGTTTATCTCCGACCTTGATCACACCGCCTCGTATCACTTTGGCGAACACGCCCTCTCTGGGCATAATGCAGTCTCCCACCTGATGAAAGATCGCACACTCCGAGTGGCACTGTTTTCCGATCTGGGTGATCTCCAAGATTACATCGTTACAGACAAAGCGTGTTCCTACAGGGTAGGTCTTAAAATCAAAACCTTCCACCAAGAGATTCTCGCCGAAGGCACCGTCATCCACCTTGGCTCCTCTGGCTCTGAATTTTTCCACTTCATCGAAGGACAAGAGACTTACCTGTCTGTGCCAGTCCCCCGCGTGGGCATCCTTCTCCAGACCGTAATTCTCTATCAGCCGGCACTCTCCCACATTCTGCTTGGCCGTCCCCTTCTTTTCGCTGATGCAAACCGCTCTCACGATTCCCATTTGTTCATCCTCCTATCTGATACATCTTCCGTTTGTCCGCGTCCTTATCATCCAGCCCCTCAAAATGATGGGCCTCAGGTTTTTGTGCCACGGCTCTGATGATCCGCTCCCGAATATGTTCGTTGTCCATCGTCTCATCCCGCAAAAGTTCCCGCAGATCGATCCCGTGATCGTAGTGCAGACAGAGCTTCAAGCGCCCCTCCGCCGTGAGCCGGACACGGTTGCAACGGTCGCAAAACTTGTGGGACAGAGGGCTGATAAAACCAATCTTCCCCTGAAAACCCTCGAAGCTATAGTACTCTGCAGGCCCGTTGCCTCGTCTCTCCGCAACCGCCTCCGCCTCGCCAAAGACAGCCTCCAGCCGTCTTAAGATTTCCTCCGAAGGGATGCCATCAAACGATGCGCCACAACCTATGGGCATCAGTTCAATAAACCGCACATCCACCGGACGCTCCTTGGCAAGCTGCGCCACTGCCACCACATCTGCGTCGTTCAACTGACGGCAGGGAACACAGTTGATCTTGAGCGTCATACCCTGTTCCAGTGCCGACTCCATTGCCTGCTCCGCGGCGGCTAGTTCATCCTTCCCCGTGATCTGAGCAAAGTTTTTCCCATCACGGGTGTCTAAACTCAAGTTGACTCTATCAAGTCCCGCCCGATGAAGCTCCTCCGCCATGGGGGCAAAAAGGACTCCGTTGGTGGTGATGGCGACATCCTCTATCTGTGGGATCGCATGGATATCCGCGATCAACTTTCCGATATTTTTGCGCACCAGAGGTTCCCCTCCGGTGATGCGTATTTTCTTAATTCCCATCTCTGCCAGAATATGGCACACTCTCGTGATCTCTTCCAATGTCAAAAGCGCCTCGTGGGGCATCAGTTTTATCCCTTCCTTCGGCATACAATACTGACATCGTAGATTGCATTTATCTGTCACGGAGATTCGAAGATAATCAATCGTTCTGCCGACTCCATCTACCATGGCACTCTCCTCATCCATTTCCATTCTCTTGCCATTACCTTTACCTGTCTGTTTTTTATTTTATCATAATTTGGTCAGGTGTTCTTATTGTAAAACATGGTTTATCTTTTTGATCTATGCGCTGTGATAACTGTATAACTATGAGCATTCACCGTTATTATGAAATCATCTATACATACGTACCAATTTTTACCTTTTCTTTCAATGATCGCACCGTCATTTAATATCTTTTTTCTGCACCATTGTACGACATCATCAACTTCAATGGATAAATTTCTTTTTATGCGCTCTACGCCCATTTCAGTTGTATGAAGTAGGTCGATATTTTCAATTAATTCATTAGTTGACCTCATATATTTTTCATTTCTCCATAAGTATCAGCTTATCTTCCGGAAGTTTAAGAAAAAGTTTCCTATCCTTCAATTGCTTCCACTTTTCCTTGGGCAGCTCATAGCGAAGCGCCGACCAGTCGCCCTCCCGAGGATTCTGTTTTTGCCGGAAGAGTACGATCATAGAGAAGGTATCCTCGATGACCTTCATGACTTCGCACTCCACCACATTCTCTGCCCCCGTCTCTGCAACCGGCTCAAAGTAATGGGCGCGGAATCCTACATATTTAATCTTTTCCAAGCTCCTGTCCGACTTTAAGAAAATGCCCCAGTCCACCGCATAGAAGCGGCCGTCATCTTGTCTTTCTATCAGGGTAATATTCTTGCAGCCGGTGAGAAGCGTGGCCGCAAGAGACCCCGGATCTGCAAAGAGGCTTTTCTTGTCCTTTATGTCCACAAGGCTTCCCTCTTCCATCACCGCGATGCGGTCGGTGAGCCGATACACCTCATTTCTGTCGTGGGACACAAATAGCGCCGTTTTGCCAAATCGGGAAAGCACCTCCATGATCTCCTGCTCCAGCTGCCATTTGAGATAATTGTCCAGCGCCGAGAAGGGCTCGTCAAACATGAGGATATCCGGCTCTGCCGCAAGCATCCTCGCCATGGCCACCCTCTGTTTCTGGCCCCCGGAGAGTTGCCACGGATAATGATCCTCCACTCCCTCCAGATAGAAGCGTTTTATAAATTCCTTAGCCGCCTTCCTGCGCTCCTCCCGCTTTCCCCTGATACCACAACAGATATTTTGAAGCACAGTCATGTTGGGAAAGAGCGCAAAATCCTGAAAGAGATATCCTACTTTTCTCTTTTTTACCGGCACATCAATATGCTTCTCCGAGTCGAAAAGGACTTTTCTATCGAGGACGATCCGACCTCTGTCCGGACGCTCAATCCCGGCGATACACTTTAACGTCATGCTCTTCCCGCAGCCGGAGGCTCCGAGGATGGCAAAGATCTCGTCCGCCGCCTCAAATTTTACACGCATGATAAAGTCGCCAAGCTTTTTTTCAATATCTACGTACAATGCCATCAGTTCGTCCTCCTTTTGGACTTTTGATGATCTGTAAGGTAGTTCATGGCAAAGATAGTGACAAAGGAAATTGCCATGATGACGATGACCCATCGGTACGCCAGTTCTCTGTTGCCGCCCTGCACCGCCGAGTAGATGGCGATAGACATGGTCTGGGTGCGCCCCGGAATATTTCCCGCCAACATGATCGTAGCTCCAAACTCTCCCAGCGCTCTGGCAAAAGCAAGTATTGTTCCCGCCATAACACCCGGCCATGAGGCAGGCAGTATAATTTTCAAAAAAATTTCTACCTCTCCCATCCCCAACGTTCTGCCCGCGCTGATCAGATTGGGATCCACCTGTTCAAATGCGCCCCGCGCCGTGCGATACAACATAGGGAAGGAAACCACCACGGCGGAGATCACTGCTCCCTGCCAGGTAAAGATCACATTAGCCCCAATACTTGAGAGAAAACGTCCCAGCACACTGTTATTTCCAAAAATGAGCAATAGAAAAAAACCTACCACAGTCGGCGGCAACACCATGGGCAGCGAAAAAACTCCGTCAATGAAAGAGCGCCCCCTCTTCATGGAGACCACCAGCCTTGCGGCTGGCAGTCCCAAAATAAAAGTCACTATCGTGGCACAAAAAGCCACTTTTAACGATATCCAAAACGGTGAAAAATCCATAGTACAACCTTTCTATCCCATTGCCTCTACTGTACTGCCGAGAAACCATAGCTCTCAAACATTTGCCTGGCTTCTTCCGACTGTAAATATGCGATAAACGCCCTTGCCGCTTCCGGATTGCCGGAACTCTTTACCATGCCCACCGGGTAAATGACAGGTGTGCAGGACCCATCCGGAGCAAACGACACCACTGTCACATTTTCTGTGGTGTTGGCATCCGTCGCATACACGACGCCACAATCCACAACGCCGGTCTCCACCCACGTGAGGACATTGCGCACATCCGTCCCATAGTTTGCTTTCTCTTTCACCGCGTCAAAAATGCCCAGCGAAGTAAAGATCTCCTCCGCATACTGCCCCACCGGAACACTTTCGGGATCGCCCAGGCCGATCAGGTTTACCTCATCCCCTGCCACATCTGAAAACCCGGTGATACTCAATTCGCTGTCCTTTGGCACGATCAGCACTACCTTGTTTTCCAAAAGCTCCACGATGGTGTCCGTCTCCATCAGTCCCTCTTCATCCAGCACATTCATCTGTTTCATAGCCGCGGACATAAAAATATCAGCGGGCGCACCTTCCTCAATCTGAGTCTGCAGTGCGCCGGAACTGCCGTAGGAGAAGGTCAGCGTCACATTGTCATTAGCCTCTTCATACTTCTCCTTGATCTCGTTGCAGACATCGGTGAGGCTGGCCGCCGCCAGAATGGTAAGTTCCACCCTCTCCCCACTTTCTTCCGTTCCCGCAAGAGTCCCGGTTTCGCTGGTGGGTGTATCGGCAAGGGTGTTAGTTGGCGTCTGTTCGCCAGTCGTCGCACTTCCGCAGCCAGCCAGCCCAAGCATAACACAAGCCAGCACTGCCGCCACTACTTTTGTGCTTCCAACGCTTCTCTTGTGTAATCTCTTCTGTGATCTCTCATTTACAAATCTCATTCTATTCATTTTCTTTTCTCTCCTTATTGGCACATTGTTCTGTAACGATTTCCCTTGTCACAGAATGCACTGTTGCGCACCGCACTCAGGAGAATTCTCTCATAAAATGACCGCTCTTTCCGCCCATCTTCTCCACCAGACAAACATCTGTGATCTCCATAGCGCGATCCATCGCCTTACACATGTCGTATATGGTGAGGAGCGCAATGCTTACACCCGTCAGCGCCTCCATCTCGACCCCTGTCTTGCCGCAGAGCTTGGCGGTACAGAAGGCCACCACACAAAGCGTTTCCTCCTGAAGCTCAAAATCAATCGTCACCTTGGTCAGCATCAGAGGATGACACATGGGGATCAGTTCCCAGGTGCGTTTGGCCGCCATGATACCGGCGATTCTGGCACAGCCCAGCACATCGCCTTTTTTCGCGGTGCCGCCCTTTATGGCGTCAAACACCTCCCGATTCACCCGGATGGATCCCCTTGCAACGGCCGTTCGCTCCGTGACCTCCTTGTCCGTCACGTCCACCATCACCGCATTTCCGTTTCCGTCAAAATGTGTAAACTCCGGCATGTCTTCCCTTCCTGCCTTTCCAAAAGTTACTTAGTCAATAGTTTTTATAGTTTCAAATCCCATTTTTATTTTCCGAAGCCACAATTGGGGAAGGTGCAGACCTCACAGCCAAGGCACAGGCCTCCCTCACCGTATTGACTGAGATCCTCCGCGCAGAGCACCTCTCCCACAAGCACTCTTGGAAGCACCAGATCAAAGATCGTGCGTTTCGCATACATCACACAGCCGGGCAGCCCCATCACCGGAATCTGTCGCCCGTCTTTTTGATAGTAAGCCAAAAGAAACATCGCCCCGGGAAGTACCGGTGCCCCGTAGGACACAATCTGCGCCCCTGTAGCCTTGATGGCTCCTGGAGTCCTGTCATCCGGATCCACGCTCATGCCTCCCGTGCAAAGCACCATCTCGGCGCCGTCCTTGATAAATGTATGGATTGCCGCCGTGATCTCCTCCATGTCGTCACCGACGATCTTCTGTCCCAAGACCTCCACACGGTACTCCGCAAGCTTCCTCCGGATAGCTGGCCCAAAGGCATCTTCAATTCGCCCTTTGGCAACCTCGCTCCCCGTAGTGACAATCCCCGTCTTTCGGTTCTGAAAGGGAAGAATGGAAAGCAGTGGCTTCTCTCCCGCCGCTTTCTTCGCGGCTTCCATTTTTTCCTCCTCGATGACCAGCGGGATGATCCTTGTGGCAGCCAGCTTATCGCCCTGTTTCACCGGAAAATTGCCGTGTCTCGTGGCGATCATCATCTCTCCCAGGGCATTGACACGGTTCAAGCCATTTGTGTCAATCTTAAAGAGGCCGTCCGATTCCGCTAGAATCTCGATCTTGCCTTCTTTGGGGTCTGTGGCGGACATATTCTCATTCAGGCACATATCACGCAGAATCTCCGCAGCCTCATCCTCGTGCAGGATGCCTTCTTTTTTCTCCCACACATACAGATGCTCCTTTCCCACGGAGAGAAGCACAGGGATATCTTCTTCCCTGACGATATGTCCTTTTCGAAAAACGGCATCCTTCACCACTCCCGGTATGATCTGCGTGATGTCGTGGCACAGCACATGACCGACCGCATCCTCCGTCTTAATCAGCTTCATAGGAAAACTCCAATCCAAAATATTTTTTGACACACAAAAAAATCCCTCCCACATCATCAAGTCCATAGATCGGACAAGAAACACTGTCTTGGGAAAGGATATCGGTTGCAACGCAGATCAAAGTGTGTTCGTCACACACGAGGGAATCAGAGACCGCCCCTCTCACGACCTCAATCTTGGGGTGGAGGGAATATTTAGCGCCTTCGATGACAATAATGTCACAATGCTTTTTCGCAAAGTCGATCATCTCCTCCAGCGTTCGCTTCCCCGCAAGCTGAATCGAACTTTTCGTATCCGAAAAAATGCTGCTCACGACAGCACCTGCCTCGAAAAAGCGGTTGGTGTCCGTCCCCTCATAGTCCATCACATAGTCGTGACCGTCGTGTTTAATTGCGCCAACCCGATAGCCCTCTCTGATAAACTCGTTGATCAGCTTGATGATCAGCCCCGTCTTCCCGCTGTCTTTCACGGCGCTGACACAGAATACTACGGGAAGAACTAACTTTGCATATTCTTCCTTTGTATTGATATTGCGCAGAACTTTGGTTTCAAAACAGCTGGTCTCCAGCCGGATATATTTGGTTCGTACCCTCTTAAAGATCTCCCGGAGCCGATAGCGTCCCTCAGTGATCAGCTCCTCGATCACCGGAAGCACCGCCTTGGAGTAGATGGCGCAGAGCGGATGGATATGTTCCTCGTCCGTCATAACATAACAGTCATGATCGGAGGAGATAAACTCCGCCATATATTCTACCAGCTCAGCCGTGACAAAGGGCATGTCCACCGCACAGACAAACACATACTCGTTGGAGGCATGCTTTACCAGCTGGTAGATTCCCTCCAAGGGACCAATCTCCCTATGCTCATCCACAAAAGCCGGAAGTCCTGTATCTGCGTAATCCCCTTTATTGGCAACGGAAAGAAGCACCTCGTTAAAGGCGCCAAGCTCTTTTGTTATTCTGTCCAAAAAACGCTGATCGTCAATGGCAAGCAGCGCCTTGTCCTGTCCCATGCGGCTGCTTTTTCCGCCCGCAAGGACACCGATACTGATTCTCATAGCCGAACCTCGCTAAAACCCATTCTTATAAAAACGTATTTTCACAGTATCTCCCTTTTGCACGGCACGCCCTGCTTCCAAATCAATGAAGCAGTTACATTCCGCCAGATTGTGAATGACTGAGGAGGCGTGAACCTCTGAGGGGATGGTCACCTCCCCCGCCTCCGCATACGCCCGGATCAGCCTTCTCATCTTATTTATTTTCGGATATTCACAAGCCAGCACCGCCGTGGAACACTTCGGCGTATAACTTTCATTCCCCATCATTTTGGCCACAAGCGGCCAGAAGTACAGTTCAAAATTGGCAAGGGCCGCATAGGGATTGCCCGACAGATGCAAAAGCAGGGTATTTTCATATTTGCTTGCCATAGTCGGAGTTCCCGGCTGAATATTGGCTCCCTGAAAAAGCACTTTTGCCCCCAGCGCACGAAGCACTTCAGGGATCAAATCTTTTTTCCCCACCGACACACCGCCTGTGGTGATCAGAATATCCGCCTCCTCTGCCATCTCGCGTATCGTTTGAGTCAGCAGTTCTTCCTCATCTGTGCAGGTCTGTACCGAGACTACGGAAAGACCCTCCTGTCGGATCGCCGTCTGTAAGATGTAGGCAATGCTGTTGTAAATCTTCCCGGGAGCCAGTGCCTCATCCACGGTGCAAAGCTCGCTCCCCGTGGAGAGAATCGACACCTTCACTGGGCGGATCACCTCAATCTCACTGTTCCCGACACTTGCCAAAAGTCCGATGTGGAGTGGGGTCAGTCTCATCCGCTTTGGCACAAGAATCTGTCCCTTTTGCAAGTCTTCTCCGACTTTACAATAGTTGGTGTACTGAGAAACTCCCCGGTAGACCGCTACTTCCTTTTCTCCATAGTCCGTATCCTCCTGCCGGATCACCGCGTCAAAGCCCTCCGGCACGTAGGCGCCGGTCATAACCCGCACTGCGCTCATAGGCTCATGAAGAAATGGAATAAAATCTCCAGCACACAGCTCTCCTAATACTTTGAGCTTCACTGGCTCATCCTGAGACGTCCTCATTACTTCCTCCGCCTTTACCGCATATCCGTCCATGGCGGACTTGGGAAAATGAGGCACCATCATGCCCGAGAGCACATTATCTGCGCATACTCTCCCGCAGACCTTATCAATGTCAACCCATTCCGTCTCCTCTATGGCATCCGCCTCCGCAAGCAGGCGCTCCATGCACTCCTCTATCTCCATGATGATCAGTCTCCCCTATATCAGGACTTCTCTTTCAATCTGTCCACTTTTAACATTGTATCATGCATTCAAAAAACTTACAATATGCTGGCAATTTAGATATTGAAACTTCATAAAATAAGGTATATAATATCACTGTTTGGAGGAATATTTTTGCACAATCTAAAGGCTCCCGACGAACGAAAGAAAAATTTAAGGAAGTGAGATTATGGAAAACGAAAAGAAAACTGGCGGCTGGCGTTCCAACAAGTGGTGTCGTGCAGCCATTCCTGCACTGTTGCTTCACTGCAGTATCGGTACCGTATACTGTTGGTCGATCTTCAGTCAGGAAATCGCCGATTACATCGGCTTTACAAAGGGTGCCACAGAGTGGGCATTCAGCTTTGCTATCTTTTTCCTTGGTATGTCGGCGGCATTCCTCGGAAACGTGGTGGAAAAAGATATACATAAGTCCTCCCTAATCGCTACCATTTGCTTCGCGGCAGGCATGGCCGGAACCGGCTTTTTCATCTACTATGGTGGCGCACACAAGGGCAGCATGCTGGCATTGCTCGGCATCTATGTATGTTATGGCTTTATCATGGGTGTGGGCTTAGGCACCGGCTATCTGTCCCCTGTCAAGACCCTGATGCTCTGGTTTGAGGACCGCAAAGGTCTCGCAACCGGTCTGGCAGTTGCAGGCTTTGGCGCAGCCAAGGCTATCGCAAGCCCAATCATGCAGGCTATGCTCAGCAATTTGGGCGAGGGCGGTATCTACAAGATGTTTTTGATCCTGGCTGTCGTTTACTTTGTTATGATGTTTGTAGGCCACCTGCTTCTGAAGAAGCCTGATGGATGGCACGAGCCTCAGAAGAAGGAAAAAGGCCAGAATATGATGGCTGTCATCAAGTCCAAGCCGGTCACCAACTACATCGGTATCTGGCTGATGTTCTACATCAACATCACCTGCGGTCTGGCGCTGATCTCTCAGGAGAAAATGATCGTAAAGTGTATCGGTCTCGCTGCCGTGGTAGGTGTGATCTCCACCGTTTCCGCTGTGTTTAACGCGGGCGGCCGTCTTGGTTTCTCCGCATGGGCGGACACCATGAAGGACAGAAACACCATTTACAAGCTAATCTTCATTCTTTCCATCGTGTTTACCGGACTTGTAATTCTGACCGGAGGCATCAAAAACGGCGAGGGCAATATTGCCCTGACAGTGCTGGTACTTGGCTTGATCTTTATAGTGAATGCCGGATACGGCGGTGGATTCTCCAACGTACCTACGCTTCTGTCCGACCACTACGGAATGGGCAACATCAGTGCCATTCACGGACTGACTCTCTCCGCATGGGGCTTTGCAGGTCTGACCGGAAACCAGCTGGCAACTTTCATTGTAAATCACTCCGGCGAGTGGATCGATCACGATGGCACTTTGGTAAACCCTGTTGGATACCAGAACGTTCTGTATGCTACCATTGTTCTCTATGTGATCGCCCTAGCTATCTGCCTGGTGTTGGTTAGACCTACAGACAAGGCGCTGGAAGCTAAGAAAGCAAAGAAAAACGCGTAAAAGTATTAAAATTTTAACTAACACAAAATAAGAAACAGGTAAGAGAAAAATCTCTTACCTGTTTTCTTGTCTCCTTTTACTCTTCCATCTTCCTGCGGCGTTCATCCACTTCCTGAACCATCTGAGAAAAGTTTGCGGTGACTTTCTGCATATTTTCCTGCGTATTGCCGTAATACGCCCAAGGAGCATTCCGCATAAGCATCTCAAAGAATTGCTCCTCTTTCACAATCTGTGTACTGCCCGTTCTCTTTAATGGATCATTCTTTAAATTAAGTGGATTAACACTCAAAGCAACCGCATGATAACCCCTCATACCTCTTCTATACCTGTCATAAATCACAATTTCTTTAATCCCCATAACATTATGCTCATAGGAAAAGACTATATCAGAATACAAAACTGCTTCCGCCGTATCGGAAATCATCAGTAACCCATCTCTGCAGAAAATAACGTTTCCCCCAAATGGACAACTCATACAGTCCTCATTCATCCTCGTTTTCACGTCATTGGGAAGAGACAACAGGGAATCGCCAAGATACTTTCCATTCTTCTTATAGCGAAAAATTAAAATGACCAAAATAGCGAACAGGAACGCGATGCATATGCCAATAGATGTTTTCGATGTCAGCTCACTTTCCGACATCGGTGCGATCAAGATTCCAATCAGTATCAGTATCCAAACTGTCACCAGCACACACCCAATGATCACCTTCTTCTTATACAGACCGGATACGCTCTCTTGAATTTTTTTGATATTATCCAACTGTATATTCATACTATTTCCTCTCAGACTGCCTATTTTGAAATTCTTACACAAAAAACAAGCCTTTGCTATTTTATTTTAGTATTGCTGACAGCCCACCAATCGTGTTTATCACAACCTCATCGCCATATTTCCTGTTTTTAAAAAAAGCGTAATATCCGCCATAGATGGTATAAGTCAACATAATATTCTTCTCAATGTCGTTCTCCAACTGTGGATATGTCTTATGTATAAGTTTCATCAACGCACTTTCAATCTTTTCAATCAAAAGATTGTTGCGCACACCTGAAAATAAAATATTGATCAGAGAATCTTTGGCAAGACAGCCTTCAAACAGCTCCTGTATAAAAACAGGAGGATTTTCTATGACATTTTCCGGATGATCTAATTCTTCCATAAGAGAAGCTACTACTTCGTTTTCCAATTGCTCTGACAAATCGTAAATGTCACGATAATGAGCGTAAAAAGTAGATTTATTGATCTGCGCCTTCTCACATAACTCTTTTACTTTTATTTTTTCCAGTTCCTTCTTGGAACGCAGCTCTATGAAAGCATTGATAATGCATCTTTTCGTTTTCTCAATACGCAAGTCCATGATTTTTCCCCGACATTTTTTATGATCCGTTGGATAACCAACGATTTTCGTATCTTGTTGGTCGCTATTTCAGACAATTTTTGTTAAATTGATTATATAATGAAAAACGACTCGTGTCTATTATTTAGAGGAGGAAAACTATGGATCATTACAATTTTTACACCGGAAAGGAATTTGAAGCTTACCGATATTTAGGGGCACATACCACGGGCAATGGCGTAATATTTCGCACGTTTGCGCCTTCTGCCGAGAAAATTTCGGTGATAGGAGAATTTAATAACTGGCAGGAAACACCTATGAAGAAAATATATGACGGAAACTTTTGGGAGTGTACCATTTCCTCTGCCACTAAAGGAATGAGGTACAAATACCGTATCTATAAAAAGGACAATACCTTTATCGACCATGCAGACCCTTATGCCTTTTATTCGGAGCTTCGCCCCAACACGGCATCCATTATCTATGGTCTGTCTGACTTTTCTTTTCAGGATGAAAAGTGGCTGAAGAAAAGAAAAAAATGTATAGACGGACCAATCAATATTTATGAGTTACATTTTGGCTCCTGGAGACAAAAAAACAACGATACTTCCGAATGCTATCTCTACGCGGAATTGGCAGACATACTCATCCCCTATTTAAAAGAAAATGCGTACAATTTTGTAGAGATCATGCCACTTGGCGAATACCCTTGCGACGAATCCTGGGGATATCAGGCGACAGGCTTCTTCAGCCCTACTTCCCGCTATGGAGAACCGGACGGCCTTCGCAAATTTATTGATCAATGTCATATGAATCAAATTGGTGTGATCTTAGATTTTGTGCCCGTACATTTTGCTCTGGACGACTATGCGTTAAAAAATTATGATGGTACACCGCTCTACGAATACCCTCACTCCAGCGTGGGATATAATGAGTGGGGAAGCTGCAATTTTATGCACTCCCGCGGCGAGGTGTGCAGCTTCCTGCAATCCTCCGCCTACTATTGGCTGAAAGAATTTCATTTTGACGGACTTCGTATGGATGCCGTCGGCAACTTGATCTACTGGCAGGGGAATAAGGAACGCGGAGAAAACAAATCAGCAATTACCTTTTTACAGAATATGAATGCAGGGTTAAAGAAAAGAATGGCAGACATTTTATTATATGCAGAGGACTCCAGTTCCTACCCCGGCGTCACATTGCCGGTCTCTAAAGGCGGCCTCGGTTTTGACTTCAAATGGGATATGGGATGGATGAATGACACACTCTCCTATTTTCAGTCTTCGCCAAAAGAACGGACTGAAAAATACCACAAAATAACATTTTCCATGCACTATTTCTACAATGAAAAATACATCTTACCTCTGTCCCACGATGAGGTAGTACATGGTAAGGCAACCATTGTTCAAAAAATGAATGGAGAGTATGAACAAAAATTTCAGCAAGCAAAAGCTCTTTATCTTTACATGTTCGCACATCCCGGAAAAAAACTGAATTTTATGGGGAACGAACTGGGACAGCTCAGGGAGTGGGATGAAAAGAAAGAACAGGATTGGAATATCTTAAATTATCCGGTACATGATGCGTTTCATCACTTTATGCAGGACTTAAATAAAATTTATTTATCCTATCCCGCCCTGTCAAAGCTTGACTACGTCAGAGAAGGATTTTCATGGATTGATTGCAAACAAGAAGCCAAATGTATCTATATATTTGAACGTCGGGCAGACAATCAGCGAATTTTAGCTCTATTTAATTTATCTGATAAAAAACAGACCTATGAATATCGGACAAATAGCAAGCAACAATTTACTCTGCTCATTGCAAGTGATATGGAATGCTATGGCGGACAGGAAAAATATGAGAAGGAAGATTTGACACTCAAAGGAAACAATATCAAATTTCAACTTTCTCCCTTTTCGGGAAGGTATTATCTGATGGAGTAATACAGCAGCATTTTAATTAAGGATAATCTTTTTGTTGAAAAATCAAGGCCCTGCGTCATCTCGCAAGGCCATGATTTTATTATGACCATTAATCAACCAAGAAATTTTCTGGCTTAAAGTTGCTGTAAAACTGCCTCGTTATATTTCTCCATAGTAATGATTTATGGCGTTCGCAATATATTCCGCACTTCCTTCCCCATATTGATCGTCCGTAATCTCCGCAAGTTTTCCGTTTTGCAGGTACTCCTTGGCCAGATCCAAAAGAATACTTCTGGCATTGTCAAGTTGAAACATCTGCTTGTAACATTCCGCCAGTTTAGCGACAGCATCTCCTGCCAGATCTGCATTATTTGTTTCCTTCGCTGCTACAAACTGTTTGTAAACTTTCGCTGTTTCATCCTGTTCCTGCTTCAATTGATCCTTATCTCCTGTTGACTGAAGCACTGCTTCAACGGCTTTTTCCTTTCCGCCATACCACTTGATGACTTGCGACATCGCTTGCTCATTTGAAAAACCACCGGATAAATGCTCCCGATATTTTTCAATGCTGCCGAACTTTTTGACCTGCTCATCAAGAGATTCCTTGGGCATACATTCCAGCATGTGTTCTATCATCTTCTGAATATCGTCCTCATTAAATGCTTCAAAACTCATTGTATTAACTCCCCTCATTACGTCCGTGATCAATTCAATGATCCCGTTTAACCTGTTGCGCTTCTGTTCCAGCAAAGCCTTTTGTGTCCTTAAAATCTGCTCTTTATCATAGTCCGCATTGTCCATTATTTTCTTGATTTCAACCAGTGGAACCTCCAATTCCCTAAAAAACATAATTTCCTGCAGCCTTTCCAGTGCTTTGCCGTCGTACATACGATAACCGGCATCCGTTAATTTAGTAGGTTTTAGTAAGCCTATCTCGTCATAGTACCGCAGCGTCCGTACACTGATGCCAGTTATTTCTGAAACCTCCTTTACCGTTTTCATTGCTACCTCCTTTCGATTTCATACTAAAGGATTACGTTACGAGAGAGTCAATACATAAATTAATATAAATAAAAATAGTTGAAGGAAAATATAAAAACAGATAAGAGCAGTACGCCCTTATCTGTTTTTGTACTTCTATTTCTTTATCTCTTATTTGCCCAAAGACGTCTTCTGTGCCACCATGGTTTCCTTCTCATAGCAGGCAAATGCATTTTCTACCAAATCTTTGTCTGGCTTGGGTGTCACCAGACTCACCACAGGCACGATCACCAGACCTGCCAGCATGGCAATGGCACCACAGTTGATGGGTGACTGCATGATCACCGGGAAATAAGATTTACAGAATATGTTGGCAATCATCAGTATGGAGCCAAACAGAAAGCATACCCAGCAGGAAGCCTTCGTGACCTTTTTACTGTACAGGGAATACAGAAAAGGTGCCAGAAAAGCTCCCGCCAGCGCACCCCATGATACACCCATGAGCTGCGCAATAAAGGTCACGGAACTCTTGTACTGGATCAAAGCCAAAATGGCGGAAACGGCAATGAACACCACGATCAAAAACCGGATGCACAATACCTGTTTCTTGTCTTCCATCTTCTTAAAAAACAGTTCCTTTATAAAGTCAATGGTCAAAGTAGAACTGGACGCGATCACCAGAGATGACAGCGTGGACATGGATGCGGACAACACCAGAATCACCACCAGCGCTATCAATAATGGAGACAGACTGGAAAGCATCGTGGGGATAACAGAATCGTATCCGTTTGCCGCGATATCTATCTGATCGGAAAATAACCTTCCAAAACCGCCCAGGAAATAACATCCCCCTGCTACCACCAGCGCAAACAGGGTGGAAATAATGGTTCCTTTCTTGATGGCCTCCTCGTTCTTGATGGCGTAAAACTTTTGTACCATCTGAGGCAGTCCCCAGGTTCCCAGCGAAGTAAGGATCACCACAAACATTAAATTCAAGGGATCGGGACCAAAGAAAGAAGCAAAGACGCCGGGAGTGGTCGCCACCGTTTCATCGGTAACCCTCGCCAGACCATCCAGTGCCGTCATAAAACCGCCTTTACTGTTCAGCACTGCGGCAATGACCGTCACAATACCCACCAGCATAATGATGCCTTGTATAAAGTCATTGATAGCGGTAGCCATATATCCGCCGGCGATCACATAGATGGCTGTCAGCACCGCCATCAAAATAATACATACGGAATAGTCGATGTTGAAAGCCATACCAAAAAGCCTTGACAATCCGTTGTACAGGGAAGCGGTATAGGGGATCAGGAAGATAAAGATAATGACAGAAGCCCCTATTTTCAAGGGCTGGCTTCCAAATCTCTCCCCAAAAAACTGTGGCATGGTCGCAGAGTTCAAATGCTGTGTCATAATACGGGTACGCCTGCCAAGTATCACCCATGCAAGGAGTGAACCGATAATGGCGTTACCGATGCCTGCCCATGTGGCCGCAACTCCATATTTCCAACCAAACTGTCCCGCATATCCCACAAATACCACTGCGGAAAAATAGGATGTTCCGTAAGCAAAAGCGGTCAGCCAGGGACCAACAGAACGGCCTCCCAGCACGAAACCATTTACATCCGTGGCATGCTTGCGGCAGTAGAGCCCGATGCCCACCATAACCGCAAAGTAGATCAACAAAAGAATGAGTTTCATAATATCCTCCAAACAAATTATTTTTCTTTAGTGCTTTGTAAGTTTAAAGCGCTAAAGTCACTATAACACATATGATCAAAATGTGCAAACTATTTATCTGCATATCTTCCTACTTTTTTTGTAAAGGAAACTTGACATAACACTTTTAAACTGCTATGGTAAAAATGTAAAGGAAACTTGTCAAAAAAAGAAAGGAGATACTATGTGGAAAACAGAGTTGAGGAATTCAGAAAATCTCTCGGCATGAATCAGGAGGATCTTGCAAAGGCGATCAAAGTTTCAAGACAGACCATCAGTTCCATCGAAAACGGAAAATATAACCCGTCCTTGGAGTTGGCTTTTATCATTTCCGACTTTTTTGGTAAAAGCATAGAAGAAATATTTATCCATGAAAGGAGCAACGAACATGAAGAAAAGTAACTTGATATTCAGTATTCTATATACCCTTGGCGGTGCTGCTCTTCTGTTTGTGGCATTGTTAACCGACAGCGTACTTGACAGCCTTCTTTTTGGCTTTGCTGCCGGATCAATTTGCTCGGGCACTGTTATGACCTGCAAATATTTCTATTGGAGCTCTCCGAAAAACAGAGAAAAATATCAGGAAAAGCTGGAGGCTGAAAAAATTGAACTGCACGACGAAATGAAAGAAAAAGTGCGTGATAAAGCCGGAAAATATACATGTGTACTCGGGGCTATCGTTGTCAGTATTTCGATTGTAGTATTTTCAATATTAGGAAAATTAGGACTTGTTGAGAATTCACGCATGATCGTTTTATATCTGGGCGGCTATCTGCTCTTCCAGATTGCATTCAGCATCGCGATCTTTCAATATCTTCTGAAGAAATATTAAAACTTTGCTGAAGACCAGGTCAGTCGGTGGGGCAGGTTCCACCGGCTGACCGTCCCACGCAGAGGTTCTCCCCTATTCCATGATCACCGTATTATTATATTTTCACAATGCATCATCTCATCCGGCTTCTCCGCCACAATCTTACAGTTTTCAAATGTAATATCCGATATGGTAGGCTCATCACCTTCAATGCCCTTAACACGGATTCCTCGCTCCGCATTTACACAGACACAGTCGCTTATATGAATGTCCCGAAAATACGGAATATCCGACTTGTCCCCGCACAATTCATCCTCCACCACATAATCCATAATGTTGTGCACATAATCCATTGTGAAAACAAAAGCCTCTTCCCTGATATTTGCCATATTGATCCGTCGTATAGTAATATTCTCCACGACGCCGCCGCGCCCCAGAGCACTTTTGAATCGGACTCCTACGTCCGCATCAATGAAGGTACAATCCTCCACCACCACATCACTTACGCTGCGGGACATCTCACTTCCGATCACAAACCCTCCATGACTCTGCCCCACAAAGCAATGATGAACATGAATATTTTGGGACTTTCCGGGAATCTTTCTCGCCTTGGCATTTTTTCCTGATTTAATACAGATCCCATCATCTCCCACATGAAACTTGCAATAGGCGACCTCCACTCCATTGCAGGACTCGATATCGATGCCATCGCCATTTTGGGCGTGATACGGATTTTCCACCATCACATTATTTACAAGCACATCTTCACAAAAATAGAGATGTATTGCCCACGCCGGCGAATTCTGTATCCGCACTCCGTCAATCCGAACCTTGCTGCAATATTTCAAACTTACCATAACCGGTCTGTAAAAATCATAGTACGGCGCAGCTCGCAGAAGAGCATCCTCATCCTCCGGATATAATTCTCCCTGTATTCTTCCCTCATATGCAGATTCTGTCGGCATCCATACACCGCCTTCATTACTCTCAACGACACAGGGTGATTTTTCCAGCAGTTTTTTCCACTGTCTCTCCGTCATTTTAAATTGTTTTACCGGTCTCCACAGATGACCGCTGCCGTCAATCGTTCCTTTGCCAGTTATGGAGATATTGCTTGCATTGTTGGCATAGATCGGAGAAAGAGCCCTTATTCTTTCAATGCCTTCGTAATCTGTTACGATCAATGGATACTCTTCTATGCTTTTATCGAACAAAATAACTGCATTATCGGATAAGTGTAACTCTACATTCGATAATAGCTCAATTGGGCCTGTAAGAAAAATACCATCCGGAACAATAACCCTTCCGCCCTCTTTCGAAGCTTCTGTGATCGCATTTCGAAAAGCTTTGGTATTGGATGTAACTCCGTCTCCTACCGCACCATACTCCAAAATATTAATTTCCATTTTCAGCCTTGCATCTCCATTCTTTCTCTATTCTTTGAAGCGGAGGAATCTGTACCGTAACAATTTCCGCTCCCTCTTCCGTCACATACCCTGCCGGCAGCATGATCTTATACTCTATCGACCAGTCAAAGGAATTGTCATACTTTACTACAAGCCTTTCATCTTTCATAGACATATCAATCCCTTCCGCACCCATGGAGTAATGGCCGGTACTTTCCACAATAATTGGCTGTCCACTTTGCTTTTCAATCTTGATCACCGTAGCGCCATGTGGCTTTAGTACCCCAAGAGTAACCTTGTCCCCAACCTGTACATCTGTCTTATATACTTTCCCATAGTAGTCACATACCGTATACCTTGCCGATTCTTCACAACCCTCTGGGATCATACTCTTCTCTAATATAAATGTAAGCGGTATCTCTTCCTCATCTGACCAGTTAATTCGGATAATGGAAGCACTGCAATGCCCCATGATATCAAGCTTTACATTTTCCGGGTACCGATTTTCAGCATTCATAAGCTGCAAAGGTGATACCCTCGCAGGGACCACGGGTATAATTCGCTTTAGGTTGGAAAGTCTCGCATCATCAATCTTATCGAGAGGTTCTGTGGAACATACGATTCCTCCGCCCATATACTGATTTATGGTAGAGGTTTTCACCTCTTCTTCATTAAGAAGACCGTAGGTGAGTCTTAAATTGCGCTCCATCCGGTCATTTATTCTCACCATCAATGCATCGGGATCATTGTTCCACCATGCGTTCATGTAATAGCGCAAAATACTTTGCTTCATAGTGTATGGCGCTGTCTTTCCGTCCTTATTGATGGTGGAGGACCACATGGAAAGGACATCGGAACCCGTTCTCTGTGCATCCACCAGTCCGATGATCGGATCATACAATCCGCCACACATAAGGAAATAACTGTCCTCACCCATACCCTCCCTGATCGCACGTACCGCCTCATAATAAGCTTCCACCAAGGTAATGGTATCATCAAAATATACCGCATTTTCCATGATCACTGCCGCTCTGGTAAAATCAAGCTTATGATAGGTGTATCCCCATTCAAAAGTCAAGCGATGGTATAATTCCCTAAAATATTCCCACGTCGCGGGATTGGTAATATCAAATACCTGATATACGGTATCGTTCATCGGAAACAGACAAGGATTGCCGTTTTGATCCATAAGGATCCATTCCGGATGTTCCTGCCATATACTTGCGGTCTCATGTGCGACAAAAGGGCTGGTCCAAATACCCGGTCGATATCCGGCTTCTCGTATCTGCATGGCAATATCCGCCATTGGAACTGGAAACTTCGCATTCGGTTCCCATTCTCCAAGGGTGATCTCCCACCCTTCATCGATCTGAAATACGTCGAAGGGAAGTTTTCGCTTCTCCATTTCCCGAAGATTGGTCACTACATCCTCATAAGTAACGGTGAGGCCATAGTAATACCAGGTACAAAACACACTTGGATGTGCCCGATTTCTGGTTCCGTACCGGAGAGCTTTGTCTCTCGCGAAGGAATCAACTGCCTCCAATACGTCCGTTGTATATCTCATACACAGCCATTCCGTCTCTACGCTCTGACCAGGTTTTAACCGAATGTTAAAGAGTACCCTCGACTGTAGCCGGACAAATCTTCCGGAATCATCCACATAGACCGCAGTCTCTACCATCTGGTTTCTTCCCTTTGGAAATGACAGCACAACATACCCTTTTTCATTTCCCAGAACGGTAAGGTGGTCGCTTAAAATGCACCTTTCCTGATGATCCGCCTCCATCTTGTCTCCAGTCTCTGTCATACTGCCCATGGCATCTTCCATGGCAGCACTTCTTAATCCCAATCGGAATACTGATGGCATATCATTCTTATGCCGTCCGCTTCGAAACATGACACAGTCCGAAGGATCAATCCCCATATTCTCCAGATTGTCTTGCTCATACAAGACAAAATCGGATAAATAAATATCCTCATCCGTCGGATTGCTTATGTCAAAATAAAATTCCTTTTTGTCATAGTCATCCGACAAAACAACACGCTTTACAGACAAACGTTTCATAGTTCCTTCCTTTCCGCCTATGTATCCAGACCGGTTCGTATAATTTCCTTCCACTTCTTTGAGAACACATAATAGCTAAGCATCATGATCATGCCAAAACTAAAACTGATCGGGAAACACAACATGATATAAGTTCCGTCAAAATAACGATTGATCAAATAAGCGCTTGGAATACGCACTGCCCAAAGCATCAGGATATTCACAATCGTTGAGTAACGGATCAGTCCCACACCGTTTACCACGCAGATAATACCGTTAAATATCGCATAAAACCACTGGGATAAAAGGAGTATCACAACATATCTGCTGGCGTACATAAGCACCGCTTCATCCGGCGTGAAGATCCGTAAGATCGGCATCCGAAGAGAGATCATACATAATCCGGCAGCTAACGTAACCATACCGGAAATCACAGGGATCCGAATGTAACCTTGTCGAAGCCTGTCGAAATTTTTGGCCCCATAATTTTGCCCCGAAAAAGTTGTAGCCGCAGAGGACAATGCGGTAATTGCTATATTTGAGAGTCCCGTCACCCTGCCTGCAACCGAATTGCCCGCCATAAAAGTGGACCCCTGTGCATTTACCAAGGTCTGTATCGCTACATGTCCAAAAGAGTATAGGGAATTGTTGAGCCCTATGGGAAGACCGATCAAAATGATCTGCTTCAATTCTTTCAGGTCAAATCCCTTTGGAAAAAAGGGTAATTCCAATTCCGGAAATTTCTTTCGGATATACACAATACTGATGATCCAGGACAAATACATTGCAAGGCTCGTAGAAAGCGCTGCGCCTCCTACATCCATTCCAAATCCGGCAACAAACAGAAAGTCCAACACAATATTGGTGATACAGGATACTACCAAGAACCACAAGGATGCCTTACTGTCTCCCGCACCTCGCAAAATTCCCGCATTCATGTTATAGCCGATATTTCCAAGTGCTCCAAAGAATACGATTCTCGTATACGTCACGGCAGCATCCCATGTATCCGCGGGAGCGCCCATCCACCTTAAAATCACCGGCGCCGCAAAATATCCGATCACGCAGAGGGGGATACCGCTTACAAATACAAAGAATGTAGCAGTATCTACTGCCTGCCGCACTTTTTCCACATCCTTAGCTCCC
Source organism: Acetatifactor sp. (assembly GCA_022511465.1). GTDB lineage: Bacteria > Bacillota > Clostridia > Lachnospirales > Lachnospiraceae > Acetatifactor. Next base: position 53,647 of record JAFLRM010000003.1, on the reverse strand, counting down.
ACATACTGAGAGATCAATATGGATACACCTGTACCAATTCCAAGAAAAATACACAAGAGCACTTCCACCGGCTGGGAGCTTGTTCCCACCGCTGCCAACGAAGTCTCCCCACAATACCTTCCGATAACCAGCGTATCCACCGTTGTATATAAATATTGCAGTATATTTCCCAGCATAATGGGAAGGGCAAAGAGAAATACATTCTTCATGATCGGCCCTGTTGTCATATCTATTTTCTTCTGTTCCATTGATCAGGCGCTCCCACGATAATATGTTTGCATTTTTGATATTTCTATGATATATAATACATAAAGTAACCATGTTTTTCTTATCCATATTTACTGATTTAAACATTAAATTTATGATTACATGACATATATTTGACATATATCATAAATGAACGGAGGATCACAATGGCTCTGCCGCTTCCAAAAGGACAACTATTTCAAATTTCACATCGGATACTCCCGGCAGACTACGAGATGCCTTCTCTCGAAATTGCCTCCGACCATTATTCCATCGGATACCATATAAGCGGAGATCGCACCATCATCACGCCAAATTCCATCTTTACGCAACACCCGGGAAATGTCAGCACACTTGCCCCATACATCTATCATCGAACGGTTCCGGCATCCAACGAAGTGTATGAAAGTATCCTCGTAAAGTTCTCACCATTATTTGTAAAGCCGCTTACCGATCAATTTGGCGAACAGATCTTGGATCAGATATACGCAAGGACAACCAACCGTTTTCCTGTCCATATGCAAGCTGTCATATACAACTATTTTACGAAACTGTTAGAAGAATACGATCGAAAGTCTCCGTATGGCAATTTCAAACTTCAATGTATTTTATGTGAATTGTTATTGACAATTCTGGAATATCGGCTTCCGGAGGAAGATAGCAATTCCTCTGACACACCGCTTACACTTCCCATAATGGAAGCCGTCTATTACATGGAGACACATTATGCAGAAAACCTTACAATAGAAAGAGTAGCCGGAATATCCAGCTACTCTGTAGCATACTTTTCAAGACTTTTTAAAAAACAACTGGGTAAATCATATTCCGAATATTTAAGCTATATTCGGATTAAAAATGTTTCTCGTCTGCTCCTTAATACGGACAGATCCATCACCGAGATCGCCATTGAGACCGGTTATCAGTATCCGGGGAATCTCTCTGCCGCCTTTCGGCAGAAAACCGGGCTTTCCCCGCAGCAGTATCGCAAGCAGCGCAAAGATTTGAGCAATTGACCGTATAGGATCATTCGAATTCGGAAAATTCCATCTTCTTACTCGTAATAACAAATCCGTTTGTATTGTCCGCAGCAGAAAGCCCAAATCTCACGGTTCCAACGCTCTCCAGCTCCCCATCATCGAAGTTATGCATCATAATATCATAGTTTACATAGACAGAATTCTCCTGACTGCCCGGGGCCGCTTCCAGATCACGGAACTGGTACTGCGGCTCGCCAAAATCAGAATCACCAATATAATAATATCCATCTTGATAATACAGTGCGGTCTGTCCCTCCGACATATCCTCAAACGCAGGGTAGAACTCCGGCATATCTACTCCAAAAAGCAGTCTTGCATATTCCCGCACATACTCTTCTCCGATTTTAAACTCTCCCTCCTCAAAGCCAAGATCCTCTCGGTATACCCATATATGCTCTCCCTCTCCATAAATAGGTTCATATTCTCCGTTTTCATTGACCGGCACGCAGGTATAGGAACCAAAGATAAAGTATCTCCAAAAGTCTTCATCCATCTCCGATCGTCCTCCAAATTCAGGGATATAGTTGCACATTGCCTGCAGCAACATCTTTTGTTCCTCCGACAAAGCAGTACCGGACTGCTCTACCCTCTCAGCAGTGAAAAACACATCATCCCAGAGAGTAAGGGAATCGTCGGTTTCAGAAGTATTTCCTCCAAAAACATCCTGATCGTCTGCCATCTGAGAAGAATTATCCTCCATGCTTTCCTCCGCAGAAGGACGCAGCACCAGTCCCGCAGCCACACTTGCCACACAGATGACTGCCAAAACGGAGAACAGGATCCCACGCTTTTTAACATGCAGCACATTTTTGATCCTGGTCTTGACCGCCGGTTCTCCAAAGGTGATGGGAGTAAGGGAATAACCGTTCTGTCTGGCAGCGTATTTCAACAGACTTCCCGCATACTGTTTTCTGATATTTTCCCTGGATTGCAAGATCACTGCTTCATCACAGGATATCTCCATATCCTTGCAAAACAAAGCATAGGCTGCCCAGACAAAAGGGTTGAACCAGTGGATTGTAACAACAAAAGACACCGCTATCTTTATAAGATAATCTTTTCTTTTCCTATGATATCTCTCATGCGCCACCACGTAACGCCGCTCCTCATCTTCCAAATCTGTAGGCAGGTAGATCATCGGCTTTAAGACACCCCATAAAAAGGGCGCATCCAATCCTGCCACCTCCGCAATCCCATTCTTCCTGCTATACCGAACCCAATTCACTTTAGATACCTGCTTCTTCAACTGAACCGTACCCGCCAGATTCCACACTAACATAAATATAATTCCTGCCAGCCAGATTCCGGCAGCAATCTTCATGGGCAAAGATTCCTCTTTCTCCATTGGTGTTTGGGGCAGGTAACCGTTATTCCTCAAGTCTCCGCCTGCCAGCGTAAAGTTTACTCCAGCCGCCGCCTGCATTCCGCCAAGTGTTGCGACTTCTCCATCATTACCGATTTCTCCTTGACTATTGGCTCCCAGCGCTCCATCCACAGCATCCACTATGGAAAACTCAGCTACAGAATCGGGAATCAGGCTGAATACTCCCTGGATAGAGAAAGGAACACACAGATTCAAAAAGACTACGAACCACAAATAATATGCATATTTTCTTTCTAACTTCGATAAAAGAAATCTAAATACCATAACAACTAAAATACTATAACAGCCCACCAGACTCATATCCAGTACTTTTCCAAATAATTCTCCCAACATAATAACCCTCACAATCTGCTGATCTTACTCTTATCCATCAGCTTTTACAACTTAATTTTCCTTGTAATCTTCAATCATTTTTTCTAACTCTTCCACTTCTTTTTTGCTCAGTTTCTTTGTCTGCAGAAAGGCCGCAACAAAACCCGGCAGGGAACCGCCATAGTTTTCTTCCAGATATCGCTCTCCTTTTTGCCGGATATACTCCTCCCGACTCATCAGCGCCGTCACCACTGCATCTTGATTCTGAAAGATTTCGTTTTCGCAGATTTTCCGCAGTACCGTATAGGTAGTAGATTTCTTCCATCCCAGCTTTTCTGCCGCCAGCTTCACCAGTTCCCCGCTGGGCAAAGGCTCGCTCTCCCAGATAATCTCCGCCATCTGCATCTCGGCCTCCGTCATCACATATACAACCATCTTTACATCCTTTCTTTGCTTCTATAGAATCATTTTGAATTTTGGTTTAAACCTTTTAGACCTATATTTAGTTTAAACTTTTTAAACCAACTTGTCAATAGGAAACTGGATAAATTTTAGGGCCTCACAGACCACTGTGAGACCCCTAAACTTACTAACACTTTTTTCAGAGATAATTTAATTATGTAGTTTATTATTCAATGATCAATCATTTGACAACTTAATATGGAAAGTACCCACATAGCAGCCTGCGCTATTCACGCCTACTTCAAATGTAATCTTTCCCTTCATAGTCACACCAAAAAGGGGATATTCAATTTCTTTTTCCAGCGACTCCTCATTTGCCGCCTGCATTGCCGCATAGCTGATATCCTCAAGAGAAAGATCCGGCAGTACCATCAGCGCTTGTTGTTTCGCATTTTCAACCAATTTGGTATAACACTCATCCGCGTCATTCTTATAGGTGTCGATGCGCCCTGACATGCCCTCTGCCTCCAACTCTATAAAAAAGATTCCGTCTTGATCTTCATAGATCCGATAGGAAATCTTATGCTCCGGTGAAGCCAACAAAGAAAGATCCTTGTTTGATGACAAAAACTGCAGTTCAAACTTATTTCCAATAATGCCGTTATCCGATGCAAGTGTATTGATCTGACTTAGATCCAGTACTGTCCTCTCAGTATCAAATAAAACAAGGTCCATATATTTGTTTGGATAGGTGTCAAGATCAATAAGATCTGCAGCCGCAAACACTCCACTGGTTACGTCCTCCGGCTTGTATTTCAGCTCATCTGCCAACCGGATCATATCATTTCCATAGGAATTGGAACCGGAGTTCGTAACAAGATTTTCTTCTACTCCTATGCGAAAATACAGGGTAACGTTATCTTTATCTTCCAGCACGGTTCGGGAAAGATAATAGACAACCGTATCCTTCTCCACCAGTTCATACAAGCTTGTCTCATCAATGCTTGTATCAGACTCACCCAGTCCGTCGCTGTCCTTTGCATATACCAGATATTCGGCATATTCTTCCCCCAGTGTCTCACGTATTACCTGGGCAATATTTTCCTGCAGCGTATCCGTCTTTTCCAGATCGTCGAAGTAGAATTCTATGGTATCATAATTGCCAAAATCCATTCTGTCCTGCCAAAATCCCAGATAAAAATCTTGGAAATACTTATTTTTTCCGGCTTTTTCCTGATAACTGCCTCTAACGAGATCCCCTTCACGAAATGTAAGTCTGGTCGTTGTCTCACCCCGTTCCGTCCTCTCCAATGCCAAAATATAGCGATCCGTAATGAAAGAATTTCCTGATAATATTTCCTTTATCTGCTGAATGTCGTACGCAAACGGCGTCACGGCAACTTCATAGGCACTTCCATCTCCGGTCGTCCTTTCCTGAAGTTCCAATTCCTGCATCTTAGGCTGCTCTAAGGTTCTCAACTCCCACTGAAATCCCTCGCTTTCGGCAGAGTTGCTCTCTGCGACTACAGATGTGGGGCTTCCGTTATTCTGCACAGCTGCCGTGGTACTGCCAGCCCCCGCGTCATCCTTATTGCCGCACGCTGCAAGCATCCCACACAACATTCCGGTTACGATCAAACAGGTAGTTTTCTTTTTCATTCATTTTTCTCCTCGTACTCACAAATTTGTCTTGTCTTTTCCTCCTTAGGCAAAAGCCTGACAACACTCATTATAAAGTACTCACTGTTTTCCCGTAAATCACAATTTAGACGCGTTATCGCCTTTATCGTGCATTTATATACATAGTCTAGGGTCTCACAATCACTGTGAGACCCTAAACCTACAACTTTTTCTAGTTATTACAATCTTCACACCGATCAAATCCGGGATTGAAGGCATAGAAGTTCTTGGAATTAAGCTTATCCTGTGTGATGCGCAGAGCTTCACCGAACCTCTGGAAGTGCACGATCTCCCTCTGGCGCAGGAACTTGATGGGCTCGCACACATCGGGATCATCAACCAGACGCAGGATATTGTCGTAGGTAGATCTCGCTTTCTGCTCTGCTGCCATATCCTCCACCAGATCCGTGATGATGTCTCCCTTCACCTGGAACTCACAGGCATTAAACGGAATGCCGCCTGCCGCCTGGGGCCACACGCCGATGGTATGATCCACATAGTAATTGGCAAAGCCGCTCTTTTCGATTTCTTCCATGGACAGATTTCTGGTCAGCTGATGCACAATGGTTGCCACCATCTCCAAATGAGCCAGTTCCTCTGTTCCGATGTCCGTCAACAATCCTGCCACCTCACGGTAAGGCATGGAATAACGCTGGGACAGATACCGCATGCTGGCTCCCATCTCTCCGTCGGGCCCGCCGTACTGGGAAATGATCGCTTGAGCAAGTTTTGCGTTGGGCTCTTTAATGTTTACAGGAAACTGTAATCTCTTCTCATAATTCCACATTTAGCTGCACTCTCCTTCCCAGGGCAGAGGCGCTGCGCCCCAACTCCACTCCTTGTTACACTCTGCCAAATTTACGGTAAGCGGAAAATATCTTTGAGCAAATTCCTTGCTCATCTGGTTCTTGATCCGTGCATAGTGGTTAAAGTACTCCATTGCATTGCGGTCAAAAGGATGTGTGTCCAGATACTCCATCAGTTCAACCAAAACAAAATCCACAATGCCAATATCTCTCAACATCTGCTCCTGATTTCCCATACTAGACACATCTCCTTCCCGTGAAAGGTTTGTTTAATTCCGGGAACACCGTTCCGATCTTATATGCCTTCTCCAGATCATCGTACATCTTATCAAAACGCTGCCAGGGTACATATGCCATGGCAAGGGAAAAATTATCGCATTGTTCATTAAATAAATAATCCTGCATAAGATTCCTTCCTCAATCTGTTACTTTTTCTTTATAATATGAGAAAGGAAAAAAAGTGTTCTACTGCAAGCTTTGCTCGGGGCTGGAGGAAACCTCCGGGGCTTTCGCCCCCGGCAATCTTCGCCGGATCAGACGGTTCCACAGCATCTTTCCATCAAAGGGAATCAATGGATAGATATAGCTGTTATGGGACACGGTACGGTTTAAGGCGACGGACAATACTGCAATCACTATTCCAGCTACATATCCCCACAGACCAAAAAGCTGTGTCAAGATCAAGTCCAGAATACGCATGAACTTTAACGCATATCCCAGCTCATAGTTAGCCTGGGTATAGTTTGCAATGGCCACAAACGCCATGTACAACATAACTTCCGCGCTAAACCATCCACTATTCACCGAAAATTCGCCCAGTACCAGAGCTGCCATGACACTGAGCGGTGTGCTCAACATATTTGGTGTGTTCACTGCAGCAAGCCTTAGACCATCTATCGCAAGCTCCAACAGCAGAAACTGCCAGATAAGCGGCACGTTGGGAGCCTCCTTTAGCAGAATAAAAGAAAAATTCTCCGGCACCCACTCCGAATGTGTGGCAAGGAGCAGATAAGTGGGCGTAACCAGGTAAGTTAAGAGTGCGATCAATGCTCTGGTCAGCCGCAGGTATGTTCCCGTGATCGGCGGAAAATAATAGTCGTCCGCCTCCTCCACCACATCAAAAATAGTGGTTGGCATGATCATGGCCGACGGAGAGTTGTCCACCAGGATCACTATATTTCCCTCCAACACTTGCGCGGCAGCTGTATCTGGGCGTTCTGTATACTTGAACTTGGGAAAAGGATTGAACCATGTCCGCCGATACAGACATTCCGCCAGACTCTCTTGATTCATAGTAAGCGCATCCACCTTGATACTCTGAATCTTCCGCTTGATATCCTCCAAAAAAGCATGATCCACACGGCTGTCCATGTAGGCGAGCACAATATCCGTCTTGGAACTCTCTCCCGCACTCATCATCTCCATGCGCAGATCCGTGCTGCGGATGCGCCTGCGTATCAGAGCTGTGTTGAAGATCAGAGTCTCCACAAATCCGTCTTTGGAACCGCGCAATACCTTATCCTTCTCCGGCTCCTCCACCCCTCTGGCCGGATAGGTTCTGGAGTCGATGAGAAGCGCCTTGGTATATCCGTCCACCAAAAGCACAAAGACCCCGGATAACAGGGAATTGATGATCTTATTCCACTTGTCATCAATATCCACTTCCACGTAGGAGATGACCTGTTTGGACATCTCATGAGCATCCTTGGGCATTTTGTCCGGTGTCAGTGCCATAAACTCCTGCAGAAGCTTCTGCATCAGATCATCCTTGCAAAAACCGTCTATTAGATACATACAGGCCTTTTGTCCGCCCACATGGATCACTCGGTAGATCACATCAAAGTTTTCCTCTACTGCCAATACCTCGTTTAGATACTGCATGTCATTCCCCAGATCACCAGACATGCAGATCTGCTCTCTTCCCACTTCTTCCTTTGCCTTGCTGTTCCACTCACTACTCACACTAAAAAACTCCCTTTCCGGTTTTTCCTACATTTTGTCCAAAAAGGAAGTTTTTTATTCTTTATTATTTAGAGAGATGATAAAGCGTCAATGGGTATTTCACCAGTTGAAGATATGGATAAACGGACACGATATAACCTCTATCAATCATCTCCGTTACCTCTTCCCCTGAGAGTATATCCGTTGTAAAATACCAAAAGTCCTCAGCGTTCACATCTCTCCAGCTTCCATTTACAATTTCTTTCCCCGGATAATAATATTTTAGAACAGTCCATCCAAGGTGTGTGACTCCGTTGTTGACCAGCACCATATCTTCCGTGGGCTCGCCGATTATATAGAGAACTTCCGCCGTCTTGGCCGACTGATATTCGTTCTCTGCCGTAAAACTTTTGTAATCCTTCATACCAGCTGAGAACATCAGCGCAAGGACTATCACAAACGCACACTTTCCTGCATTTTTCAGCCAATTATACTTTAGATACTCTCCCAGCCTTTGCAACAAGACCAAAAGCTGCGAACTGCCGATGACAAGCATCATGGCGATCACACCCGCCAACGGATAGACATACCTTCTGGCCAGCATGGGATGGATCAACTCACTGATCAAAAGACTGGCTCCCAAGGTTCCTGTCAGGGTAATCGCTCCGACAGCCAGTGCGAACATCTCTCCCGACCACGTCAGCCAGCCCGGCGCCCGAACCTCCACGATCCACTTATCCTGCTCCCGCTTTTTTTTCAGGATAGAGGATTCCGCAAGAAAAACGATCACCAGTAGTCCCAGCCACAGCGGAATGCTCCACCGTTTCATGTTGCTTCCGCCAAATATGATATCTACCGCCTCACCTATGGTTGCTCTTGTCTCCATCCACCAGCTGTTGTTAACCTGAGCCACCGTAGAGAACAAAATACTCAACCAAGGCAGGTATCCTAGGATAAAAACTGCTCCTGCAATGAGGACTCTGATCCAGGTTCTTCTCCCAAAATGCACCACAGCAAAAAGGCAGGTGACAAGCATCAGGATCGCTGCCATTATCAGAGCATAGTAGTGAGCATACGCCGCCACAAGCCCCCAGAACACCATACCTACCCAGCTGAGCGGTCGGTTCTCCTGCAAAATTCGAGCTGCACAGTAATAACAGAAGGCAACACTCAAAAAAGCGAGACCATACATGCGTATTTCTACATTATATTCCAGACAGGATGCCGCCAAACCGGAAAATATCAAAAAAAAGGTCGCCGGAATCTTGCCGAAATGCTTTCTTACCAGAGTCACTGTCAAAACAGCACCAATAATAAAAAATGACATCGATGCCATGTGATAGGCAGGGCCGGATTCCCCAATGGTTTGTTCCCACAGTTTCAACCAGAGATAATACAAGGGCGGGTGATTATCTGATGTCGTGATCGTATGCATCATACTATCCAGGCTGTTCCGCACCAGATCCGCAGTAAACGCCTCATCGCCCCACATTACATTGTCATTGACCATCGCAATGTTCATGACCACCACAACCGCAAACAAAACATAAAACACAAGGGGTACAATTTTTCTAAAAATACGCACCGCCGTATGCTCCGTGAAACTCTCTCTATTTAAAGTAAACACATACTTTTTCGTCTCATAATTCCAGTCCGCAAAAGTCACAAACCCTGCCGCCACCAGCTGGAGAAACAAATACTTCAACGCAAACATGGGAGACGCATCCACTTTATTCAAAAAAGAGGTACTGTCATCACACAGACCAATCATGATCACCGTGGAAAACACCGTCATAACAAAAGTATAAACCACATACCGAAGCAACAACTCTCTGCCCCGCATCTCCTCTTTCTGGTACAACCTCCTTATCAACAAAGGTAACAACGGGGTTGCCAACCCAAACACAAATGCCTGCATACACTTATCCTCCTATATCTCTGACTCCTTTTATCTTCCGACTTATACGACTCGGCACAACCTCATACAGAGGATGTCACGTTGTACTTCCAAATCCCCCATTTCGAACCCCGTCCGCATCATCATCCACCGTGATACCATACTCCAGAAAGATTCCCTGCGCAAATCCTGTCCCGGCTGCGATCTCCACTGTTTTCCCTTCGTTGGAATCATTTGTCAGCTTCACAAAAATATGTCCCTCATTGTCCGAATAAAAATAATCGCTGTCAATGATCCCAACTGTATTGTTCATCTGCAAACGATACTTAAATCCAAGTCCGCTTCGGGGATAAAGTTTCAACACCCAAGCTTCCTCCATCTCCACACGGATGCCGGTGGGGAGTTTGATCGTCTGCCCGGGTGTAAGCGTAAACGCAAATGGCGCAAAGAAATCATATCCTGCGCTTCCCTTAGTTGCCCTGCGGGGAAGTATTACCGCGTCGTACATATCATTCGCTTCCGCCTCCGTATACTGCGGAAACTCCTCCCTCAGCGCATTTACAAATTGTTCTCTGCTGACCTTGTGAAATTTTGCAACTCTACGCATATTTTATCCTCGTTTCTACATGAGATATCCTGTGATGCATTCTTCACCACAGGACATTTTATCATTTTATATGTAATAATCCGGACAGTGGATCACCGGAATATTTGGATCTTCGCTCGCAAGCGTCTTTCGCACATTGATGACCCTCTGATTCTTGCTGCCCTTCCACAAAAGTTTTACATCCTTCTCTTCCGGATGAAACTCTCCGTCCACTACCACATCAACATACTCCATCACAGGGTCGTCCTTGATACTTTCCCAACTGTCACCCGTGTAGAGCCAAATGGTCTTATTGGGATACTTCTCCCGAAGTTCCGCGCACAGTGCCCGCACATCCGGCCTATTTCCAGAATAGAGTGGATCTCCACCGGATAGAGTGATCCCTGACACATAATCCTTGTCAAGCTGCTCAAATATCTCCTTCTTGGCCTCTTCATCGAAAGGAAGTCCTCCGGCAGGATCCCAAGTGATGGGATTGTGACACTCCTTGCAACAATGATTACAACCTGCCACCCAGAGAACCACGCGCAGCCCGTCTCCATTGCGCATATCATCCTTTGTAATGTTGTGATATCTCATACTGCTACTTCCTTACATGCTTCGTCTTTCCGCGATCTCCGCCATCTTGGCATCGTTTAAGCGAGTGTCACCGTGTACGCGGGAATAGGATAAATATCCATTCATGCGGTCGATCTTGGTCAGGTTGCGGCTGCCGCACTTGGGGCAAACATCCATCTCAAGTTCCTGATGTCCGCAGTCGTCACAGTAGGCCAGAGACAGGTTTACACCCTCGTAGAATCCCATATCCATAGCGCGATGGATCAGCGTCTTGATGGCTTCAATATTATAGTCGATCGGGTACTTCACATACTGGATCTTCCCTCCGTTACTGAGATCCCAGAAACGATTCTCCAGATCCTGTTTCTCAATGGGGGTGATATCCTCCGTCACATGACAGTGAAAGCTGTTGCTCACATATTCTCTGTCGGACACGCCCTCAATAATGCCATACTTCCTGCGGAACTGCTTGATCTGAAGTCCACACAGATTCTCGGCGGGGGTTCCGTAGATAGCGTACAGATGACCGTCCGCCTCCTTAAACTCCATGATCCGCTTGTTGATATGCTCCATAACCTCCACGGCAAAAGCTCCATCTTCCACCAGAGATTTGCCGTTATAAAGCTCTTGAAGCTCATTTAGCGCAGTGATGCCAAAGCTTGCGGTGGCAGACTTAAGAAGCGGTTTGATCTTGTCATGAAGACCAAGGTTTCCTCCCCAAAAACCGCCCTCACAGTAGGCCAGCGGGTTCGTGGATGCACGCATCTCTCCCAGATAAGCGTAAGTACGGATGTGCAGTTGACGGATCAACTCCAAGTAGTAGTCCAGCACATCATAGAAATCTCTGCTCTCTTTCCTCGCCTTGGCGAGGATCATGGGCAGGTGCAGTGACACCGCACCGATGTTGAAGCGCCCCACAAAGACAGGCACATCCTGATCATCTGCCGGATGCATGCCACCCCGCTCATACCAGGGGGACAGAAAAGCCCTGCATCCCATGGGGGATATGACCTTACCGTACTGTTTATACATACTTGCCACATAGCCCTTGCCGGTCAGACTCAGCCAGTCAGGGTACATAGTCTTGGCGGAGCAATGAACTCCCGCCTCAAACACGTCCTCCAAAGGCTTTCCGGGTCCGTGTAGATTCTCGTCATATAAAAACACAATCTTCGGGAACAGAACGGGTTTCTTGCACTCTTTCTTGCCCTGTCCCTTCCTTCTGACATTCAACATGGAAATGGTAGCCAGTTTGGCAAATCTGCCGGTGCCGACACCGGCTGTCACCGTGATAAAGGGATAATCTCCTCGACTGCTTGCCACGGTATTAAACTTGTACTCCCAGCCCTGAAATCCCTGCTCAAACTCCTTCACCACATCGGCGTAGGCCACTTCTTCCGCTTTCTTCTGATCTATTCCAAGCCCCACATACTTTTCCACATTGCGCTTGTAGGACTTCTCCGCATAAGGTTCCAAAATCTCGTCCACACTTGGCACAGTAAAGCCACCGTATTGCTGGCTAGCCGCACTCAGCACGATATCGCCGATCACATCAAACGCCACATCCAGTGTCTTGGGCTCGTTATACCAGATGTTACCCATCTCAAAACCGCCGGTCAGAACATTCTTTACGTCAAACAGACAGCAGTTCATCGTGTCACGCCTTGCAGACATATCGTGAACATAGATATAGCCGTCGCGGCACGCTTGAATCTCCTCCGTGGTCATAAAGAATTTCTGGTACAGCTCTTTGTTCAGCTGATTAAAGATCAGGCTTCTCTTGGTAGACACCAGCGCAGAGTCTGTGTTGGCGTTCTCCTTGTCTCCAATGTACATAATGGACTGGCTTTTCTTGTAAACGTCGTCCAGCATGCGCACAAAGTCCTGCTTGTAGTTGCGGTAATCACGGTAGCTCTTCGCCACGATAGGTTTTACCTGCTCCAGCGCGCTCTCCACAATATTATGCATGATCGGAATGGGGATATCATCCACATCCATCTCGTTCACCTTGTCAACCACATATTGACAGATGTGACGTTTATCATCGTCCGTAAACTTGGTCAATGCCCGGTATGCGCTCTTTCCCACTGCGTTAATGACCTTCTGTACATTGAAAGCCTCCTTGCTCCCATCTTTCTTGACCACAAATACCGTGCGTATAGGCTTGTACTGTGCACCATAATTGACATTATCTGTCTCTGCCCGGTCAAAATTACTGCTCATGATCATTCATTCCTTCCTCGCCTAAAATCCCTTTAAAAATCACAGTTCCTCAGCGTGTAGAATACTATATCTGGTGTTATTTTAACAATCCGACTCCATATCTTGTGTCGATTACTTAAAAGTATAAAGAAGTTTCCACTACTTGTCAATGAGAGATAATATACAAAAAAGATATCTAAAATTTAGATATCTTTTTTGTATATTATCTCTTGACTATTTTAAAATATCGCTTTTGCCAACGATTTCCAAAGCCTCTCTGATAGTCTCCACTGGAAGTACCAGGGCAAAACGCACATGTCCTTTTCCCAGAGATCCAAAACTGCTCCCAGGGGTACACAGCACACCGGTCTGCAGAAGGAGCTCCATCACAAACCGCACATCATCCTCCCCATAGCGCCCCGGTATCCTTGACCAAGCAAACATGGTTCCCTCACTCCGTTCAAAGCTCCAGCCAAGCTGTGTGAAGCCGTCGCAGAGAGCGTCTCTTCGCCTCTCATATTCTCTGCACTGTTCTCTCACGCCGTCGTCCGGACCTGTGAGAGCAGCCAGCGCGCCGTACTGTACCGGCAGGAATGTGCCATAGTCAATCTGTGACCGCAGCTTCTTGAAACACTGCACCACCGTCTTATTTCCCACAAGGAATCCCATCCGGGCACCGGTGTAGTTGAAAGACTTGGACAGAGAGTAAAACTCCACCGCCACCTCTTTTGCGCCTTCATAAGAAAGAATGGAGCGCCCTACTCTGCCATCGTAGATAATGTCGGAGTAGGCGTTGTCGTGAACGATCAAAATTTCATTCTCCTCCGCCCATGGGATCAGCCTCTCATAAAAGCTGTCCGGAGCCGCCTTGCACACCGGATTCAAAGGATAAGATACGATCATCATCTTGGCGTGTTTTGCCTTTCCCTTTCCATATGTGGAGGCAATCGCCTCCAGATCGGGGAGATACCCTCCCGCCTCGTTTAACTCATAGGTTGCAAGCTCCGCCTCCGCAAGAGTGGGCCCGATGGCAAAGATGGGATATCCCGGATCAGGCACCAACACAATATCTCCCGGATCAAGGACAGAGAGTCCAATGTGGGTGATACCCTCCTGGGAGCCGTACACACTCATGATCTCCTCCGGCAAAAGCTCCACTTGATATCGGGCCCTGTATTTGTCGATCACTGCCTGTATGAGCTCCGGCATATCTGCCAGCGAATACTTGTAGTTCTCCGGCTTCCCCGCCGCTTCTACCACGGCGTCCATAATATGTCTGGCCGGTTTAAAATCAGGCGTTCCCACAGTGAAGTTGAACACTCTCTTCCCCTGGGCTTCCACCTCTTTCTTCTTCTCATTTAAAACCTGAAAGATACCCTCCTCGTAATCCTCCATCCTCTTCGCGGTACGAATCTGCATGGCACTCTCCATTCCGAGACATCTATCGCCTCTGCTAATATTTTCCTAAAATCTCTGACAACCACTCCCGGTAACGCTCTTTCACAGACTTTGGTGACACCACCTGCAGGTCGCTTCCGACACCCGCCATCCAGCCAAAAAACTGGCCGCTGACTGCCACTTTCGCCCGAATCTGGAAATGCTCCTCACCCACCGGCCGGATATCCGTCTCTTTCCCAAAACGATCCAACGCCACACCGATAAGCCGATTCGGTAAACGCAGCGTCACCGTCTCCTCCTTACCGCCGAACATGCCAAAAGTGCGGTTGGCATAGGACGCCAGATCCAGATCTGCAAACTGCTCCACGCCCAGCCTCTTCTCCTCCGTCAGAGCTACGCTCCCCATCTTATCCACGCGGTAATGCTTGATGATCCCATCCTGCGCGTCATAGGCCGCCAGATAATAATTTTCATCCCGCCAGATGAGCGCCCAGGGACTGGCTTTCCGCTCCTCCCGCTCTCTGGGTACAAGCTCTTTTCTCAGATTCCAGTCCAGATAGACAAAGATGATCTGCCTGTCCTCCTGGATCGCCCTGTGAATGTTATCTATATTGTAATAGATGCTCTCGTTCTCTGTCTTGACGCGACCTGCGACGTACACCTGTCTCTGGAGCTTTCCGGCGTCGTGCTTTCCGGCCAGCTGTTCCAGCTTCTTGATCAACTCCCTGGACTTTTTGGTGGTGATAAAGCGGGAGGACTGCACTGCGTCCACCAAAAGCTTTAACTCGGGAAGCTCGAATTCTCTGGATGCCAGATAATAGCCGCCGCCCAGCCTGCTGTGCACCTGGATGATGTCATAACCGAAATCGCACAGCTTTTCCATATCATCATAAATGCTCTTCCTCTCGGAATGGATCCCGTATGCCTCCAGTCGCTCGATCAACTCTGCCGTACTCATCACGTGGTTTTCATCCGTATTCTCTTTTAACAGCTTAACAAGGTAGAGAAGCTTCAGTTTTTGCCCCGCTGATCTCGCCATGATAATACCTCCACGCGCCTGCGAACGTCAAGACACCCGCTACATTGTCTGTGGTCAGAGCATCGCGGGCAATTCCAGCACATCAAAAATCTCACAAAGCTTTCTAATTTCATAATCCGGCTGATAACCGGAGATATTTTCTGTTCCTGCGGACCGGAACCAGCAGGTGGCAATCCCCGCCTGAACGCCGCCCTTGATGTCACTGGACAAAGAATCCCCCACGATCAGGATCTTCCCCTTGTCCCTCTCCTCAATGTGCTCCAGACAATAATCAAAAAAGCCTCTCTGAGGCTTCGGTGTGCCAATCTCATCGGAGATGAAAAGCCCATCCATCACATCATAGAGACCTGATATCTTCATCTTGTTTATCTGAGTGTCTATGGAGCCGTTGGTGACTACATACTGCCGCACTTTGCCTTTAAGCTCCTGACAGATCTGCAGCGAGTCATCTATGTAACAATACACCTTCCCCAGAGCCTCCTGATACGCCTCACAGAAAGCCGCTGCATCAATCCCCTGCACGTCATATTCCTCAAAAAGAGTGCGAAAACGCCCCACCAGAAGTTCTTCTTTGGTAACTTCACCCAGTTCCAAGCGCTTCCAGTAGCTATCGTTAATTTGAGAATACCGACTGATCATCTCGTCCGTTACTTCCCTGTCAAACAACGTAAAGCATTGCTGCACGGCAATCCTCTGGGAGTACAGAAAGTCTAAGAGCGTACCATCCAGATCCCAGAGCAGCGTGGAAAATCTTCCCATATCACCTAATTCTCCTCGGTGGAAATCTCTGCTTTCTTATTGCTCTTCTTGCGGAGCGTGATACCGATGGTCGCTGCTACGGCACACACCGCTACAGTCACCACAAGCAACATTACATAGGACAAAAAGGAATTTAAAAAGCTTACTAACATATCACTACCTCACCTTCCGTCATGTCACATGACTCTCTTTACAGTATAACAATGCCTGACCTTTTTCGTCAAGTAATTGCAGGAAGTTTTCACCGTCAGACTCAAATCTCCCACAAGCCGGTTTCCACAAAGTGCTCTGCCCGCTTGGTAGCCTGGAGGGTGATGTCTTCATCGTAGCCCATGATCTGCAAAAGCCTGATGGCGTTTCGGGTGGTTGCCCTCCCTTTTTGCAACAGATAGGGAAATGTGATATCCCCGTCCTTTACTTCCTCCTCAAAGTGGTAATTGTCGTATTTCCCCTCCAGAAGCTGTGTCATCTCAATATCATGGGTAGCAGCAAAACACTGTACTCGTCCGGCCGTCAGGCTCATCAAAATCTGGCTGGCAGCCGCGATACGCTCCACTGTGTTGGTCCCCCGAAGCACTTCATCCACAAAACACAAAACCGGTCGGTCACTCTTCCCCACAGCATCCAATACCCTCTTTAGGGATCGGATCTCAACCATATAGTAGCTCTCCCCACTTTCCAAGCTATCGCGCAGAGCCATGGAGGAGTAGATAGCATAAAAGGGCGCTCTGTAAAATTCTGCTGCGCAGGTGTGTATGGTCTGGGCTAAGATCACGTTGACCGCCACCATCCGGAGGAAAGTAGATTTTCCGGAGGCATTTGAGCCGGTAAGCAGTACACCGCGCTCCGCCTCAATGCTATTTTTTATAGGGTTGGCGATCAGCGGGTGATACCCCTCCTTTAGCGTCAAATCACTCTCCTTTGCAAAGACAGGTATACAGTATCCATTCCCAAGCGATCGCCTAAAAGCCCCCACGGCGATAGCCGTCTCCACATAGCCCACGCAGGCGATTAGACCATCCACGTCCTCCAGATGGCCGCGTAGCTTATGTAACATTCGGTAAAACCAGATGATATCCACATGAAAGATCATCTTGATATAGTCAAAGAGGATATCAAGAGGATTGCCGGTGCTCCCTCCCCGATTACCGGAAAGCACAAGAAAAGAACCGCTTCGCACACTTTTTAACTCCGACGCATGCCGCCGCATCCTCTCCCACTCTTCTTCGCAGGCTGACACGGACACCTTTTTAAGCTTCTCGCAGACTGCAAGCAGCCGCAACACATAATCAAAGCTGACAAGATATGGTTCGATCTCTGACTTCTCCCGAAAATACGTTACAATATTATACACTGCAAGCAGTGCGATCCCAAACAAGGAAGGTGCCAAAAGAAAAGGAACTGCCAGCAAAAGAGGTACAAACAAAAAATCACAGAGAATATGCTTTTTGCTGGAGCGCTCTCCCAGATAATCCAAATTATCCAGATAATCATACAGAGAGAATTTTCCCGTGTGTCCCAGCCTGTGCACCAGCCGCTGCACTTGTACGCGCTCCTTCTCCCGCAGCATGAAAAAAGCTACCGCCTCCTCCATATGCAGAAGCTCCTCCTCAGTGCACGCTGTATTTCGCAGTGTATAGTACAGATATTCCTCGCCGGATGCGGACATAGTGCTGTCCATCCTTTGAAACAAACTGTCCATATCCAGATCGTTCCAAGTGATGTCGTCCACCTGGCCGTCTCTTTTATGCCTGCGATAGAAACTGTCCATGCGCGCATAGCGCTCCAGAGAGTACTCTTTCTTTGGTATTTTTCCATAATTCTCAGAGAGAGAAGCTATAAAAAGCTTCTCTCTCTTTTTTGCTTGATATGCTTCTCTCAGGAAGACTGCCGCCAGAAAACAGACACACACGATCGCAAGCAACAAATATTCCATAGAACCTCTTTTCTATCCATTTACATCTTACAGGAAGATATATTTCAGGACAAACAGCACCGCCAGCACATACATAAGAGGACTCACCTTGCCCTTGGATTTGCCGGTGCACAGATGCAGAACCACCCAGGAGATGATCCCCCAGGAGATACCCTCGGAAATGCTATAGCACAGAGGCATGCCAACCACGCACAGAAATGCGGGAATCGCCTCCACCATATTGTCCCAGTTGATCTTTGCCACCGACGCGATCATGTAGAAACCTACGATGATCAGTGCGGGAGCGGTCGCAAAGGAAGGAATTGTCAAAAACAGCGGGGAGAATAACAAAGCCAGCAGGAATAAAAAACCTGTGATAACCGCAGTCAGACCAGTCCTGCCACCCTCTGTGACGCCTGCTGCACTCTCTACAAAGGTCGTGGTGGTGGAGGTGCCGAGTATGGCTCCAGCACTGGTAGCAACAGCGTCTGCCAGAAGCGCACCTTTGATCTTAGGAAGTCTGCCTTTCTCATCCAGCATATTAGCTTTTGAGGAAACGCCTATCAAAGTTCCCAGCGTATCAAAGATATCTACAAAGAGAAATGCAAACACGATCACAATAAATTCCGCCACGTTTTTAAGCTGCCCGAAGTCCGCCACGAACATCTGCCCAAAGGTGTTGCCAATTGCAGAAAAGTCAAAAGAAACTATAGCGCTTGGGATCACAGAGTACATTCCCAGCTCAACATTTGGCTGATATAAGCCCACCAGTTCGCAGACGATACCCAATATCCAAGTAATCAGAATTCCAAATAGAATTCCGCCTTTGACCTCCATGATCAGCAAAATAGCGGTAATCAGCACGCCGATCAAGGCCAAGATCGCACCCATTCCTACAGAGTTAAAATTATCGGAAAAATCCTGCATAGTTACCAGCGTAGAGCTATCCACCACAATATGGGCATTCTGCAGTCCGATGAAAGCCACAAACAGACCGATACCTGCGCTCACTGCCGATTTCAATGTCAATGGGATAGCGTTAAAAATTGCCTCCCTCACATTGGTTATCGAAAGAATAATGAAAATAAGTCCCTCCACAAATACCGCAAGCAATGCAATTTGCCAGGAATATCCCATCTGTCCCACCACAGTGTATGCAAAATAAGCATTCAGACCAAGTCCCGGCGCCAACGCAAAAGGATAGTTAGACAGAATCGCCATCAGCACACATCCGATAAAGGATGCCAGCGCAGTCGCGATCAGGACCGCATTGGAATCCATTCCCGAAGCAGACAGTATACTGGGGTTGACTGCCAAAATGTAGGCCATGGTCATAAATGTCGTAATACCGGCCATAATCTCTGTCCTGGCATCCGTTTTGTGCTCTTTTAACTTAAATAACTTCTCCAGCATTTCTTTTCTCCTCCTTCGCCTTTAGAGAAACCGTTGATCTATTATTATCTGATCACTCAGACAACAAACGTTTTACAATCTTGTCGCACTTCTCGTAGATACGCTCCGGGCTTTCGCCAATATTGTATTCGCCGTCCTTGTACAGGATCTTTCCACCCACCATGGTCATGCGCACATTGGACTTGCTGCCACTGTACACCAGATTTTTGGGAATATTGTGGATCGGCTGCATATTAGGCTGGTGCAGATCGATCATAATGATATCCGCAACCTTTCCCTTGACCAGCGTATCACAACGATTCAGCCGCATGGCTTTGGCACTGTTGACAGTAGCCATCTGAAGCACTTTCACAGCGTCCAGACTAGCCGCATCCTGTTCTCTTATCTTGCTTAAGGCTGACACCAAAAACATCTCCCGAAACATGTCCAAACAGTTATTGCTGCCGGCACCGTCCGTACCGATAGCAACGGGGATCTTCTTTTTCTCAAATGCGGCCACCGGAGCTATGCCGCTGGCGAGTTTTAAATTGGAGGCAGGATTGGTGATCACATGCATTCGGCGCATGCGCAGGATATCCATATCCTGATCCGTCATGTGGACACAGTGGAAGCCTCCACCACCAAATTCAAATATTCCAAGCGAATCCAGAAAAACCGCTGGTGTCATGCCATAGCGGGCCTTGCACTCCTCCACCTCTCTCAAATTCTCCGCCAAATGGGTGTACACCGGTGCACGATACTTGTGCGCCAATGTGGAGACATTACAGAGAAGCTCCTTGGAACAGGTATATTCCGCATGAAAACCCAACTGATAGCTGATCAACGAATTCTTTTTATTCCACTTTAAATATTCCTCCTCCATCTGTTCTATGGAGGAAGTAAAATTATTGAGTCCAGACACCAGCACACAGCGCATTCCAGTATCCATGCACGCCTCCGCCGTGTTGTCCGGTTTCAGGTACATATCAAATATCGCCGTGATGCCCGAGGTCACATACTCCATGATGGCCAACTTGGACAACTCGTAAATATCCTCCCCTGTGAGCTTTTCCTCCAAGGGAAATACTTTCTCGTTCAACCACTGCTGCAGGGGCACATCGTCCGCATAGGAGCGCAAAAAAGTCATTCCGGAATGGGTGTGAGCATCCTTAAACCCCGGCATCAGCAGGTCGCCCTTGCAGTCAATCTCCAAATCCCAAGAGATCCTGGGGATGTCCGCTTTCGTCCAGTCCTGCTTTAACTCCTCCTGATCTGCCACATAAGCTATTTTTTCATTTTTTATCCAAATCTCACCGCGAAATACATCCCGATTCTTCTCCATAGTGAGTATTTTGGCATTGTATAATCTGATATTCATCTAATCTCCCCTACCTTTTAACAGATGCTTCCGCCGCCAAAGCTGTGAGGCAGAAGTTCATTCAAATCAAATATCTGATATTCATTCTCGCTCTTTGCCACGATAACTTGAAAATCCTTCCCGCAAAATTCTTTCATTACCTGTCTGCATATACCGCAAGGATAGGCGTATTCCACTGGAGCTTTTCCCTCCATTCCGCCTGCGATAGCGATGGCCTCAAACTCCCGGACGCCCTTTTCCACCGCACCGAAAAAGGCAGATCGTTCCGCGCAGTTCGTCGCGCCATAGGAGGCATTCTCTACATTGACGCCCGTATACACTTTCCCATCTCTGCCAAGAAGCGCCGCCCCAACCGCATAGTGAGAATAAGGAACATAAGCTCTGCTCCTCGCGTCCAGTGCCGCATGGATCAGTTTTCCAATCTGCTCTTTGCTCATGTATCGACTCCCTCTTCTTAAATAAACCCCTTCACAGACTCCGTAACAAGTTTTTGGAAAAGGGGCGCCGCCTTATCTGCCGCCTCTTGAACTTCTGCATGATTTAGCGGCTGAACCGACATTCCTGCAGCCAAATTGCTGATGCAGGAGATACCACAGATACGCATTCCGCAATGATTGGCGGCGATCGCCTCCACCACTGTACTCATGCCGACAGCATCACATCCAAACAGTCGAAGCATACGGATCTCCGCCGGCGACTCATAGGAGGGACCTGTCAATTGGGCGTAAACACCTTCCTGAAGAAAAATACCATGCTCTCTCGCTTTGCTTCTTATAACTTCCTGCAGTCCCCGATCATAAATATGACTCATATCCGGAAATCTTGTCCCAAGTTCATCGATATTAGAACCGATCAGAGGATTGGGCGCAAAAACGGAGATATGATCCTTTATCAGCATCAGATCCCCTGCGTGGAAGGAGGTATTTACCCCGCCCGCAGCATTGGTCAGAAAGAGGATCTCGGCCCCCAGAAGCTTCATCAAGCGGATCGGCAGCACCACATCCGCCACATCGTACCCCTCGTAAAAATGAACCCTTCCTTTCATACACACCACGGGTGTTTTATCAATCCAGCCAAAGATGAAACGACCATCATGTCCGGGTACCGTGGACACGGGAAACTCTTCAATCTCCGCGTAAGGAATCTCCGCCTCCACTTTAATGTTCTCCGCGTAATCCCCCAAACCGGAGCCCAGCACGATAGCCACCTTGGGGACAAAGTCCGTCCTCCCCCTCACGCAGGCGAGACATCTCACCAGCTTCTCATACGCTGCACTCGCTCCCATATCACACCTCCTTTTATCATTTCCGAGATAAAGTTACCCTCATTATACCTGATCGTGAAAAAAAAAGCAATTCCCAAGAAACAAAAAGCCCGTGAGGATGGCTTTTACCGCCTCCTCACAGGCTTATGTAACCTAAATGATAATACACACCATCCCACCGTTGCTGTCGTTTACGATCTTCTGCATGGTATCCTGAAGCTTCACCTGGCTCTCATCCCCGATGGAAGCCACCTTGGTAGTGATACCGTCGTTTACGAGCTGTTCCACCGTTTTACCAAAAATATTCGTATCCCATATGCTTTGATTCTCATCCGCCTGATCGATGTAACGAATCAGATCATCCGCTTGATCCTTGGTACCTACAATGGGAGCGATCTCCGTCTCGATGTTGGCGCGGATCATGTGGATAGAAGGGCTGGTTGCCCGAATCTTCACTCCAAATTTATTGCCATGCTTAATAAGCTCCGGTTTATCCAGCGTGATCTCGTCTTTCTCCGGTGTCACCACGCCATAGCCTTTCATGCGCACCAGATTGACCGCATTTAACACCTTGGCGTACTCTCTCTTCATGTCGGAAAACTCTCGCAGCTTCCGGATCAGCTGGTACTCATCTGAAATCTCTTCACCCACCATCTCTGTCAGCATCTCATAATAGTAGCTCTCATCCACATCGAGCGCCACTCTCACAGCGCCGTCGTAGAGCTGAACACCATCCGTCTTACAACGCTTCACAAAGCTGCTGTCCAGCTGTATCGGCTGCTCCAACACGTCGCGAACCACGTCGTAATTTTTCATCAGCGCCTTCACCTGCTCTATGATCTCCTGCTTCATGCTGTTGTCATAAGGGAGCATCTCCACCCACTTGGGCATATAAAATTCAATAGAGGTAATGGGAAACTCATAAAGAATCTTTTCCAGTATATGATTGATATCGTCTTTCTTTAACTGCTCACAGTTGACCGGCATCACACTGACATCATATTTTTCCGCAATTTCTGCCGCTGTCTGCTTTGCATCTTCCGAGTAAGGCTTCTGGCTGTTTACCAGCACCAAAAAAGGTTTCTTCGTCTTCTTTAAGGCCAGTATCGTCTTCTCCTCAGCCTCCAGATAGCTGCTGCGCCCAAGCTCGCCAATGCTGCCGTCGGTGGTGACCACCAGACCGATGGTGGAATGATCATTCATCACCTTATCTGTGCCGATCTCCGCCGCCTGGGTAAAGGGAATCTCATGATCAAACCACGGCGTTTTGACCATGCGCTCCTCGTTCTCCTCCAAATGCCCTGCGGCACCGTCCACCATGTAACCCACACAGTCGATCAGGCGCACCGACACCTGAATGTCCTCGTTCAGAGAGACCTTCGCCGCCTCGTTTGGTATAAATTTTGGCTCCGTTGTGGTGATGGTCCGTCCTCCTGCGCTTTGAGGCATTTCATCCTGCGCCCTGGTTCGCTCGTTCTCATCCTCCATGTAGGGAAGCACCAACTCCTCCATAAAACGCTTGATGAAAGTAGACTTTCCTGTTCTCACCGGCCCCAACACACCAATGTAAATTTCTCCACCGGTGCGTTTTTGTATGTCATAATAGAGATCATATGTATTGGCTGCATATTCCATATAACATCCCATCCTTTTTAGTTCCTATCGTTACTGTTATATGTATATGCAGGCTGATAATTTCTCATACCAACATATGACTGCAAAATTACCCTTCCAACATTTGCAGAAAAGTAGGGCGATCCACCGGCCTGGAGTACAGATATCCCTGAATGTAGCGGCATCCATAGCTTAAGACAAAATCTCTCTGATCTTCCGTCTCCACGCCCTCACAGATCACTTTGATCCCGTTGTCATGACAGACTTCCACAATGCTCCGGTTGAGGATCTCCTCCTTCTCATTAGGATTCTGCTCCACCACAAAAACCCGATCAAATTTCAGCACATCAATGGGAAGTTTGTACAAAAGCTGAATACAAGAGTAACCACTGCCGAAATCGTCTATGGAAATCTTAAATCCTTTTTCCTTCAATCGATTTACTGTCTGCAATAACGAATCAAAATCGTTGGTGGCCACAGTCTCCGTGATCTCAATCTCTATACATTCTGCCGGAACACCATACTTACTCCGGATCTTTTCAACTCTGTCCACAAAGGTATTATGCATAAAGTGATGTCTGGAGAAATTGCAGGAGATGGGGTAAAGTTTTTGTCCTTTTTCCATGCGCTCCGCAAGCAGTGCACACACCTGCTCAAAAATACAGAAATCCACCTCTATAATAAATCGGTTATCCTCAAAGACAGGTACAAACAAACCGGGGGATACCAGGCCTTTCGTCTTGTGCTGCCATCGCACCAGCGCCTCTGCACCGATGATCTTATCTCTCACGGCATCAAACTTGGGCTGATAATACGCTACAAACTCTCCATCCTCCAGCGCTCGATGCATATCCCGCTCAATAGCCTGCCTGCGCTGGATCTCCTCGTGCTCCTCCATCGTGTAGAAACAATAGGTGGATCTAGACAGATTGTGCAGATTGCCCGCCGCATAGATCGCATAATTCACGTATGGGATCACATCCGTCTGCTCCGACAGATCCCACAGACAGATCCCCACCTTCAAAAACAGGTTGAAATCCGGAAACTCTTCGTCCGTCTGCTTTGCGAACGCTCTCAGTTCCCTGTTCAGTCTCTGCTCCAAGCGGCCCTGCTCCTCAAAGGGCAGCAGTCCTACAAAACGATCCGCATACATTCTGGCTACAGGAAGTCCGTTCGATAGCAGATTGAGTTCTTCCGCCACCACATTTAGTACTCTGTTTCCTATGTTATAGCTGAATCTGTCATTGATATATTTAAAACCGCTAATGTTGGCAAAAAACACATAATATTTTCCCTTACCACCCTGCTCGCTCACCCTGTGGTGCACATCCTCCACAAACTTTCGGTAGCTGATCCCTCCTGTCACTTCGTCGCTGTAGAGCATGGTGTGGATCCGCTTAGAGTTATTGGAGACCGCTATGATCGAGACTGACAGAAACGCAATCGCCACTGTCAGCAAAATGATCACAACGACAGCTACCACTCCCCAATTGGCTCTCAGGTAATCAAACAGGTTCATTTCCTTGTAATCCTGAAGAATAAATTCCGTAATATGGCGGTCTAATTCACCGGTGTCAATGTTTGCAATACATTTGTTGCAAATATTCCGAAGCGTCTCGTCCACGCTGACACCATACACGCTACAGAGAGTCATATCGGCATTGGAAAGACTGAGCTCCGAGATGTTGGAAAACTGATTATAGTTGATATAGTAGTCCGCCACATTCTGCAACACAAAAGTGATATCCGCCTTTCCGCTGTTGACCAGACGCAGCGCCTCCTCCGCGGAATTCACCTTGGTCACCTTTGTCTGATCCGTAACTCCAAAGGCCAATAACATTTCATCCGTGATATCGCTTTTCACCGCCACACGCGCCTCATTCAACGCACTGGTAGAATTTTCATTGCGGTAAATGCGAAAATAGTCCATATAAAAGCTGCGACTGCTGTCTCTGCCATACACGGAGGCGTTCACCGAGGCAAAGGTCTGTCCCAGAATATCTACCTCGCCTTTAAGAAGCGCCTCGCCGGCTGCATTGGCATCCGGGTAGGAGACAAAGGAAAACTGCACCCGATTGTCCGTCATCTCACTGATCTTGCGAAACACCTCAACTGTGACTCCACTCCACTCGCCGTCTTGGTTCAAATAAGAGTAGGGAGCCATTCCGTCCCACATGGCAATCCGCAGCTGACGCTTTGTAGTCAGATACTCCTCCTCCTCTGCGGAGAAGATCAGCTCCCTCTTAAAATTTGCGGAAAAGTATTTATCGTGCAGACGAGTTTCAAACTCTTCGTCCACATTGCGGATTGCGATGATCGCCTCCTCCAGAGGCGCCATAAGGTGAGTGTCTCCCTTGGGCGCAACGGCGTAGAAGGGAATCTCTCCAAAGACATCCAACACATACAGGTCATGAGCCAGAGCCATGGAGTCCGTGGTCACCAGCCCGTCAAGCTTGCCGTTCTCCAACATCTCAAAGCGCTCCGCACTGTTCGTTTCGATCAGGTTGACCCCGTCGCGGTAAGGCAGAGAAGAATTCTCTACATAATTCAATCCATAGATAAAGCAGTAGCTCTTAAATTTTTCACTCAGCTCCTGACTGTAAGTTGTGTCCGACGTGGTTCCCAGACGAACCCCCATCAGCGTGCGGATATCGTCGGTGCTTAAGTCCGAACGGGTCTTAGGCACCGCCAGCACCAATTGTTTGCTGCCCATGGACACAGAAGGGTAGGTAAAGCTTTGCTGCTCAAACTGTTCCGTATACCGATTTCCCACCATCAGGTCATAATCTCTTTTCTGTACATGAGAGTATAACCCTGCGCTGTCCGACACCACCTGAACGTCGTACTTCCATCCGGTATACTTTGCAATTTCATTCAGATAATCCATGTAGTAGCCGGTGACTTCACCGCCGTCCATCAGTACATACCCATAATCGTCATAGTTCATCAGGACCACGCGCACTGTCTCCCCCTGTGCAGGCTTCGACTCCTGCGCGGCATAAACCGGCAGACCATGCAGCACACAGGCACTTAGAATGCCCAGCAATATTCCAAATATAAATGCTTTTCTTCTCTTTCTGCCCTTCCGCATGTACACATGCTCCTTTTTTTGTCTGCCACAAGCTACACAATTCTCTGTTACATTATCACTCTCTTAAAGTTCTTTTTGCCGCGTCTCACTACGAGCCCCTCTCCGGCAAACTGCTCCGGCGCATAGGTGGTCTTCACATCGGTGACCTTATCGCCCTCCACGGTCACACCTCCCTGCTCCACGGCACGTCTCGCCTCGGAGCGGGACGCATTTAAGCCCGCCTTCACTAACATGCCCAAAATATCAATCCTTCCATCCACGAAGTCCTCTTCTGTGAGTTTGCAAGTGGGCATCTCTGCAGCATTACCTCCGGTAAACAGCGCTTTTGCGCTCTCTTTGGCCCGCTCTGCCTCCTCGTCGCCGTGCACCAGCTTAGTTAATTCATAAGCCAAGATCTCTTTGGCTTGATTGAGTTGGCTGCCCTCCCACTTGTCCATCTCGTCAATCTGCTCCAGGGGAAGAAATGTCAGCATTCGCAGACACTTCAGCACATCGGCGTCCGCCACATTTCTCCAATACTGGTAGAACTCAAAAGGAGAGGTCTTGTTTGGATCCAGCCACACAGCGCCTTTCTGAGTCTTGCCCATCTTATTGCCCTCAGAGTTTAAAAGCAATGTGATGGTCATAGCGTAGGCATCCTTGCCCAACTTTCTGCGGATCAGTTCCGTACCGCCCAACATGTTGCTCCACTGATCGTCACCGCCAAACTGCATATTGCAGCCGTATCTCTCATACAGACACAAGAAATCATAACTCTGCATGATCATGTAATTGAATTCCAAGAAGCTCAAACCTTTTTCCATGCGTTGCTTGTAGCACTCCGCCGTCAACATACGATTCACAGAGAAATGAACACCAATATCCCGTATAAATTCAATGTAATTCAGATCTCTCAGCCAGTCAGCGTTGTTCACCATCATGGCCTTACCTTCACCAAACTCAATGAAACGACTCATCTGCTTTTTGAAACACTCACAATTATGATCGATCATCTCCGTGGTCATCATAGTACGCAGATCGCTCCTGCCGGAGGGGTCTCCGATCATACCGGTTCCGCCGCCGATCAGGGCAATGGGGCGGTTGCCTGCCATCTGCAGTCTTTTCATCAGGCACAGCGCCATAAAATGTCCCACGTGCAGACTGTCTGCGGTGGGATCGAAGCCGATGTAGAAGGTGGCTTTACCGTTGTTGATCAGCTCCTTGATCTCGTCCTCGTCCGTCAGCTGCGCAAGAAGTCCTCTCGCCTTCAATTCGTCAAATATCGTCATCTATCTGTCCTTCCTTGTCACAAATCTTTATTTCTATCTTTTCCATCTGCCGCTTTGCCGAAGACCGGTACGAAATCTCGTTCGTATCAGTGTCAGCAGAAATCTTTTTTCGTTCCTCATAACATTATCATCGCTCCTGTACAATAAAATTTATCGGTTCACCATCAACTTCGTCATGGCGCGGTTTAAACCATCCACAGTCAGTTTGAACATGGGAAACATCTCTTTGATAGCCGTCTCCGCCTCTCTCCAAGGTGCCTTTCCGGGTGCCATCTTAGGATTCAGCCACACTACCTTCTTGTAGTGACGCTTTATTAATTTCAGCCATTCATAACCGGACAGGCCGCCGTTGGGACCCCTGTAGTTACCGGTGTCAGAGTACAACTCCTCGGGAGCCATGGCAGCGTCTCCCACAATGATCACTTTGTAATCGCTGTCCACATTGCGGAACATCCACTCTGTGTCAATCCAATCCCCATTCTCGCATTCCGGCGTCTTATACAGCTTACTGTAGATGCAATTGTGGAAATAGTACGCTTTCACATCCTTATAGTGGTTGGACTTGTGCACTGCCTGAAATAGGTCGTTTAAGAGCGTGCTGTAGGGGATCATGGTGCCTCCGGAATCCATGAGAAGCAAAAGCTTTACTGCATTCTTCCGGGGCTTCTGCATGACAATCTGCAGACATCCGCCGTTGTTGCAAGTCTTATCCACAGTGCCGTTTATGTCGAGTTCTGTCTCCGGAATATCCAGCCTGCTGGAGAACTGGCGCAGCTTCCGAAAAGCCATCTGGAACTGCCTGTTGTCGATCACCCGGTCATCACGGAAATCCCGGTACTTCCTTGCACCGATCACAGAGAATGCTGACTGATAGCCTGTCTGCCCGCCCACGCGGACACCGCCTACATTGCCGCCCATGTTTCCAAAAGAAGTCTTACCCATGGTTCCGATCCAATAGCTGCCGCCGTTGTGTTCGCTGTCCTGATCTTTCAGACGGGCCTTAAACTTCTCCTCCACATCTTCTTTGTCAATCTGCAGATCTTCCATCTTGTTCAAATGATCTCTCGCCTGCTCGTGGGCAAGCTCCATCATGTCAGACTTGTCAAGCCAGCGAAGCATCTGAGCGCCCACCTCAGTCTCCCGCTCGGCCGCCTTGAAGCACTCCTCAAAAGCCATGTCATACTTGTCATAATCGGTCTCGCTCTTTACCAGGATCATGCGGGCAACATAATAAAACTGCGTCAGTGAGCTGCCGCAGAAGCCCTTGTCCAAAGCCTCCTGCAGGGTCAGCCACTCTCCCAGTGTCACATGCAGTCCCTTTGACCGTAACGTCTCAAAAAATTGGATAAACATATTTATACCTCTATGACAGATCCGAATGTTTCACCAGTTCCAGATCCTCGTCCTTTTTCACCACTACCCCCACAAAGGGAAGTGCCTTCTTGATGGTCTCAGTGGGAATCCCGCCAATCTGCAGAGCATTCACCCAGTCGATCAGTTCGGAGGTGCTGGGCTTCTTGCGAATGTCACGGATGCTGCGGATGGCATAAAATACATCCATTGCATTCTGCAGAAGATGCCCCTCCACCTCGGGAAAGTGCACTTTCACAATCTGCTCCATCAGTTCTCTGTCAGGGAAGTCAATGTAGTGGAAAATACATCTGCGCAGAAAGGCATCGGGAAGCTCTTTCTCCGCATTAGAGGTGATGATCACAATGGGCCTGTGCTTCGCCTTTATCGTGCGCTTGGTCTCGTTGATATAAAACTCCATCTGATCCAGCTCCCACAGAAGGTCGTTGGGAAACTCCAGATCCGCTTTGTCAATCTCATCGATCAGAAGCACCACCTGCTCCTCGCTGTCGAAAGCCTCACCCAGCTTTCCCAGCTTGATGTAGCGGGCAATATCGTCCACACCTTCCTCGCCAAACTGTCCGTCGTAGAGACGTTGAATGGTGTCATACACATACAGTCCCTCCTGCGCCTTGGTGGTGGACTTAATATTCCAGATGATCAGCCGTTTGTCAAGCGCCCTGGCTACCGCTTCCGCAAGCTGTGTCTTGCCGGTTCCTGGCTCTCCCTTTATCAACAGCGGCTTCTTAAGTGCGATCGCAATGTTCACGCTCGCCATCAGTTCTTCGCTGGCCACATAATTATCTGTTCCCTGAAATTCCTGTAATCCCATCCTAAGCCTCCATCCCGCAACATTGATGCTGCTCTATGATTTTGCTGCCGCTTTTTCCTTGAAAAATATATACCTTCATGTTACGATATTCTTGCGTTAAAATCAAGATGAAAAGATGAAATTGAGAGGACAAAACAAATGATCAAGGATTTATTTTCTAAGAAAAAGACGCTCTCCTTCGAGGTTTTCCCCCCAAAGAAAGACGGAGAATTTGAAAAAGCATACGAAACTTTGGACGCACTTGCGGCCTTAAATCCCGACTTTATCAGCGTGACCTACGGTGCGGGCGGAAGCCGATCCAAGACGACTGTAGAGATCGCCTCATACATTCAGAACACCTTACATATCGAGACTCTGGCGCACATCACCTGTGTGGGCAACAAGCGCGAGGACATTCTCTCCGTGGCCGGTCAGCTGAAAGAACGCGGATTAAATCAGGTTCTGGCCTTGCGCGGTGACCGCCCCAAGGATATGTCGGACGAGCAGTACAACTCCCGGGAATTTACTTATGCCTCTGATCTGATCACTTTCCTCCATACAGAGACAGAGCTTCACTGTGCGGGTGCCTGCTACCCCGAGAAGCACTTTGAATGTTTCAGTATGGAGACCGACCTTAAAAATTTGAAATTGAAACAGGACGCGGGTGCGGAATACTTTATCTCCCAAATGTTTTTTGACAACGATTATTACTATCGCTTTTTGGAAAATGCAGAGAAAAAGGGAATTATCATCCCCATCTGCGCGGGCATCATGCCGGTGACATCAGCAAACCAGCTGGGCACCACGATCAGTCTCTCCGGCTCCTCTATCCCCAAGGCGTTTTCTGACCTGATCGCAAAGTATGGGGACGATCCGGAGGATATGCGCAAGGCCGGCATCGACTTTGCCATCCGTCAGATCAAAGATCTGCGCCACAACGGAGTGGATGACATCCATCTCTACACCATGAACCGTCCCAAGACTGCGGCGGAGATTGTAGCGGGGGTACAGTAAAAACAAAGGCTGCCATACTGACAGATGTTCCTGCAAGTATGACAGCCTTGTCATTTCTATTCTCCAATCTCATTCTTCCTTCCAGGAAGCATCAGACACCTCAATTTTCTTATCTCTGAGCATCAGATCCTTCACCGCCTGGTCTGCACTCTTGCCTTCAAAGAGTACGGCGTTCACCTGCTCAATAATAGGCAGCTGCACATTATACTTACGAGAAAGCAAGAGCGCCGCTTTGGCAGAGTACACACCCTCCACCACCATCTGCACTTCGTTCATGGCCTCCTCGTAGGTGTACCCCTGTCCGATCAACATACCGGCGCGGCGGTTGCGGGAGTGCACGCTGGCACAGGTCACGATCAGATCCCCGATGCCGGTCAGACCACAGAAGGTCTCAAACTTTCCTCCCATAGCCATCCCCAATCTTGCAATCTCTGTGATACCGCGGGTGATAAGCGCTGCTTTGGTATTGTCGCCGTAGCCTAATCCGTCGGCAATGCCGGCCGCCAGGGCCACTACGTTCTTTAGCGCCCCACCAAGCTCCATCCCCAGAATATCGGGGCTGGTGTACACACGGAACACCTCGCTCATAAAAAGGTTCTGGATATACTCCGCGGTTCGCTTACTCTTGGCTCCCACTACGATGGTGGTAGGAAGCCCTCTGCCGACCTCTTCCGCGTGGGAAGGGCCTGACAACACCGCCACATCCGCCTGTGGAATCTCCTCCTCAATGATCTCGGAAAGCGTCATCAGGGTGCTCTCCTCGATTCCCTTTGCCACATTGACGATCCTCTGTCCTTCCGCCACAAGCGGACGGAAACGTTTCGCCGTCTCTCTGGTGTAGGTGCTGGGCACAGCCATAATTATCAGATCCTGCCCTTCCACGGCCTCACTATTGTCCGCGGTAAAGATCATCCGCTCGGACAACTTTACCCCGGGCAGCATCTTATGCTCATGTTTACTTTGTAACATCTCGATCTCCGCCGGCAGTACTGACCAGACCGTCACCTGATGTCCGTTCTTATCCAACAATACCGCCAGAGCAATGCCCCAGGTTCCGGCTCCCAAAATACCTACCTTCGCCATATGCTCACAACCACCTTTCTAATTTTCCGTTTATGTAGCCTTCCACCAAGCCGCTATTTTTCCTCCGGCTCCTTCTCTTCCTTTTTCTCCACGTCCAGCTTGTTCTTCTTGGTGAGATAGGTCTTTCTCTCCTCGCCGTGGAGCAGTCTCACAATATTCTGTCTGTGCTTCCAATATGCCATGACGGTGAGAAACACAGCCAGCACGTACATCTCGATTCGTTCCGTCTGTGTCATTGCTCCAAATACCCCCATCTCTCCACAGACGATAATCTCAATCAAAAAACCGGCGTATACCAGAAGGGAACCCAGTGACACATAGTGAGTAGTGAAAAAGATACCGAAGAATACCACCACACCCATCACGATAAAATAAGGGTGGAAGGAAAGGATCAGCCCCGCTGTGGCAGCGATCCCCTTGCCTCCTCTAAAGTTCATATAAAATGGAAAATTATGTCCCAGTATGGCGCCTGCACCCGCATACAGACACAGCAGATAGATGGTATCCTGATGAGCCGCGCCAAAGATCAGCCTTGTGATGACAACCGCCGCGATGGTCTTTAGACAGTCCCCCAACAGCACGATCAATCCCGCCTTGGTGCCAAGCACTCTCAGAGCGTTGGTAGTGCCAGAGTTGCCGCTGCCGTACTGTCTGATGTCGATACCATGAGCCTTTCCATAAAAATATGCTGTCTGAAACAGACCAAACACATAACCGATCAACACACAAACGATGCGCTCCATCACTACTTTTTCTCCTTTCGCTCTCTGATGATGAACCGAAGTGGTGTCCCTCTAAAACCGAAGGTGTCACGAATCTGGTTCTCAATATACCTGGTATAGGAAAAATGCATCAGTTCCTTGTCATTTACAAAGATTACAAAAGTGGGGGGCTTCACTGACACCTGTGTGATATAATACAGCCTTAATATCTTGCCTTTGTCACCCGGGGGCTGCTGCATGGCTACCGCCTCCGCCATGATCTCGTTCAACACGCCTGTTGCCACCCGCATGGAATGATTTTCGCTGACCATGTCGATGGTCTCAAAAAGTTTTGGCAGACGCTGTCCGGTCACGGCCGATACAAAGAGAAGCTCCGCGTAGGGCATGTAAGAAAGGGTGTTTCTCACCTTCTCCGTGAAACGGTAGATCGTCTTGTCGTCCTTCTCGATAGCATCCCACTTATTCACCGCAATGATCACTGCCTTGCCCCGATCGTGAGCGATACCTGCGATCTTGGCATCCTGCTCGGTCACTCCCTCCGTGGCGTCGATCACCAGGACAACTACCTCCGCGCGCTCCACCGCGCTAACGGTGCGCAGGATCATAAAGCGCTCCAGTTCCTCCTTGACCTTGCTCTTCCGGCGCAGTCCGGCTGTGTCTATAAAAACATATTCCTTGCCGTTAAAAGTCACCTCTGTGTCCACCGCATCCCTTGTGGTACCCGCAATGTCAGACACGATCAGCCTGTCCTCCCCGAGGAGTTTGTTGATCAGGGAGGACTTGCCCACGTTGGGCTTGCCTACGATGGCTACTCTCGGCCTGTCGTCATCACCCTCCTCTTCGCTCTCCTCCGGCAAATAGGCGATCACCGCCTCCAGCATATCGCCCAGTCCCAGGCGATTCGCCGCGGAGATGGCACAAGGCTCACCGATGCCCAGATTGTAGAACTCGTAGACATCCGCCATATATTTGCTTGGACTGTCCACCTTGTTGACCACCAGTATCACCGGCTTGTGGGAGCGGCGCAGCATATCTGCCACCTTGGAATCCGAATCCACCAGCCCTTGGCGAACATCCACCATAAAAAGAATGACGTCCGCCGTATCGATAGCGATCTGAGCCTGCTCGCGCATCTGGGACAGAATGATATCCTTGCTGTCAGGCTCAATACCGCCCGTGTCAATCAGAGTAAATGTCTTGTCAAGCCAGGTCACATCCGCATAGATGCGGTCTCTGGTGATGCCCGGGGTATCTTTTACGATCGATATATTTTCACCGGCAAGCGCGTTGAACAGGGTAGATTTTCCCACGTTAGGTCTCCCTACCACCGCCACGATCGGCTTTGTGCTTCTCTCTGCCATTGATTCCTCCATCTTTTCTCATCTCCGCAGCACGGCTTCCAAAAAATCATATCCGCTTGATTTTACAATATTTATAGGAACTTGTAAAGCTTTTTCCAAATCTGCCACCCCGACATCATCCAGAAAGACGCTCTCCCCACTTCTCAATACATTCTGCGGCAAAAGAAGCTCCTCCCCCAGTTCTTTTCCACGCAACTGGTCTCTGATATCCTGTCCGGTCAGAAGCCCCGACACGGTGATCAGCTCCCCGAAGAAATGGTTTGTGATGTCGTATAGATGGATCTTCACGTGAGGGTAGGCCTTCATTACCTCCTCACACATTCTCTTTAGATAGGGGTAAGCCAGATGCCCGGTAGCTATGGACAACTCCCGAGGTGCCACTTTGTCGGAAGCACCCTCTCGCCCCCTGCGCTCCGCCAATGCATCTGCAAACTCATTGATCAAAAGACGCAGCATACCCACACCATTCTCCAGCTGCAGATAGCCGTCGTACCTCGCCTCCTCCGGCAGTTCCTCCCCCGCCAGAATATACCACTCGTCGCTGGCATGGATAAAGTGTATCCCATGCTTTTCCATACAGAGCTTCTGATAGTGATGGATAATGGACAGGACCACTCCTGCATCCTCCCTGGTAAAGGGCTCCAGCGGGTATAGTCCCTCTCTGTATTTGGACAGCCCCACCGGCACTACTGACACACTCTCCAAATTTGGTATGTACTTCATCAACGACTCGATACTGTACCTTAACTCCTCACCGTCATTGATCCCTTTACAAAGCACGATCTGACCGTTCATCCGGATGCCGGCAGCGTTCAACACTTCCACCTTTTTAAGTGCCTCCCCTGCAAAACGGTTGTTTAACATTTTACAGCGAAGCTCCGGATCCATGGTATGAAAAGAAATGTTAATGGGTGAGAGATGGTATCTGCAAATGCGGTCAACATCGTGGTCGGACATGTTGGTAAGGGTCACATAATTCCCCTGAAGAAAGGAAAGGCGGGAATCGTCATCCTTAAAGTACAGGGTATCACGCATCCCCTTCGGCATCTGGTCAATAAAGCAGAAGATACACTTGTTGTGGCAATGCCTGTATTCGTCCATCAGGCCATTCTCAAAGATGATTCCCAGATCCTCGTCAAACTCCTTATCCACCTCCAGAAGCCACTGCTCTCCATCCGGCTTCTCCACCAGGATCTCGATGTAGTCGTCCTGAATTAAAAACTGGTAGTCAAAGATATCCTCAATCTCCGTATTGTCAATGGCAAGGATCTTGTCCCCAGACGCAATCTCCATCTCTTCAGCAATACTGCCGGGTTTTACTTCCTTCACAATATGCTGTTTTGTATGCTCCATGTGCTTCGCGGCTCCTTTTGCTCATAGGATGGCGCGCCGCGAATGACGCGCTCTTCCCGTGACGTTCAGCCGCGCCATGATACCCGCAGGAAAATTCGTACAAGCACGATTTTCCTGCGCCTATCATGGCTGGCTGAACTGTTAATATACATTGTACAAGAATTTTCTTGACGTGTCACTAGCAGAATGTATAAAATATAAGTAGTTTTGGCTGATATAAGGAGAAAAAACAATGCCTGATTTACAAAAGATCGAGAATGCTATGCCTGTGGCACCTTTAAAGATCATCGCCATGCCTTCCGCAGCGGCAATGGGCCAAAGGATTAATGATTATATGGTTGAATTTCGCAGGAGTATCCGCAACGAAAAAGTAAAAAGGGATCCCGCTTTCAACGGTTATATTGAGAACAACTATCTGCTGGACGTGAACCTCCCCCGCTTTGGAAGCGGTGAGGGAAAAGCCACTATCAGTGAGAGCATCCGCGGCAAAGATATCTTTATTTTGACGGACGTGTGTAATAACAGCATCACCTACAATATGAATGGCTTTATTAACCATATGTCCCCCGATGATCACTATCAGGATCTAAAGCGTGTTATCGCAGCTTGCAACGGTAAGGCCAGCCGCATCATCGTCATCATGCCTTTCCTCTATGAGGGCCGGCAGCACAAAAGAAACGGCCGGGAGTCCTTGGACTGCGCGTTCTCCTTGGATGAACTGCGGGGTATGGGTATCAGCAACTTTATCACTTTTGATGCCCACGATCCCAGAGTACAGAATGCCACTCCCTTGAGCGGATTTGATAATTTCATGCCACCCTACCAGTTTATCAAGGCCCTCCTCAATTCGGAGGATGACCTTTTAGTAGACAAAGAGCACCTTCTTGTCATCAGCCCGGATGAGGGTGCTTTGGATCGCGCAATCTATTTTGCTACCGTACTTGGAGTAGACACCGGCATGTTTTACAAGCGACGCGACTACTCCGTCATTGAGAACGGCAAAAACCCTATTGTCGCACATGAATTCTTAGGTGATAATATCGACGGCAAGGACATCATCATCATCGATGACATGATCTCCTCCGGCGGCAGCATGTTGGATACCGCCAAGCAACTGAAGAAAATGAACGCAAGACGTGTCTTTATCTGCTGCACTTTCGGGCTCTTCACCGATGGCTTGGAGGCATTTGATGCCGCTTACGAACGAGGTGAATTTGACAAGGTTGTCACCACCAACCTGACGTATCTGCCGCCTGAGATCCATTACAGACCATATTTCATTGAGGCCGATATGAGCAAGTTTGTGGCTTCCCTAATTGACTTTATGAATCATGACGCCTCCCTCTCCAGCGTCATGACCGACACGGACAAGATCCACGGCATCGTGGAGGCGTACAACAATCGCACCAACATGGATATTGAAGAAGACTAACGTTCGATCATCTCATGTTTCGTCCTTTTCTAACTCTTGATACTCCGGGAAGGTCAGCACCACCTTAAACAGATCTCCGTCCAGCTGGATCTCAAAGGTGCCGCCCTGTACCTGCGTCAGACTTTTGGCGATAAACAGTCCCAGGCCGCTGCCTTCCGTAGTTCTGGAGCTATCTCCGCGAATAAATCGCTCTGTCAGTTCATCCCCCCGCATATTCATCTGTCGCTCTGAGATATTCTTGATGGAAGCCTCAATCTGTCCATCCTCTACCGTCATCTCCAGATACACTCTGGTTCCCTCCAGCGCATATTTACAGATATTGTAGAAGAGATTTTCCACGATCCGCCACATTCTGCGGCTGTCCGCGTAGATCCAGGCCGGTATATTGGCATCCTCAAAGACTACTGACAGCTTACGCTCCTTCAGTTTCTCAGAAAATTCTCCAATAGTTTGATTTAACAGCTCTGTGAAATTCAATTTCTCTGTGTTCAGCACAATGTTTCCGGAGGAAATCTTCGATGCCTCCACCAGATCATCCGTCAACTGCTTCAAGCGCTGCGCCTTACTGTCCAGCACCGCGATGTAACTCTTAGCAGGCTCCTCCTGAATGTCAAGTCTTCCCAGAAGATCCACATAATTTACGATGGAGGTCAGAGGTGTCTTGATATCATGGGACACATTGGTGATCAGATCAGACTTCATCTGCTCGTCCCTCATACTGGTGTCCACTGCCTTCCGAATACCCTCACCGATATTGTTCACTGCGTCTGCCATCTCCCGGTTGACACCACTCAAAGTGTCAAGATCCAACTTGTAATCCACCTCACCGTTTCGTATCCGATTGATTCCATCCACGATATCGGTCTGTCCTGCACCATGTCGAAATAAGATCACCCCAATGGTTCCGTCAAACACTACCATTGCCAAAACGATCGACGCAGTCGCCCAGTCTCCTCTCTCCCGCAGGATCCATGCAAGAAAAAGCCCCAACAAATTGATCAGAAGAAAGAGGTTGTAGGACACCAGAATACTGATCGCTGCGTTCCTATGATAAAATACAAAGTTGGTCGCTTTCCGCAAGCACTGAAGGATCCAGTGGCAGAAACTGTCCTTCCACAGACTTCTGGCACGAAGTCTCCGCACCAGACTAAACCATACAATACCAAGGGAAAGGCTCGCCAAAAAACCGTACAAACCGAAAGTACCATATTCATACAGCCGGTCCAGACTCATCCCCATCATTTCCGTATGGCTATTGTACACAGCGTTTGCCACATCCATCAAAAAGATAATGCCCCTGCGCGCCAGATAGTACAGTCCTACTCCCGCAAGCAGCATGATCTCTGTCCAAATATGATCAAAAGCATTCAGGTGATAAAGTCGCTCTCCCTCTTCATCGTAAAACACACCTGTGTCTGCGGTCAGGTAAATTCCCAGTCCCAGCCAGATCAAGACCATGACAGCGATCAGCAGGACAATCTGAGTACTATTTGGCACAATCCTCTCAAACACCACATGTGCGTTGTAGAAAGCATCCCCCTCCACAGGATAACCAGTGTCCACTCCCATCCAGATATGGGTATCCCCTTGATAGGCGTAAGCATACTCATCGTTCATAAAGCTGTAGAGATCCGCCTCTGTCAGGCCTGCATTCCCCGTAAATTCCAAAGTATCCGGGTAATAGACAAAGTATTTGTGAAATTCGGAATAGAAGTAGTCTGCCAGCTCGTTATCGGAATAGTACGCCCGGTCCGCATCGTTGGTGTAGGTAATGGTCTGTCCATCCTCTTCCATCCTGCGGATCACATATTTGATATTACTACTCCCCTCCGCATACAGCTCCATACCAGTCACATACTGCTGATAATGAGAGGTCAGCTTTTCAATTGCCAACACCAAATTATCCTGAAGCTGCAGATAGTCTACCCAATTGTCCGCGTAAGTGGACAACTGCTGCACCCCGTCCACCGTACCATAACGGCAGATCAACATGGGTACATATACCAGAAAGGTACCGTCCTCCTCACGGACAACATTGAGTTCTCCCGCCGGGAACTGCGCCATAATGTCATAATAGACCATATCCTCCAGCTGTTCTTCCGTGTAGCTCTCGTATACAGTGAGAAACTCTTCAGAGAAGGAAGGCTCCTGTGCCGTCTCACTTTCCTCACCTGTCAGAAAACCCACAAAATAAAGCTCTCCGTTTTCATCCAGCGCAAAATTTTCCGGAGCGGTCGCCGGCCTAAAATAGTTCACAAAGTCAGAAATACTAAAGGATCTGTTGTTGTACTCCACGCCGAACTTTCCCCAGTTGATCAGATCGTCCAACTCATAGATTGCCGTCACGGAACAATCGTTTGCCGGATCCACCTTGGCAGCGTACTCAGTCACACTGATCCTCTTGTCAGGGCGAAATCCACCATTTATCTCCATCTCCTCCCGAAACACCGCCAGACTGGTGATATCAGCCACCGCGGTATATAGGATATCATGAAACACCTGGGTATCCTCAAAAAGGGAGTCCGTATTCAGCGGATCGAAGGTGTAGGTGTGAGCCTCCTCACTGATAGAGCGCACACTGATATGAGAATTAAATAACATGGCCGCCACAGCGATCAGAATCGCCCCCGCGATCAAATGTTCCAGCAGTTCTAAGCCAAAACGCTTTAAGGATACTTTATTCATACATATTCCTCTTTACTGTCCATCAATTTTGTATCCCACTCCCCATACCACTTTCAGATACCGCGGCTCCTTGGGATTGATCTCGATTTTCTCCCGAATATGGCGGATATGCACTGCCACTGTGTTGTCGGCGCCGATGGCATCCTCATTCCAGATGCTCTCATAGATCTGATTGATAGAAAATACTTTCCCTTGATTCTTCATAAGCAGTAATAAAATATTGTACTCTATAGGTGTCATCTTCACCAGCTCATCATCCACCGTCACCTGTTTGGTATCATCGTTGAGCACAAGCCCACCCACTTGGTAAATCGCCTTGTTTTCCTGACTTAAACTACCAAGGGAAGTGTATCTGCGCAGATTAGACTTAACTCTGGCCGCCAGTTCCAGAGGGTTGAACGGCTTGGTAATGTAGTCGTCCGCCCCGATATTCAGCCCTAAGATCTTATCCGTGTCTTCGGACTTGGCCGACAGGATGATGATCGGTATGCTGCTGTTTTCACGGATCTTTAGCGTTGCCCGGATACCGTCGAGTTTGGGCATCATCACATCCATTATCAACAGATGGATATCCTCATTCTGTAAAAGCGCAAGAGCCTGTTCCCCATCGTACGCTTTAAAAATATGGTAGCCATCCTGGCTCAAATAGATCTCTATCGCATCAACGATCTCCTTGTCATCGTCACAAACCAATATATTCGCCATCGTTAGCCTCCCACTTTTTATTTTTCCTTCGGGTCTATTAAACCAAAAACTATTTAAAGTATACCAAAAAATTTATTAATATTTACTTAGAAATCCATTTATTTTTTTTAATACCATCCAAATTTACATTTCTGCTGGCAAAAGCAATAAAAATGCACATAGATTCCCCCGTCTGCCCTGACTGGCCCGATGAGAAAAAAGGTATTCCGGATTGTGACAGGTGCAGATATCCGTCACCGCAATGTGGTCAGGAGTTATTCCTGCCGACCGGAGCACCATAAGGTTGGCACGCCACAGATCCAGCTGGTATTTCCCCGGCTCTACTCCGGGCTCCACCATGTGGCGATATTTTCCATTTGTGCCGCCCAGGAAACT
Organism: Acetatifactor sp.; assembly: GCA_022511465.1. Classification (GTDB taxonomy): domain Bacteria; phylum Bacillota; class Clostridia; order Lachnospirales; family Lachnospiraceae; genus Acetatifactor. The sequence continues at coordinate 12,566 of JAFLRM010000003.1, read as the reverse complement.
ACACTGCTCCGGTTCGCGCTGCATTTTTTCATCCTCTGAAATTTCCCCTGCAAATGCATCCAAGAAGCGCTCCGCCACATCCTCACTGACCTCATAACAATCCTGACAGATGGAAGGACCGATGGCCGCACGGATATCTTTCGGATCACATCCAAACTCTTTACTCATGTGCGCTACCATGTGCGCCCCCATCCGTTCTACCGTGCCACGCCACCCTGAATGTGCCAGCCCTATGACACGCTTTATGGGATCCACAAAATAAAGCGGGACACAGTCCGCATAGGAGGTGACGAGCGCAAGCCCTTCCACATTGGTGACAAGTCCGTCTATGTTATCATAATCCAGAGGTTTTGTAATACCCTTTCCGGCATCCTCATCGGTCACAGTCCGGATGTTTGTGGTGTGGGTCTGCTGTGACAGCACCATATTCTCCAGTCGGATTCCCAACACCTGACCAATTCTCCGGTAGTTTTCCAGCACACATTTCTCATCGTCACCTCTGTGAAAGCTCAGATTCATGGTGCTGAATATACCACGACTTGTACCGCCTAATCTGGTGGTGAAGAGATGCTTTACCACCTCCGTCCGCTCTAAAAGAGGAAAGGTGAGATACTCTAACGTCGGATCACCAACGGGAAACTCATTTTGCCGGATCACCTCTCCTTCACTCCTTATTGCACGCCTGATCTGATACATGGTTAAAACCCTTTCTATACTCTTCCTTTTCCAATGTGGGGAAACGCATTTTGGATCCAGACGATTTCCTCCCCTTGGATCGCCACCACATCATATCGAATAAAACAATCCTCTCCCAGCCTGTGCAGATATCGATAATAATCCGCCACCTGACAGATTTTTTGCTGCTTTCTATGATCCACCGCCTCTTTTGCAGTTCCATTTTTCTTGTTGCTGCGATACTTTACCTCCACAAATACCAGATATTTTCCGTGGTATCCTACAAGGTCAATCTCTCCTTTTCTACTTTGGAAATTTCGCTCCACGATCCTCACGCCCTGCGCGGCCAGATAATCCGCGGCAAGCTGCTCTTTCTCAGCGCCGATCTGTCTTCCATTCATATGTCCCCGCCCCTTTACCTTACTTTATCTTGGACTTTAACTTATCCATGGAATCCACAAAGACCAGGATCTCTGCAACAACCTCGTACAACTCCGGAGGGATCATCTCTCCGATCTCAAGTCTTGACAGGGTTTCTGCCAACTTGTCGTCCCTGTGGATGGGGACATCGCTCTCTTTCGCTTTCTCTATGATCTTCTCCGCCAGAATACCTCGTCCGCTGGCAATGACCTTGGGCGCATCCTCCGAGGGATCATACTCCAACGCAATAGCCTGTTTTATCTTTTTCTCCTTCTCCCGTGCCATGCTACCCTCCATGATCCCGCTTTGCGGGATCTCAAATTCTCACGCTACGCTCTCACATCAAAGGCATACTGTGCGAGCATCATGTGCCCTTCCTGTGCAAGCAGTGCGTGAACGCCACCCTCCGGCTGCTCCTCGGTCTCCTTCTCCCCCCGCACCTGCATGCTGCACTTGCAGTCATAGCCTCTGTTTTTCAACCGCTCTGTCAAAATATCCATATGCTCTTCGAGAAAGTCCAACATGTCATCGTCCTTTACATAAAAGTTAGTGCTAACCTTCTCATTCTGCATCGCTACATAGACATCTACCGGTCCCAGATGTTCCATATCCAGGTGGAGCAAAGCACTGATCTTGCCATCTGCGGCTGCAAGACTTCTCTTGTTGGTGTAAACGTAGAGATCCCCATGAGCATTTCCATCTTGCAGTTTAAGGGGCAGCTGTACATAGGTGTAAATCTGGTTGAGCTGATGAAGAAAATCCACGTTCTGTGACAGATTTGCAGTAGCCTGATAGGCCTTGGTGGAAGTCTGACCGGCATCCTCCAGCGCCTGTGTAATTCCTTTTAGCTGTCTGTCTAAACGCTGATACAGTTCCTCCACACGTTTAGGCTCACCCACCTTGTCGGGCTCTATAGTGAGCAGCCTCTCCATCCCCTTCTGAAAGGCTTCCTGCAGTTTCTCACTGCCGAGAAGTTCCCGCATAAGTCCGGCATTGTGCTCTGCAATGCTCCGCCCCAGCATCTGTCCCGCAATCTTCAATAACTCCGCGCCAGGCAAATTATCCGGAATCGGCTGCTTCAAATATTTGACACTAATGTCAGAAAGTTCTTGCATCAAAGCTTTCATGTCAATCCCTGCAAAACTAGGGTTTCCCGACACCACTTGTCCGGCCCCATCCACCGCTTCGCCGAAACCGGTCTGCTCAGTCTGCGATGCCGCTTTTGCATCTTCTGATACTTCTGTCATCTCGAAAGCTTCCACCGCCTGCGACATAGCTTGCGCACGTGCTGTGGCATCCCCTTCTTGGGAGACACCGCCTGTCAGTACAGCGCCATCCGCACCATTATTTGCAATCTCACCGGAGGGCAAATTCCCCTCCGTGATCACTATCTTTTCCTGGGTGTTGCCCTCCTGAACCGCTCCTTCCATCAGTGAGTCGCTCGCTGCCATACTGTCGGCGTTCTCCGCCTCAGCGCCTTCCATAGCTGCGAGTTCACCGCTCACCAGCTGCAAAAGTTCCTCGTAGAGCGCTGCTGCGCCTTCCACATTACCGGATCGTACCATATCAAACAGAGTCTCCGGCAACACTCCTATCACATCATTCATCCCCGTCACCAACTGATAAGTCAGATTCTTGTAAGATTCGATCTGAGTCACATTTTCGTCCGTCACAGGAAGCCCCAGCTTGTGCAGATCTATGATGTTGGAAATATCGGTATCCGGGAAACTCATGATCTCCCGAAACACCTGCTGCAGCGAATTTTTGTCCACAGGCAGCCCTGCCTCCATCAGCAGCCGTGTCATCCCCACCGTCGTTTCGTTGATGGGAAGGGATGCCATATCCAGCGCTTTCAGCGTGTTTGCATCCGTTGCCACATTGGCAAAAAGTGGACTCAAGGTGAGCGCTCTTCCGTTGCTGCGCACTTCAAAGGTCATGCTCTTACCGATCTCAAGATTCATATTCTGATCCAGCCTGGCATTCATGATCGTGTCATCTGCAAGCCGTATCTGTACCTCACTGCCGTTTCTGGAAACCACCTCACCCTGCAAGGTCTGTCCCGGTGCAAGAGAGCGGATCTGCCGGTTTAGCAATGCGGTGCTGCCGGTATTCCCTGAACTTACCGTCTGTGATGCCTTGCCTGTGTTTGATGCGTAGCTCTTCTGATTAAATACCCGTAAATTCATGCATTTCCCTGCCTTTTATTTTCATAACTATTCAATACCAACAAAGTTCCCTATAAAGCTTTTTCTGTGAATCGGAGTCGGCCCATACTTTTTCAGAGCTTCTATGTGTGCCGCGCTTCCGTAGCCTTTGTTGTCCGCAAAACCATACTCAGGAAATACCTTGTCGTACTCCACCATCAGCCGGTCTCTGGTCACCTTCGCATAAATGCTGGCTGCCCCGATGGAGATGCTCTTTGCGTCCCCCTTGATGATCGGCACCTGCGGAATCGTCACTTTGGGAATTGTCACTGCATCGTTTAGCAGGATATCCGGTTGAGGATCCAGCTTGCCGATGGCCTCTCGCATGGCCTCATAGGTAGCCTGCAAAATATTGATCTCATCAATTCTCTCTGGAGACGCGTAGCCAACCGCACATGCCACCGCCTCTCTCTCGATCACAGAAAAAAGCTCCTCTCTCTTTTTTTCGGAGAGTTGCTTGGAATCATTTATATATAAAATCTCACAGTCCTTTGGCAGGATCACTGCTCCGGCCACCACCGGCCCCGCAAGAGGTCCTCTGCCCACCTCGTCAATTCCACAGATAAACGAGAGATCTGCGTATTTTCTCTCATACTCTTTCAGCTTCTCCGTGCGCTCACGCTCCCTCTTAAGTGCCTCCAGCCGCTTCCTTGCAGCGCACACAAGCTTTCGCACGCCCTCACGTTCATCGCTTTCATAAGTTCTTATGAATTCAGGCAGCTCATCTTCACAAGCTGCCTGCAACTGTTCCTTTATCTCTTTTGCACTCTTTTTCATACCCATCTCCTCTATTGATGCCGTAAAACGCCAAACTTGCTAAACGGCCAGATGCGAACCCAAGCCCTTCCGATAATATCGCCACGATGAACATTCCCTACGATCTCCGTCCGGCTGTCACTGCTGTTATTGCGGTTGTCCCCCATAACAAAATACTCATCCTCCCCCAGTGTGATAGGCTCGGCTGCGATACCGATAGTATCAGGTCGGATAATTTCCCTGCCGTAGGATTCTGTCAAAATTTTGCCGTCTATGTAAATATTTCCTTTTGCATCAATCTGTACAGTCTCTCCCGGCATACCAATGATCCGCTTAATATAGTAGGTGTCCTCCTGATACTGAAAGGGAAATACAATGATGTCAAAACGTTTCGGATCGCTAAACCGATAAGTCAGTTTATCCACGATCAGGTTGTCTCCGTCAGAGAGTGTGGTCTCCATGGACTCTCCGTCCACCTCCGTTCGCTGTCCCACAAACGTGATCATCAAATAAGTGAGACAAAGCACACACAACAAATACAAACCTGTGCTGAATAACTCTTTCATTATCTTGTTCATAACAAACAACCATACCTTTCCGTATTTCTCACAGATCGAAAGTGCGTCATGGCCTCTCCAACGAGATGCGTCCCAGGCGTCCGCTCCGAAAATCTTCCACCAAGATCCCAGCCGCTTTCTCCAGATCTAAGCTTTCTCCCTTTTGATAACACTTGCGGCTCTCAGCAATAGAGGTCAAAATATCCGCCTCACTTCCCGAAAGTTCAATGTCATAGCGCTCCTCCACCGCCTTGGGGTAGAGGTCTCTCAGCAGATGCAACAGATCACATGCAAGTTCATCCATAATAATGATCTCATCGTTCATGGAGCCGATAAAGGCCAGATGCATTCCGACCTCCTGATCCTCGAACTTGGGCCACAGAATGCCTGGAGTGTCCAAAAGCTCCAGATTCTTCTGCAATCTGATCCATTGTTTCCCCTTTGTGACACCGGGCTTATTGCCGGTCTTGACACATGCCCGTCCGGCAAAGGCATTGATAAAAGTGGACTTCCCCACATTCGGGATCCCCACCACCATGGCGCGCACCGGTCGGTTTACGATACCTCGCTTCCTGTCGCGTTCCAGCTTTGCACTGCATGCCTCCTGCACCAGACCTTGAACATTCTTGACGCCGGCTCCGGACTTGGAGTTTAACTCCAGCACATAGGCTCCCTGATCGGCAAAGTATTTCAACCACTCTTTGTTGCATGCGGGATCTGCCAGATCGGACTTGTTTAACAACACGATCCTCGCTTTGTTCTTCCCCAGCTCATCAATATCCGGATTGCGGCTGCTGTAAGGAATTCTGGCGTCCACTAGTTCAACGATCAGGTCGATCAGCTTGATATTTTCCTGCATCATTCGCTTTGCCTTGGTCATATGACCCGGATACCACTGATAATTCATCTCCAGCCTCCACGCTATATTTTTACAGCATATTTCCCTTTACATTTAGTTTATTTTACAAAACCGATCCCATCCTCACCACTTCTCAGATGGAACCACACCTTTCCGACTATATCCACTTCTTTGACCGGGCCAATATTTGCAGAACGGCTGTCTTCACTATTGTTCACATTGTCTCCCAGACAAAAGTATTCCCCACTTCCCAGCGTCAATTCATTAGATGCAATGCCGGCATCCAGAACTTTCTCCGTCACCCACTCGCTCTCCTCCCCGTTCACATACAGCACACCGTCCGCGATCAGCACGGTGTCACCGGGCACTGCAAGAACACGTTTGACATAGTAGTGTGTATTCTCGTTGCCGTTTGGCAAAAATATCACCACATCGCCTTTCTTTGGCGAGAAAAAAACGTAGGAGAGACGGTTTACAAATATCTGCTGACTATTGTACAAGGTAGATTCCATGGACACGCCAACCACATTGGTGGTCATGCCAAAAAAATAATTCCCTACTGCGGCAATAAAAATAGCAACACAGATCTCAAAGATCCAGCTGAATATCTCCCGCACCAGCGCTGCACTTATCTTCTTTCTTCTCTTGTAAAAGCTAAGTCCTTTACTCCGTGCCATTCCTACCTCTATCCCAACATAAAAACCATAGTTAGTATGAGTATATCACACTTTTCTCAAATAGAAAAGGACAATCGCTGAAAGCAACTGTCCTTTTGAAACACTTATTATTTTACAATTTCCTTAACCTTCGCTCTCTTACCGACACGACCTCTCAGGTAGTTCAGTTTAGCCCGTCTTACCTTACCTCTTCTCACTACCTCGATCTTCTCTACGTTGGGAGAATGCAACGGCCAAGTCTTCTCAACACCTACGCCGTTAGATGTCTTTCTCACTGTGAAAGTCTCACGGTTGCTTCCACCCTGTCTCTTCAGGACAACGCCCTCAAAGACCTGAATTCTTTCACGGTTACCCTCCTTGATCTTACCGTAAACCTTCACGGTATCACCGACGGAGAAATCCGTGATGTCTGCCTTTAACTGTTCTGCTTCAATCTCTCTGATAATGTCACTCATTGTAGAGCCTCCTTCATAAAATTGGACGTTCTTAATACTTACGCCGTAACAGAGGAACATCTCGTTTTCACAACATTAAGAGTTTAACACACTCTGCAGGGAAATGCAAGCTTTTTTTACAAGCCACCAAATATTTTGCTTCGCCTGATATAGCCCCAACTTCTCCTGAAGCCTGAGAGATTCTTCATTTCCCACAATAATGTGAGCGTAGGGTGTATGTCCGGATTCACGCTCTCTATTGATGATATAAGACTCAAGCGCCGCTCCGATCCCTTGGCAACGGTACTTCTCGTCCACATACAGCATACCCATGCTGCCGTCCTCATGGATGCCCGCAAAACCGACAATTCTTCCTTCCACAAAGGCACCATACATAGCTTTTGCGTCGATGCGCTCCTTCACGGAATCCGGGTCTCCCAGCGCATAGTGCTCCGCCACATAGGAAAACTCATCCCGAGTCAGCATCCGGATATCCTTATGGCGCACTGGAAGGGGCTCTCTCGGCGTATAGCACACCTGATTGCACTCTTGACAAACTTGAAAACCACGTTTGTCAAGCAGTAGGTCATTTAAGAAGCTCTGTGAGGTCACCGCCAACTCACAGGTTTCAGGGATCAATGAGATCATCTTCTCCCCATGTTCCATATTCTCCGCAGTCAACAGGACAATGTCGCAAGCCCGGTTGTAAATGAGCAGGCTCTCCCCCTCGGCATAGAGAATCTCCCCCGTCCCCCGAGACAGCGTTTCAATCAGGTGAATGTTGTTTCTCTTTTGCTTGAAAAGCATCTCCAAAACTTTCTCTTTTTGCAAATATTTCTTAAATAAGTCCGGGCGCACTCGTCTGGTTCGCTCTTTCGCCTGCTCCAGCCGCCACTCTGCAATTTTTTTGCGGTCGCCGGACAAAAGTACCTCAGGCACTTTCTTCCCATGCCATTCTTCCGGTCTGGAGTACTGCGGGTACTCCAACAAGTCATTGTGAAAGGACTCTGTATCCGCGGAAACCTCGTTTCCAAGCACCCCAGGCACCAGCCGTGAGATAGCATCGACCATGACCATAGCCGGAAGTTCGCCTCCCGTCAGCACATAGTCACCGATGGAGACATGATCCGTCACAATTTCCTCCAGAGCCCTCTCGTCAATTCCCTCATAGTGTCCGCAGAGGAACAAAAGCTCCTCCTCCTTGGCAAGCTCCATCGCCAGCTTCTGAGTAAAGGGCACACCCTGGGGCGTCACATAAACTGTCCGTACTTTTCTGCTCCCCGTCACCGCCTGATGAGCATCAAAAACAGGCTGGGCCTGAAGTAACATTCCTGCCCCGCCACCGTAGGTGTAATCATCCACTTTTCCGTGTTTATCCTGTGTATAATCCCGAATATTCACGGCATTTATCTCGATCAACTCTCGCTCCACCGCCCTCCCGATGACACTGGTGTGAAGACTATTCATCACCATATCGGGAAACAGTGTCAGAATGTGGAATCTCATAAAAGCCCCTCCAAAATATGCACCTTCATAAAGCCTTCCTCCAGCTCCACCTGAAGAATGCATTGTTTGATGGCGGGCAGCAGAAGTTCTCTTCCATCTTTCATTTCCACCACATACACGTCGTTGGCTCCTGTCTCTAGCACATTTTTTAAAATACCTATCGCTTTTCCATCCTCATCCTGAACCTGAAGTCCTATCAGATCGGCGATAAAATACTCGTCTTTATTCAGACGCACTGCATTTTCTCTGGTGACATAGAGACTTTTCTGCCGGTAGCGCTCCACATCATTCATATTATCCAGACCCTTGAATTTCAGGATCACAAATTTCTTAAAAAATTTTACGCCTTCAATCTCCAGGTCAAGCTGTTCTTTTCCGGTGTCTAAAAGCACTTGTTTCAACTTTTTAAACCTTCTCGGATCGTCCGTGGTGGGAAACACCTTCACCTCACCCCGAACACCATGGGGAGCCGTGATCACTCCCACCTGCAAGATCTCCTCCATACAAACATTTACCTCTCATCCTGTACAAAGTCCCGGGAAAGCCGAAACACATCGCACCTCGTTCCCCGGGACTCCTATTAGCCTTAGACGATCTCAACGTCCACTCTTGTGTTGTCTTTGGATGATGCCGCCTTTACCACAGAGCGGATCGCCTTTGCGATCCTTCCCTGTTTTCCGATCACCTTGCCCATATCGGATGCAGCTACGTGAAGTTCAATGACAACATTTCTGCCCTCTACCTTCTCCGTCACAACTACCTCATCGGGATTGTTCACAAGGGCTTTTGCAATTACTTCAACTAATTCTTTCATAATCTACCTCCAAAGACTAGATTACTATTTCTCGATACCTGCAAGCTTGAAAAGCTTCCCTACAACCTCGGTGGGCTGAGCACCGTTAGCCAGCCACTTCTTCGCCAGCTCCTCATTGATCTTAAAAGTGCTGGGTTCAGTGGTGGGATCGTAAGTACCAATCTCCTCAATGAATCTGCCGTCTCTGGGAGAACGGGAATCAGCCACAATGATCCTGTAAAAAGGAGCCTTCTTCTGTCCCATTCTTCTCAATCTGATCTTTACTGCCATTTCTTTTTCCTCCATAGTTTAAAAAATAATTTGTATATAGGATAAGAACTTTTAATGGAAAGTCCATATCTAACAATTTTGTGCTAGAAAGGGAATCTGCCGCCTCCCATGCCCGGGAATCCCCCAAACATACCACGGCCCTTTTTCCCGCCGCCAAACTGCTTCATCATCTTCTGACTCTGCTCAAACTGCTTGATAAAACGGTTTACCACCGCGATATCCACCCCGGCCCCCTTCGCAATGCGATGTTTTCTTCTGGGGTTCAAAAGCTTTGGGTTGCGCCGCTCCTCTACAGTCATGGAAAGTACGATGGCCTCCATGTGTTTGAGTTGCTTTTCATCTACCATGGACTCCAGATCACCGGCCTTGATCCCCATGCCGGGAAGCATGCTTAAGATACTGGACAGACCGCCCATATTGCGCATCTGCTTCATGCTCTCTAAGTAGTCCTCAAAGTCGAACTTGCCTTTTTTCATGCGGCCAGCCATCTGGCGGCCTTTCTCCTCATCGATGTCGATGCTCTGCTGAGCCTTGTCGATCAGGGAGAGGACGTCTCCCATGCCCAGGATCCTGCTGGCCATACGGTCGGGATAGAACTGCTCCAAGTCGGAAAGCTTCTCACCCATGCTCACATAGAGGATCGGCCTTCCCGTCACCGCCTTGATGGAGAGTGCCGCACCACCACGGGTATCGCCGTCCATCTTGGAGAGTACCACGCCGTCAACACCGACTTTCTCATCGAACTCCTTGGCCACGTTCACCGCATCCTGACCGGTCATGGCATCTACCACCAAAAGAGTCTGGTGTACGCTCACGTTCCTTTTGATCTCCTGGAGCTCCTGCATCATATCTTCGTCTATATGAAGTCGTCCGGCGGTGTCCAAGATCACCACATTGTGACCGTTTTTCTCCGCGTAGGTGATAGCTTCTCTTGCGATCTCTACAGGCTTGTGGTCCGTTCCCATGGAAAAGACCTCCACGTCCTGCTTCTGACCGTTGATCTTCAACTGTTCAATGGCTGCAGGTCGGTAGATGTCACAGGCAACCAGCAGAGATTTTTTACCCTTAGTTTTCAACTTGCCGGCAATCTTGGCGGTGGCGGTAGTCTTACCGGCACCCTGCAGTCCCGCCATCATAATGACGGTAATCGACTTGCCCGGCTGCATGGCGATCTCTGTGGTCTCGCTCCCCATGAGGGCGATCATCTCTTCATTTACGATCTTGATCACCATCTGTCCGGGGTTTAAGCCATTCATCACATCCTGTCCGATAGCCCGCTCCTCAACAGTCTTGACAAACTGCTTTACCACCTTGAAGTTGACGTCCGCCTCCAGCAGCGCCATCTTTACTTCTTTTAAGGCAGCCTTGACATCTTCCTCTGTCAGACGACCTTTGCTGCGCAGGTTCTTAAAAACATTCTGTAGTTTGTCCGTCAAACTTTCAAATGCCATCTGCCACTCCTTACCATTCTTTCATAAGCTCCTCGGAGAGCTTGCGGATGCGTTCCATGCGCTCCGACTGTTTCAGTTTCTTTGAGGTCTCCGCATCTTCTCTGGTCAGTTCTACGATTCCGGCAATCTTCTCCCTGGCACCGGAAAAGCGTTCTACCAGATGAAGTTTTCTCTCGTATTCCTGCAGGATCTTGTCACATCTCTTTATCAGATCGTGTACTCCCTGTCTGCTGATCCCCTGTTCCTCCGCAACCTCTCCCAGCGACATGTCATCAAAGACAACGCACTCGTAGATATTCTGTTGATGTGGGGTCAGAAGCTCGCCGTAAAAGTCATACAGAAGCGTACGCTCAAAAATTCTGTCCATGTATTCATCTCCTGCGGTGCCTTTGGGTCTGCCGCAAAAGTGCAAAAAATACGCACCTTGTGTATCATACACTAGATGCGTGTGGGTGTCAAGTATTTTTTCTTTACGAACAGCTGTTTGTCTGATTTTGTCTTGTGTTATCATTGTGTAAATAGGCACTTTTCTCTCTCATGGTATCTTTATCTTATGTTGTCTTATTCTGTCTTTTACCACGAATTTGTCACAGAATTGTCACAACCATTATGAGATTTTAACCGTCTGTGCCACCGCCTCCTGTTCGCGCTTCTTATCCTCTGTCAGATGTGTGTATGTGTCCAGTGTCACGGATGTGGAGGCATGTCCTAAATTCTGGCTGACAATCTTCACATCGGCTCCGGCAGAATAGGCAAGGCTTGTGTAAGTATGCCGTACCATGTGCGGACAAAAGTTCTCAATCCTCTCTGCATTGTTTTTCTCTGCTTCTTTGTTGTACCGCTCCACAATCCTTTGTATCAGTTCTCGGAAACCAGGCTCATTCCATGCATTGCCGATTGTGTTAACGAATAAAAAGCCGGATATATTCCCTCTGATATGCCCGGAATCGTCCACATAAGGCAGTATTGTTGCAGCTGATCCATTCTGCATTTTCAATTTCAAAAGTTCTTTCTTCACTACATAACAACAATATACGCAGGAAATCTACAAGATCAATTCTACGATGAAAATTTTTTTGTAGATTTATTATCAAAAACTTTCACCTACGATATGAAAATTTTTCTCTTCGCAATTTGTCTCCTATTATTATTAGGGTCTATAATCTTTTCCACTTTTTCTAACATAATCTCTCAAAATAAACAGGAGTATTATTTTTATAGTGATTACATAGAAATTATAACAAAAATGCTGGAGCAATAAAATTCATACCTGTTTCTAATACAAAAAGGCATGTGCTACCCTGTGATATGTCTTTTACGTCACCTATGAAATTATGCCTGCTACCACTGCACCGAATCAGGCAGCAGGCCTCTCCATTTTGCCAACCCCTTCCCGGGATACCTGATAGGGAAAAAAACCGTTACAGAACAACCGTACCCAACGGTACACTCCTCGCAGGCACTCACAGCCCCATACAGCCACTTTTATCTTTTCCGGCAAAAGGGAGAAAAGCCTTGCTACCCTAAAATTCAAATTTGGGGCATCACAGCGCGTCACAGGGGTATTGTGGCATTGCTTATCAGGTACAAAGGAATATTGCAGGAAGTTGCAACGCATCTGTGGGCTGATTTCCTCCCAGCCGTGTCCAGGGCTTAAGAAATTGCTTGCGTTCTAGTGTTAGATATGCTATATTTAAGACACAAAAAGGGAAAACCAGATACACGGCTTACCCAAATATCAAGCTATTTTTTCAAACAGCCGTCATTATTCGCAGTAATGGCGGCTACTTTTTTCCCTTGAAAATCTGATAACACAGACTAACAAGGGCAACAATGAATATTCCCGTCTGCACAAAGTCAGAGTATGTAATCATCATTGGCAAGCCCCCCTTTCTTTCGTCTGGAGGGTTAGCCCCTCCGATAAACAGAGGGTAAGCCGCCCG
>JAFLRM010000029.1 GCA_022511465.1 Acetatifactor sp. | reverse complement strand
ACTGTCCCTCAAATAGATCCACCTCATGGTCATTGACACCCACATATTTCACATCCTGGGTCACATTGATATCCATAATATTCCTCCTTAAAAAACAAAATGGTTGCTTGTCATATTATATACTGTCCATTCTTACAAAACAAGGCCTATTATATGCTTTAAAGCTTTTTCTTTTCTTTCCGGCATCCAATTCTGTTCGTACATGTTAATCTCCTACAACTCCCGCCTCCGATACAGCCGAATAGACAAAAACCATGACCCTGCAAAGAGAACGATCACACAAGCAAAAGTTGTCGCAATAAGTGTTGGATCCCAAGCCTGCATAAGACTGTTGTCCATATCAGCCAAAAGTTCCGGAATATCATTGCGTACAATGGAACCCAAAATTCCCATTCCGACCGCTGCTGTCACGATCACCACATAGTAGGCAAAAAGACCCTTGGAGGCTCCCAGCCAAAAGGTAAAGGGAAAAATAAGGCAGGGACAGAGAAGTCCCACTGTCATCATAAGGAGAAGGTTCATAGGTATCCTTTCCGAATAGCCAGTGATAAGATTGCCGATCATCTGGATCAGAGCCAGCAAAAGAACATTGATAATTATCACCAGATATTTGGATGACACCACTTGTCCTCTGGAATAGGGAAGCGCGTCGCAGTAAACCTGCCATCTGCTCTTTTCATCCTCCTGAAGTCCGGCGAAAGCTACCATGCTGGCCCAGATGGCGGCATAGAGCGAGAAATAGATGTTAAACGTTTCCGACGGTGTAAAGGTGCCCACCAGAAAGGCAACACAGATGAGAATCCAAGTGAATCCTCTCCTTTTAATATTATAACCTTCTTTTAATAATAAGCCTTTCATCTTAATAAGCCTCCTGTCTTCTCAGATAATTTCCTTAGTTACCTTAATGTTTAATGATCCTTCACCATGTAGACGAAGATCTCCTCCAAGGTCACCGGGCTTAAGTGGAAAGTTTCCGGCACCCCCAATTTTTTTACCAGTGCATTTACGCCGTAGCTGTTCTCTCTGCTGCCCACAATTGCCTTCGGGTCAAGTTCCAAAAGCTGTTCCCTGGAGCACTGGATCAGACTATATTCTTCCAACAGCCGGTCCTTCTCCTCACACAGAAGCTCTTCCCCCTTGTGGAAAAAAGCAATATAATCACAGATTTTCTCCAGATCCCCCACAATGTGGGATGAGATTAAAATGGAGTGTTCCTCCGTTCTGGTAAAGTCAGACAAAATATCCAACACATCCTCTCTCGCCACCGGGTCAAGGCCGCTGGTCACCTCATCTAAGATCAGAAGTCTCGGGTGATGGGCCAGAGCACAGGTGAGACCAAACTTCATCTTCATTCCCTTGGAAAAGGCCTTGAAGGGCTTGTCGTCCGGCAGGTCAAAGCGCGTCATATATTCGGCGAAAGCGGCGCTGTCCCAGTTTCGGAAAGTGTTTTTCAACACCTTGTGCACCTGCTTGGCTTTCATGTTCTCCGGAAAGCTTACCTCATCCAGAACGACGCCAACCTCCTCCTTAACGGTATGATAATCCTTTTCGGTTGTGTCATGTCCCAATACCAGCACGCTTCCGCTGCTCTTTTTGATGGCGTTCAGCAAAAGCTTAATAGTGGTGGTCTTGCCGGCGCCGTTCTCCCCGATCAGGCCCATAATACAGCCGCTCGGCAGCGTCAGGTTGATATCGTTTAAGGTGAAGGCCGGATATTTCTTGGAAAGTCCGTTCGTTTGAATCGCATATTCCATCTGGTCAAAATGATTGCTCATAGGTAAACTCCTCATTTCCGCGCAAAAAGCGCTCAGTCCAAAATGTTGATCATATCAATGATGTCCTGCTTGCTCAAATTGCAGGCGGTCGCCAGTTTCTTGATCTCTACAATGTGTTCCTCAATACGCTTTAAGTGTTCCTCGCGAAGTAACTCCACATTCTTCGGAGCCACAAAAAAGCCTTTCGCAGCCACAGCGTAGATAAAACCTTCTCTCTCCAGCTCATCATAAGCACGCTTAGTGGTGATCACGCTGATCTTAAGATCTTTCGCCAGACTCCGAATGGAAGGAAGCGCTTCGTCCTCCTGTAAGATTCCGTTTAAGATCTGGTTTTTCAGCTGGGTGTAGATTTGGGTGTAGATGGGCTCTCCGCTCTTGTTGTCAATGAAAATGTTCATAAGTTCCTTACCTCTACCTCGCAGACAGTGCGCACTGTCTGCTATGCAGCATACTGTATATAAACAGTATATACAGTATGTGCGCAATTGTCAATAGCCTTAAAAAAATTAATTATTTCCATACACTTCTGCCCGGTATGCTACATCGTAACACTCGTCTGCATGCACAGTAGTGTACCCCATTCCCGCAAAATAATCATTTATACTATGGGGATACACATAAACGGTCTCATCTTTTGTTATATCGCCTGAAGGTCGAACCTCCATTAAATATCGGTCAAATGCGACAATCTCAAGAAACTCCGCATCACCCCTCATAACGACCGTATCCATATACTGTTGCGGCGGGATCTTTGCCCAGAGCATGACATTTACATGGTTCAGAGCAATGATCGAAATTTCTCCATCTGTCAACTCCTGTGCAAGTTCCAGTGCCTCCTCATACTGATACCAATTCATGTGCGAGATGTCAGGATAACCATATGTTTCGTAATCTACAGGAAACGTAACCTGTGCGTAAATATAGTAAATAAAGCATACTGCGTAAACTCCGATCGTAACAGCGACAGTGAGCTTTATTTTCCTGAGAAAATTTCCCACACGCCAAATTCCTACTCCACTGAGCAGAATAATGGGAATCTGTAGATAGTTGATCTTGTGAAATAAAACCATATCTACACTGCAACCCACAAGGAACCCGACCCCAAACCATAACGCCACAAGGAAGTGTATAGGAAACTGTCTCTTTTTGAGCAGCCATTCCATAAATATTTTTATATAGTATAATGCGCCCAGTACTGCAAAAGGGATGCTGATGTAGTAGAAGGTTCCCACAATATTATTGCTGATCCACCACCTGCCGTCATTCTGAAACAACAACAGAAAAATGAGGGAAAGAAAACGTTGCTTAAAAACGGATGTGTTGAATTGAATCTCTTCCGTTCTGAGTGCAGGGAGTTTTGGTATGGAAAAAAGTGAAGTCTTAATTTCCGGCAACAGATCATAATTCACTGCCAGGAATAAAAACAGAGGAAATGCCATGATAAAAAGAAGAAGCATGGGCAGAAAAAAATCTTTTGTAAAAGATATTCTCTTGTGAAAGAAAAGAAAGGAAAGCACCAGAATAAGCGGAACCACCAACCAAGTCAGAGCATAGCTGTACAGCGTCAGCCCAAAGAACACGGCTGCACCCCAAAGAAATTTTGTTCGACCATTCAAATATCCACACAAAAAATACATTGCCAGCAAAAGCATGGGAACAGCCAGATTACAGTCCAGTCCAAACCTGGACTGTTGGATGTTCCATGGATTGATCGATAAAAGGAATGCAAAGAAAACCCCCATCCACTTGGATTGAAACATTTCTTTTCCCAGACCATATATTACGGGAATAGATACAATACCCATAATTGCCTGAGGAATTCTGATCGTCTCCACAGAGACGCCCCATATGGCAAAAAAAGGCATCGTAAGGTAAGAGTATAGAACGCTCATGCCACTGCCCCATACCGTGTAATAGACCGGTCTCACATATCCGAATGAATCTATGCCATAATTCAAAATGGCCCATGAATTGTATGCAGAATATGCCTCGTCCTGATGCAAACCCATAGGATGATCCCCAAGCCATAGTAATCGGACCAGGCTGCCCATCAGAGTTATCATCAAGAGCCAAGTCTCCGGCAATTTAAGGAGCCTTTCTACTCTTCTACCGAACTTCATGCGTCTCCTCCCAACATTTTCTCATCTGATGCTCGTTATAAAATCACTAATGTTTTGCGATAAAACGACAGTTTTCTTGCAACTTGAGAAATTTATAATATATTTGTAATTTGAAAAATGTCAAAATTGCAAGAAAAATTGCAAAAAATAACTGCTGATATTTACATTCACAGCCCATAGTTTGCAAAGAAGTATGCTGCCATCTGCGCTCTGGAGCTGAAAGGTTCCGTCTCCAAGAGCTCCGCGACTTCCGCTCTCGTGTAGAACTTTGCGGAAATCTCCTCGTTGTCGGAAGTGTTGTCCGCAAACTCTCCCTCCGCCTCCACAAAGGCGATGTAGGTGGTGGTGTCGGAGATAGCCACCGCGGCGAAGGACGGCGGAAGGATCTTCTTGATCTCCCTCACCTTAAGTCCGGTCTCCTCGTACAGCTCTCTGGCGATACAGGTCTCGATAGCCTCACCCTCCTCCAGCATGCCGGCGCAGAGATTATAGATGGTCTTATTCACTCCCATGCGAAATTCGTGCAGAAGGAGCAGCCTGCCCTCACAGGTGGCCACGATGGAGACTCCGCTGGGCGCACCGCCAACGTCTTCAATGCCTTTTAGTTCTCTTCTGCTCACTATCTCATATTTTTTCTCCCGCCCCACTTTGTTCTGGTAAGTGATCTCATAATTTTTCAGATATTTTCCGTCCTTCACCTTTTCCATACGAAGAAATTGCATGTTAACACCTCCATAGTGTGATTTTTTATACGGATCTCACTTTCTTGCTTCAAACTGCTCCTTAAGAGGCGGATCATCCTTCTTCCGTGTGATCTCCACCAGCCCCAACTGCGTCATATCCACAACATTTGTCCTTTGGCGATCCTTCTGTACAAGCTTTCGAAGCAGAGAAAGAAGCCTCTCCGGATCTTCCTTCCTCGTCATATTAATAAAGTCTACAACAATGATGCCGGATAAATTCCGCAGACGAAGCTGCAGAGCCACTTCCTCGGCCGCCTCACTGTTTACGGTGTAGGCGCTGTCCAGAAGGCTCTTGCCTGCCTCGTATTTGCCCGAATTAACGTCGATAACGGTCAAGGCCTCCGTCGGTTCTATCACGAGATAAGCGCCCGATTTAAGCCATACAACGCGCTCAAAGGCGGTCTTACACTTTGCCTCCAGAGAGTACAGTTTGGAAAGGGGAAGTTGCGCGTCTTCATACAATCGCACCGGCTTCTCCGGAAGCTTTTGTGCACAGTATGTTTTTAGCGACTGAAAATATTCCGGATCATCCGTCACGATCTCCTGATATTCGCCGGGATAAGCCAGTTTGTCCAGCACCGCCGTAAAGGCAGGAGGAGCCTCTCTGACACAGGAGAAACAAGTGCGATGGAGTGCCGTCCGGCAGAGGGATGAAAACTCTGTGAGAAGTGCCGTTACTTTGGCCGAAAATTCCTCCTCCGTGCACTCTTCTGCCCGGGTGCGGACTACAAGGCCGGCGCGGAAGGAAGTCTCGTTCTCCTCATGGGAGAACTTCACCGTGAGCAGGGAATCCTTCTCTTTTAAGCGCAGCTGGTTCACCCAACTCGAAAGCCTCTCCTTTGCCTCCTCGGAGAGTTTACTGGAGTAGCCGATATGGAAGGCACCCAGACTTACTGCGGCCACTTCGTTTGACAGGGAGATGTGGGCAGTCACAGCAGCCTGTTTGTTTTTCTGCGCCTCACGGTTTAGCTGTACCAAAAGTTCGTCGCCCTCCCGCAGTTTATCCTTCTGAAGATCAAATGTTCTACCACACACAAGAGGAAAGCGGGCATCCTTCATGGGCAGAAAACAGATCTCGCCCTCTGCAATCTCCACAAAACAGGCTTCTATATTTTCCACAATATTTTTTATCTTTCCGACGTAAACAGCCCCAATCCGGTTTTTCTTTGAGGAGAGGGTCTGTATGGCAAGGACACGGCTTCCTTTGAAAAGAATGGCACAGTCTTTATCCCGATACTTGGTAAAAAGAAACTTTCCCTCCTGTGTGGTGCGTTCTCTCGCCGCTTCATTGTCGTCTTTATGTCCGTTGGTCACGATATTACGGCTCATGCCTCTGCTCCTTTTTTAGCTGCATCATCCATTCCAATATCATTTAGAGGAACCAGTCTCTGCTCACCGTTCTCACCGATGTCGGTGAAGGTATCCTCCCTAGTGATGACAAGAGCATTTTCCTTTAACGTCTCCCCATGATCTGCAAGAAGCGCCTGAAAGATCTGGGCAGGCTTGATATTGCCGCTGCTGGAGGCGTCCACCAGCATATGAAAGGCATCTTTGTCCCAGGTAAACTCATAGATACCGGGCTTTAGATCCACCTCCCGCACACTCTTTTTGGTCTCTTTGGTGATGCAGATACTCTCCCGCTGCAGGAATGCGCCAAGCACTTCCTCCATGGGTTTATTTTGCATAAAGTCCGGCTCCCTGCCCTCACGGAAACGCACCGTATAGGACGCCGCAGCCACGCTGGCCATAGCATTTCCTGCGTTCTCCGGTAAAATCTTTACATCTACCACTTCAATGCCCGGGACGCTGGCCGCATTCATCCGCTCTCGCACATCCTCACAGGAAACGATGGAATGTACCTGAAGATCCATGTATTCCCCGTTGCTCTCGAGACCAACACCCAGAGGTGCCGCAAAGGACATGATCTGGTGTGGGCTAAACCCTCCACTGTACGCCACATCCAGCTCGGCTCTGCGGTTTAGTTTCTGGAAGAAACGCATCACATCCAGATGGCCGATAAAGCGGATCGGGCCATATTTACGAAATTTTATGCGGAGTACCATATTTGCTCCTACCATCCTTTATTATTATTGCGCGCATACTCTTAATCCCCACGAACCTCCAGACAGACTCCACCGCCAAATCGGCTGGCACCGCAGCCCTGACAGTGTTGTCTGCAGTTTTCGGAGGTCTCCTCTCTCTGCGCTTTTTCCCACTCCCTCTTTAAATAGTCCTTGGTCACGCCGCAGTCAATAAAATCCCACGGAAAGAGTTCGTCCAAAGGACGCTCGCGGTTGCTGTAAAAGGCAGGATCCACTCCACATTCCGCAAAGGCTTCCATCCACTTATCGTTGTCAAAATACTCGCCCCAGGCGTCATAAAAGCAGCCCTTTTCGTAAAGTTTCATAAGAACCTTGGCTATTCGCCTGTCTCCTCTTGCCAGAACACCCTCCAAGACACTTGCGTCCGCCTCATGCCAGTTGTACTTGATGCTCTTTTGGTTGAGCTGTTCGGAGATTGCGCGCTTGGTGAAGTAGGCTTTTTCAATAAATTCCTCCTTAGTGCACTGGCTCGCCCACTGGAAGGGGGTGAAGGGTTTGGGTACAAAGAAAGAGGTGCTGGTGACGATCTGCACCTTGCCGTTTGTGCGCTTCTCCTTGGGCACTACATCAAAGAAGGTGGCCGCGATCTTGTTGGACAGCTCCGCGATGCCGCGGATATCTTCCTCGGTTTCTGTGGGCTGTCCCAGCATAAAGTAAAGCTTCACTCTCGTCCAACCGCCCTCGAAGGCGAGGGTGGCACCACGGATGATATCCTCCTCCGTCAGCCCCTTGTTGATCACGTTTCTCAGCCTTTGGCTTCCCGCCTCCGGCGCAAAGGTCAGGCTGGTCTTCTTCACGTCCTGAACCTTGCTCATCACATCCAGGGAAAAGGCATCAATGCGCAGAGAGGGAAGGGAAATATTTATCTTTCGCTTGCCGCACTCCTCGATCAGAAAGTCGATGAGCTCCGGCAGCTTGCTGTAATCGCTGGAACTTAGGGAGCTTAAGGAGATTTCCTCATGTCCCGTGTTTTTTAACATCTCCAGCGCATATTGTTTTAGAGTGTCCGCGTCTCTCTCCCGCACCGGGCGGTAGAGCTGTCCAGCCTGACAAAAACGGCATCCGCGGATACAGCCTCTCTGAATCTCCAGAACCACCCGGTCCTGTGTCACCTTGATAAAGGGAACCACCGGCTTCATAGGATAAGAGGTATGTGTCACATCCATCTCCACTTCTTTCAAAACGGTTGTGGGAATGCCCTCCTCCGTGGGAGTAAAAGAGGCCAACGTACCATCCACATGGTAGGCGGCTTCATAGAAGCGGGGAACGTACATGCCGGGGATCCTGGCCGCCCGTCGTAAAAACTCCTCCCGGCCGGTGCCCTCCCTGCGGCATTCTTTGTAGAGGGCGATCAGATCGCCGTATCTTGTCTCTCCCTCCCCGATGTAAAAGAGATCAAAAAATTCTGCGATGGGTTCCGGATTGTAGACGCAGGGGCCTCCACCGATGACAATGGGGCAATCTTCTCCTCTTTCTGTGGCAATAAGCGGTATCTGCGAAAGATCCAGCACCTGCAAAATGTTGGTGTAGCACATCTCGTATTGGATCGTAATGCCAAGAAAGTCAAAATCTTTGATAGGATCCTGAGACTCTAACGCAAAGAGGGGAATCTGCTCTTTCCTCATAATGGCGTCCAGATCTACCCAGGGGGAGTACACTCTCTCACACCACACGTCCTCCATAGCGTTGAACATGTCATAGAGGATCTGGATCCCCAGATGAGACATGCCGATCTCGTAAACATCCGGAAAACACATGGCAAAGCGAACATTGACTTTCTCCTTGTCCTTGACCACGGAATTTACCTCATGGCCGATGTAGCGCTCCGGCTTCTCTATTTTCATCAGAATATCATCCGATAATGCAAGCTTGTCGTTCATGTTATAACCTTTCTTCTGCAGACTTCCTTCATTCGGCGCAACTCCTCCACCGTAACATTTTCACTTGAATAGCGGGCCTTTTCGTACAGCGGGGCAAGTTCCTCCTCACTGAGGATTGTCCCCCATTCCCTCGCCGTCCTGAGCGCAGGATCTGAGGTCTCACGATGCTCAGGAGCCCTGGAAAGGCGCCCGGAGACATTTTTAATATGGTTCCGATACAGCCGGCGTATGCGTTCCCTCACGCTCATACGGAAAAATAGAGAATGTTCCTCTTCCTTTTTCTTTTTTTCCAGAGCACACTTTTCGCGCACGTCGTAGACACTCTCCCATACTTGGGGTGTGTAAATGCGTCTGCCCCACTTCATTCGTTCCCGGATAAAGCGTACGAGACGGATCAACAGCCAAATGATCAGAGCGACCAGTCCACAAAGAATAGCAATGATAAAAAGCGTTTCCAGAACGCTCCAGAGAAAGAACGGTTCCCCGGACTCCGAAAGCGCCATACCGGCACCTTCTGAGATGGGTGCACTCTCCATGGGAGGAGTATCCGACTCCCATTTGGGGAGAAACAATAGAATTAAGCGCAGGACAACAAAAATTCCCTCTCTCAAAAGTGACACGATCACTTCCAGCCATTCTAAGTGGGAGGCTAAAAAGAGGATCGCCATGGAGGACAACACAAAGATTCCCATCAGCCGGCTGCCGGAAATAAGGATCTCCCGCTCAGGGATATGTCCCGTGCTGCTCTCATTTACAATGAGGAAGTGCAGATAGCTTTCCAGGTAGGAAGTGAAAAAATATAGCCCAAACACTGCGATCAAAGCGAGAAGCAAAAGGGAATCCCACTTACTGTGGCCCATGTAACGCAAGAAGAATGCGGAGACCGCAGAAATTCCAACCGCAAGTGGCATGACGACTTTGGCGTCCAGAAAATCATTTTTTCTAAGGCGCAGTACAACGGAGTAGATCGTGTAGCAGATCCCCATAAAAAGATAGATCATTCTCGCCGGTGAGATCATAAACGAAAGGAGAAACGCAAGCAGTACCAAAACAACAAGGTGCCCGCCCAAGAGAAAGAAAAAGCGATGCATAAAAACGCGCAAGAAATAGAAAGCAAAAGGAAGGAACCCCATCGCAAGCCAGATCCACATATTTGGTTCCTCGCATTCAGAGATATTCTGGGTCACTCCGAACAAAAGCAAGGCGATGGGCAACAGTGCCCAATGATTTAACTGTGTCACAAAAAATTCTCTGACACCAAATATAATCTTTCGGTTCATGGCAGACTTTCCAATCTTTCTATATCATTCAAAATCATTCAAACAAAATTTATCCTCAGATATGCAGGATCTGAATGTGGGAAGCCAGCTTTTCGGGAAGCTTGGGATCTGTGCTCTCCCACACGGGATAGAACCAAGTGTACTCCTGCCCTGCATCCTGATACTGCGTTAGCAGTGCCACAAAATCCTCGTACTGGTTTGGGGAAACGATGCAGGTCATGGTGCCTTCCGCCTCATGTAACAGCTTATCCTGCAAAAGCCCTACAAAGGGGGACACATCTTCCACGTTTGTTCTTGCCAGAGCGCGGTAGATGGCTGTCATCTGTCCGGAACCGGCACTGGCTTCCAGAGAGAGAGGTTCTCGGGTGAGCTTGTCAAGGCTGTTTCCGTGACAGGAAACCTGCATTCCCTGGCCTAAGAAATATTCGCAAAGCCCGGCGGCAACCCGCAGGCTTTGCTCCACACAGTCTGTCTTTTTCAGGATGCCGCTGTCCTCCAGGTTCAGGAAGATGCGCACTGCCTTTAAGGATGTGTAGTTTTTCTGATTGACCTTAAGATCCCCCGTCTTGGCGGTGGCTTTCCAGTTGATGCTTTTCATGTTGTCGAACGTTTGGTACTCCCGGATGCCGCGATATTCAAAAGGGTCTTCCAATAGGTGTCTTTTGGTGAGTATTTCGCCGTTCAGCTGCTGCAGGGACCGACGAAACTCCCGGCTGTCAAAAGGTTTTGGATACACATAGACAGAGGTTTTGACAGACAAAGTCTGCACCATCTGGGAAGTCAGAAAGAGATCCGAGGCCACCAGATCGCAGGATTCGATGCTGTAATAACCTCTCTTACCGCCTGTGTAAGACAGCGTTCTTGTGACCTTCTCTCCGCCTCCGATCTGAAACACATCGTTCCGGTAATATTGATCGGTAGTCCGTGATCCGTCACCCGCCTCAAAGACCAGATTGCGGTTGGTCTGAAACTTTACCTTCAGCATGGATAGAGGCAGGCGTTTTCTGTTTTCCACGATCTCCAAGAGGGATCCCGCCTCCCCTTCAAAGACACTGTCTTTTTTGAAGTGGATAGTCACATACAGGCCCTTGCTCCAAAGCCTCCGATATATTCGCTGTTCTAACACCAGAAGGAGAAATGCCACAATTCCGATTCCGATTATTTTGATCATGAGCTGAAATCCTCTGTGGGTGTCGGTGTACTGCTCAAAATAGTCTCTATAAGTTCGGTGGTTTTATTGTCAAGCCCATATCCGCCCGTGACAATGCGGTGCGCCAGAACCGGTACCGCTACCGCTTTTATATCGTCGGGGATCACATATCCTCTTCCCAGAAGGTATGCGTATGCTTTCACACAGCGAAGAAGCGCAAGGGAACCTCTGGGACTCACTCCCATTTCAACACCTTCCGACGAACGGGTGGCCTCCACAATATCCACCATGTACTCACGCACGCAGGGATGCACAAAGACTTTGACGGCATCCTCTCTGGCACTTTTCAGATCCTTCAGTGTAAATACACTCTGAAGCTCAGAGAGGGGCTCTCTCTCCAGATAGCGCTCTAAGATGGCAAGTTCCTCCTCATGGTCAGGAAGCCCCATGGAGAGTCGCATCATAAAACGGTCCATCTGGGCCTCAGGAAGGGGAAAGGTTCCGGCATTTTCGATGGGATTCTGGGTGGCGATGACAAAGAAGGGATCCCCAGGCTGGTAGCTTACGCCGTCGATGGTCACCTGACGCTCCTCCATGCACTCCAAAAGTCCTGCCTGTGTTCTGGGGGTGGCGCGATTGATCTCATCCGCCAGCAGAATATTGGTGAAAACAGGGCCCTCCCGCAGGACAAACTCGTTTTTCTGACGGTCAAAGACGTTGAGTCCCGTGATATCGCTGGGAAGCAGATCTGGAGTAAACTGTATGCGGGAAAACTGCGCAGAGAGCGACTTAGCCAAGGTCTTTGCAAGCTTGGTCTTGCCTGTACCGGGGACATCCTCTAAAAGTACATGACCGTCTGCCACCAGCGCGGTCAAAAGCAGCCTTGCCGTCCTCTCCTTCCCGATGATGACCTGTGCGATATTCTCCAGCACCCTGTCGGCCAGACGTTTGCCGTTATCTGCGCTCATAATGCACCTCTTTTCTGTGTGGCTCAATTCACACTGTAATTAGTATAACACAGAACGCGACAAAGCACATCATAAAGTTTGGTCAGGTTTGTTCTATTTTCAGAGGGTGTCCCATATATTAGTTGCAGATAAGATAACTTTTTGAGAGGTTTTCCATGCGAAAATTTTCGGTAGATCAGAAGTTAAAGCTGGTGGAACAGATCCGTTCCCGCTACAACCGGAATCAGTATGATCTGTCCAACCGCGAGAGGATCCTATATGGCAAGACATCGAAGAAAAATTTTTATGATCAAAATAAAGAGTTCTCCGGAAAAGAATGGTCACCGGAAGGACTTCCGGATGATGTGCCAATGTTCAGCACATTCCAGCTTCGTATGCTGGCAGCACTTCTTTTGGCAATAGGAGTGATTCTGTTAGACAGAAGCGGAGGCAGCATCGCAGGTCTCTCCACAGAACAGATCTTTGACACTATCTCCGCCAGTTATGAGGACGATCTGGACGCATGGCTGGAGGCTCAAACATTGCCAGACCAGCCATAACAGGCATTTTACACAGACTTTAACGGTTCGCAAGCTCTGTGGTGATCTCCTCCCATGTGATCTCTTTCTCTGCCATCAGCACCATCATGTGATACAGAAAATCACTGATCTCATACTTGATCTCGTTGGGGTTGGGGTTCTTGGCTGCGATGACGATCTCGGTAGCCTCCTCCCCCATCTTCTTTAAGATCTTGTCAATCCCCTTGTCAAACAGGTAGTTAGTGTAGGAGCCTTCCTTGGGGTGCACTTTTCGGTCCTTGATCACATCAAAGACCTCCTCAAACACCTGAAGGGGATTGCTGCTCTCCTCATAGTCTTTCTTAGTGATCTCGTTGAAAAAGCAGCTTCTCGCACCGGTGTGGCAGGCTGCACCCACCTGAGATACCCGAGCCAGGATCGTGTCCAGATCGCAGTCGGCGGTCAAACTCTTCACATATTGATAATGGCCGCTGGTCTCCCCTTTCAGCCAAAGCTTTTGTCTGCTTCTGCTGTAGTAGGTCATCTTGCCGGTTCTAAGAGTGTTCTCATAGGCCTCCTCATTCATGTAGGCCACCATCAAAACCTCCATGGTTCGGTAATCCTGAACCACTACCGGCACCATGCCGTCACTATTTTTCTTGAAATCTTCCCATTTGTAAGCAGCTTGAAAAGACTCCACCATAATGTTGTTCTCCTTACAAAGCTCCTTTAAGGCTAAAATCTCATTTATATTGTCGTTGATAGTGTTGCCGGTGACGCCGCAGACATGCTCGTAGGCAAAGATCTCCAACAGTTTGTTCAGGGCAATTTGCTGGATCTGTACCAAAAACGGCAGTTCTGTCACATCTTCTGTCTCTCTTATCTTGTGAGGGTTTAGCAGGACAAGCCCTGACAGAAATTTGTCCGTAAGTTCTTTGTGATCTACAAGCACTTGAGGATCGTTGTAAGAAGCGAGAATCTTGTCCCGGCCAAATTTTAGGGAGACTTCCTCTGTGATAGTAATATTGCTCTCTTTCTCGTAGTCCAATATTGCCTTCTTGCAGCCGGCGTAAAGAATTTTCTTTACGTCCTCCATGCGCTTGATGTTGCCGGCGCCGATCACGTCAAGCTCCGACACTGCACAGATCTCTTTCAAAATATTCAGAGCCGCCTCGTGCTCCGCATCCGTCTCGGACAGATCGAACACGATCAGCTCGTCCGCATTATTCTCTTGATAGACTCCCGCTAAACGGACGGGATCCGTATTTACGACAGTTGTGTCAGTCAGACTTCTGACTGCCTTCTCATGGTATAAATAAATACAGGGTACAAATTTCTTGATCATGCTTTCGGCTCCCTTTTATCGTTTGGTTCATATTGTATTTTGATGTCTTCACAGACTCCCTTTAGTGCTCAGCACATCCGTCACCCTAGGGTCGATTCCCACCGCCATGTCAAGCGCCTTGGCAAAGGATTTGAAGGCAGCCTCGATCATATGATGTGCGTTGTGGCCGGAAAGAATCTTGATGTGCAGGTTCATGGCCGCACTGTAAGAAACCGCGTAGAAAAATTCCCTTACAAGTTCTGTGTCAAAGTCTCCCACCGTGGGAGCGTTAATCTCTCCCTCAAAGGAAAAGTAAGGTCTGCCGCACAGATCCACCGCACAGAGTGCCAAAGCGTCATCCATGGGCAGGATAAAGTATCCGTAGCGGCGGATGCCTTTCTTATCACCAAGAGCCTCCTTGATAGCATTTCCTAAGACAATACCGGCATCCTCCACCGTGTGGTGGCCGTCCACATTCAGATCACCCTTTACCTGACAATTTAAGTCAAAGAAGCCATGCTTGGCAAAGCCCTCCAGCATATGGTCAAAAAAGCCGATCCCGGTGGAAATTTCCGACTGGCCGGTTCCGTCCAAATTCAATCTAATGGCAATGTCTGTCTCTTTGGTAGTGCGATTGATCGCTGCGTTGCGTTCCATGGAAAACTCTCCTCCTATAAATCTGTTCTATATCTATTCCTCAAATCTTACCTTGATACTGTTGGCATGGGCGGTAAGTCCCTCATTTTCTGCAAACAGCTCGATATCCTTGTGCACCTTGGAAAGGGCTTCTTTTGAGTAGGAAATAATGCTGCTCTTCTTGATAAAGTCATCCACGTTCACAGGGGAGAAAAACTTTGCAGTGCCGTTGGTGGGAAGTATGTGGTTGGGGCCTGCAAAATAGTCACCCAACGGCTCGGAGGCATACTCGCCCAAGAAGATTGCTCCTGCATTTTTGATGCGGGTCATAATATCAAATGGATTCTTAGTCAGAATCTCCAAGTGCTCTGAGGCAATCTCGTTAGCGGCGTCAATGGCGTCCTCCATATTGTTTGCAAGTAGGATATATCCATAGTTATCTAAGGACTTCTGAATAATGGGCGCTCTCTCAAGCACTTTCACAAAGCCATCCACCTCAGCGGAGACTTTCTCGGCAAGTTCTCTGGATGTGGTGATCAAAATAGCGCTGGCAAGCTCGTCGTGCTCTGCCTGGGACAAAAGATCCGCCGCCACATAGCGGGGATTGGCGGTCTCGTCGGCAAGCACCAGGATCTCGCTTGGCCCTGCGATGGAGTCAATACTCACATAGCCGTACACCGCCTTCTTGGCCAGAGCCACAAAAATGTTGCCGGGGCCGGTGATCTTGTCCACCTTGGGAATGGACTGGGTTCCGAAGGCCATTGCGGCGATCGCCTGTGCACCGCCCACTTTATAGATGGTGTCCACGCCGGCAATATCCGCCGCAACTAAAGTGCCGGGATTTACCTTGCCGTCCGCTCCGGGAGGGGTGGTCATCACAATCTCTCCCACTCCCGCCACCTTGGCTGGGATAACATTCATTAGCACACTGGAGGGATAGGCTGCCTTTCCGCCGGGCACATACACGCCGGCTCTGGCAATAGGGGTGATCTTCATTCCTAAGATCGTGCCGTCCTCCTGAAAGTCAAACCAGCTGTTCCTGAGCTGCTTTGTGTGGAAAGTGTGGATGTTCTCCGCCGATTTTTTGATCACTTCGATCAGTTTGGTATCCAAAAGGCTGTAAGCCTCATCAATCTCTGCTCTTGTCACCTTGATATTGTCAGGGGTGAGCTGAAACTTATCAAATTTTAAGGTGTAATCAAATACTGCCTGATCTCGGTTTGTGCGGATATTCTCAATGATCTCGTTCACCGTGCTCTCGTACTGGGTGTAGTTGTTAGGACTTCTTTTTAGCAAGTCGTCCAAAATGCTCTGTTTGGTCTCGTTGGATAGTTCTATGATCTTCATGCGTGATGTCCTCTTTCTTTTTCTACGTTGCTCTTTATTTCTCTCTATTTTTGTTCCTTATGTAAACTGATAGTTGTCTATTTCTTCTACTAAAAGCATTTCTTTTGCACCAGCATACGGCAATTCATATGTTGGTTTTTTTATATATGTAATAGCTGACTTTACTGGTTTAACAAGTAACCTATCATCATATATACCGCCAACTATCTTGCCACGATAATAAAGTATGAATTCTCCCATCATTGCGCGGTATGATATTTCATTTAGCTCTGATAATTGATCTAAAACAAATTGTAAATGTATCAATATTTCTGCAGCCACGTTTTATTTTTAAGGATGTCATTTACTTTATCTCTAACTTAGCGCGGATATCCGCCACCAGCTTCTTGATGCGGGCATTCTCCATCTGCATGCTCACCGGGTTCACGATCATCCGGGCGCTTAGGGGACAAATCTCCTCCAAAACCCCCAGTCCGTTCTCCCGCAAAGTGGAACCGGTCTCCACAATGTCCACGATCACGTCGGACAGCTCCACCAAGGGCCCCAACTCCACGGAACCGTTCAGCTTGATGATATCCACGGTCTGATGCTTTTTGTTGTAGAAATAGTCCTTGGCGATACCCGGATATTTGCTGGCCACGCGGATGCGTTCATGGTGCTGCAAAAGCTCTTTTGCCGATTCCGGACCACACACACACATGCGGCACTTGCCGTATCCTAAATCCAACACTTCATAAACGTTGCGATTTTCCTCCAAAATAGTGTCCCTTCCCACCACGCCGATGTCGGCGGCACCATACTCCACATAGGTGGGCACATCAGGCCCCTTTGCAAGGAAAAAACGCAGTTTTAACTCTTCGTTTGCAAAGATCAGCTTTCTGGAGTCCTTGTCCTTCATCTCCTCGCAGGTGATCCCAATCTCCTCAAAAAGCTCCATGGTCTGTTTTGCCAGCCTGCCCTTTCCCAAGGCGAAGGTCAAATATCTATCATCACTCATCTGTTATTTCTCCAAATCTTACCGAAAATATATTTCTTGAGAACACACTACTGAGGAGTGAGTGCCACCGCTTTACCTTGACTTCTAAGCTCTTTTACTCTTTTCAGCTGTTCCAGATAGTCGGCACTGTCTCCCTTTTTATAGTATAGCGTTTGAATGCCCTCTGGCAGAGGCAGCTCCACCTTTTGTCTGTCCAGTGCCTCCAAGAGTTCATCAATGACCAATGCAAAACCGATGGCCGGCGCCTCCTTGCCA
This sequence comes from Acetatifactor sp., assembly GCA_022511465.1. Taxonomy (GTDB): domain Bacteria; phylum Bacillota; class Clostridia; order Lachnospirales; family Lachnospiraceae; genus Acetatifactor. Next base: position 25,398 of record JAFLRM010000029.1, on the reverse strand, counting down.
AACTGGTGCAGCAGATTGTTGTAGCGACCGCCCTTTACCACTGCATTTCCCACGCCATAAGTATACGCCTTAAAAATGACACCTGTGTAATAATTGTATTTACTGAGCATTCCAAGGTCGAAGGAAATATGCTCAGAAACCCTGTAGGCCTTCAGCACTTCTTCCAGCTTCTCAAGCCTTTCAATAGCCGCGATGGAACGTTCATTCTTCACCAGTGCCCTGGCTTCTGACAGAGATGCCATATCGCTGAACATGTCTGCCGCTTTCAACAAAATATCACGGTATGGATCTGCCACATGACGCTCGCTCAAAAGTTCTTGCGCCGCAAAGTAGTTTTTGCCGGAGATGCAGGCTCTCAGATCCAGCTCCGTGTCTTCGTCCAGTCCGGCCTCCTCACAAAGTCCCTTAAAATACTCCATCTCGCCGATGCTGACCTGAAACTGCTTTAATCCGATGCCTTGAAGAGCTTCGATCACCAGACTGATCATCTCGGCGTCCGCCTCCACGGAGGGCTCATTGATAAGCTCTGCCCCAATCTGGGTGACCTCTTTTAGCTTTCCCTGAAGGTTGGAAGTGTTGGTGAAAGTGTTCCCCAGATAGCTGAAGCGCAGAGGCACCTGCTCCTCCATGAAAAATTTTGCCGCACAGCGGGCGATGGATGGCGTGAAATCCGGTCGCAGCACAAGAGTATTGTTTTCCTTATCAAAGAACTTGTACAGCTCTTTGCTGGGCGTGGTGCCGATCTCCTTGGAGAACACGTCAAAAAATTCAAAAGTCGGCGTTTGGATGTCCTCGTAACCATAGCTCTTTATGATCTCATGAAGTTTGTTCTCCACCCACAGTTTACGTGCGTATTCTTTTCCGTAAATGTCCCGGACTCCCTCCGGGGTATGTAGTAAGATTTTGCTCATTTGATGGTTTCCTGTTCGATATAATTGTTTTTTTTCTCTCAATTCGGCTTTGTGTTCCTAAATGTAATACAGAATTTATATTCTAACCAAATCGTTATCAAGAATATATTTCAAATTGCTATAAAATCCAAATGTACATTATATTCATCAAAATGCTCTCTGAATAAGTTCTCGGTCGCCGTAAGATAATCATTTTCAAATTGTGTACATAAACTGACTGCTGTATTATGTATTCTGCTATTCAAGTCCTCAAAGGTAGAAAAAAGTTTCTTTTCCGTAGAAATATCATACCAGTAACTGCCATTGTGACTATACCGTTCAGGGTGATATGACATTGTTGCAATTACATTGTTTATAGGCAATTTCCCATAGCTTTTACACCATAGCTTAAATTCAGCGTTTACTTCTACACGCTGATGTGAAAGATTCCATTTTGATGTAAAAAAGTCTATCTCAAAAACTAAATCTTTAACAGTCTTTTTAAGACAACGTTGACTTTTCATATACTTCCAGCCTGTTGCTTCAGAAAGACTTGTAAATAATTTTTGTGTGGCTTCTTCTACAGAAAATATGTATTTCAATATTATCTCCTCTTGTAAATTCCGAGTGATGTCAATAACACATAACCGGATTGGGGGTATTTTAATGAAATTGTATAATAACAATGCCGGAACGCTTTAACGTGGTAACGTGTTAGCATGGTAGCACAATAAACTATTTAGTAGTATATCGAAACAGGTGTTTACTGTCAAGACAAATTCTCAGCTTCTTGCTCTCAGTAATTCGTTCTATTGCAGGGAGCTGTTCACATTAATCCCTGTCGTACAGATCTTTCTGCAGCATGTCCAGATATGGCACAAGAATGCCATGCTTTTTGGGGAGCACATACTCAGGATTCAACTCCTCAAACCGAAAGCTCTTCCTGCCGCCCTCCTTCGCCCGATCCCAGAAAAAACGGAGCATTTCATAGGGGAGGTAATACAAAAGATCCCGGTGGGTGTAGTAGATCAGGAAGAAAGCGATTCCCTTCTGGGCTTCAAACTTGCGCATGAACTCCACCTGATGCTCATGGATATTCTGAAGGGCAAAGGTGTCTACAGCACACTCCTTGGCGTCAAAGCAGACAGGAATCCCCTGAACCGCACCTATGTAGTCCACGGTACTCTTCTGGTCAAAGTAGGCCAGCGTGATCTGTCTGTTCTCCTTGTCCATCTTGATGGGGGTGATGGGGGTGGGAACCTTTTGGATCAGGGCGAGTCCGTTTTCCGCATATTTTTCATTTGTCCGGTTGATCATTTCCTCCAAAGTAGAGCCGCGGAGTCCTCTGGACTTCCATGTAGCCATATCTTATCTCCAATCCGAAGCATTTTTCGCTCCAAACTCCTCTATTATAGCAGACTCTTTTGGCTTTTCCAATGTCTCACAGTGAATTCTGTTAATCTTTTTCCTTTTCGCGGAGTTATTTTGAGTTATACTTCATGATCCTCTTCCGCCTCTTCACCGTCATCCGCATTAATGTTGTACTTTGAGGAGATATCCTTTTTATTTGCATCTTTGGCCTTTTGACTGTTACGCATGCCTATGATGCCAAGGATGATGATACCGAGGGAAAGTACTCCTGTCACTGTGCTGCAAAAATCATACATGTCTTTGTCCTCCTGTGTTGGGTTCTTACGTAGAAAAGGCATTCTTTCAGCTATATTGTATAGTCGAAACTGACATAGCTTTCCACCGTTAGCTCGTCTATCCACATTTTAATATTATGTTTTCTACCATCATTTTTCTTTTAATATGTTGACTACATACGGTTTTAAAGATTCTAAATTCATAATATGCTTTCCTTCTGTACCCATTGTAGTCCACTTTTTCCCAATCAGCAACCGCAAACATGAAAAAACTGGTTGCAGTTGGGAACGGACTTTGTTAAAATGTAATCGATATGATTTTCTTCAATTAAAGGAGGTAATTTTGAAATGGCTCAAAAGCGCAACATTATTGTAGGACAATCAGGTGGCCCCACTTCCGTGATCAACTCCAGTCTGGCGGGTGTCTATAAGACCGCAAAGGAGCGCGGTTTCGACAAGGTATATGGAATGCTGCATGGCGTTCAAGGTCTTTTGGATGAAAAGTATGTGGATCTCTCCACCCAGATTCATACCAACATGGACATCGAGGTATTGAAGCGTACTCCTTCCGCATTCTTAGGCTCCTGCCGTTACAAACTCCCGGAGATTCACGAGAACCCGGAAATCTATGAAAAGATTTTCCAGATTTTGGATAATCTGGATATTGAGGCGTTTATCTATATCGGCGGCAACGATTCCATGGATACCATCAAGAAGCTGTCCGACTACGCGATCGTAAAAGGACACAGCCAGAAATTCTTAGGCGTGCCCAAGACCATTGACAACGACCTTGCGCTCACCGACCATACACCCGGATATGGCAGTGCTGCAAAGTATATCGCTACTTCCACCAAGGAGATTATCCGCGACGCGTTGGGATTAAGCTATAACAAGGAGAATATCACGATCATGGAGATCATGGGCAGGAACGCTGGATGGTTGACCGCAGCTACTGCTCTCGCCAAGACCGAGGAGTGCGAAGGTCCCGATCTGATCTATCTTCCTGAGATTACCTTTGATATAGACAAGTTCCTGACAACCGTTCAGAATATCATGAAGAAGAAACAGAATGTCGTGATCGCTGTCTCCGAGGGTATTAAGCTGGCTGACGGCCGCTATGTGTGTGAACTGTCCGGTGGTGCTGACTATGTGGACGCTTTCGGACACAAGCAGCTTCAGGGTACTGCTACCTATCTGGCTAACTTCCTTGGCTCTCAGATTGGCTGCAAGACTCGTGCTGTTGAGTTCTCCACCTTACAAAGATGCGCTTCCCACATGGCTTCCCGTACCGATATCAATGAGGCATTCATGGTTGGCGGTGCTGCTGTGAAGGCTGCTGACGAAGGAGATACCGGCAAGATGGTAGTTATCGACAGAGTATCCGACGATCCTTATCAGAGTTCCGCAGGCATTTACGATGTTCACCGCATTGCCAACAACGAGAAGCTGGTTCCCAGAGAGTGGGTGAACAAGGATGGCAACAATATGACGGAGGACTTCATCAATTATGTAAAGCCTCTGATCCAGGGCGACTTCCAGCCTTTCATGGTAAACGGCCTGCCTGAGCATCTGGTGTTGAACATGTAAAGAGACAAAGAAATAATGAAAAAGTTTTGCCCCATATACTCTTGTCAGTGTATGGGGCAATTAACGTCTGGAAAACAACACAATTACTACAAGATCCGAATAATCTGTTCATATAGACAAGAACTTTTTTCCCATTGAAAAGTCTGATCAATATGTATATGTCCAAACAGCCAATGTTTATAATCAACAGTTTGCTTAATCTTCTGCAAATAATCAGTGAGATAATCGCTCTTGTACAATCCGGAACCACCATCCATTTGTCTGAGTAATGAAGTATAAGGACTATGAGTAATAATATAATCTACCTTATTATTCTGCTTTTGGAGATTTTCCAGCCCTATTTTCATCTCACTTTCATTTGGCAGCTCTCTTTCCCACCAACTGACATGGTTGATTCGATATAAAGCAAAAGGTTGTTTTTCTAATCTTTTCTTCTTCAATTTAAAATCAGGATCATCCGGTTCTAAGATACCATCCGCTATATCATGGCTGCTTGCACCACCAAAGGTAAAGAATAATTTGCTTTCTATGTGAAAGATTTGTCCTCTCATAAGATGGATCACAGATTTTCTAATAAAATTTACGGAGCCACCGTGCCATTCTTCAACCGGAAGACTATCCAAAATATCATAATTTTCATGGTTCCCCGATACAAATAGAGTGGTGAACGGTTTAGCTTCCAGCCAATCCAGATTATATTTTTCTCTGTTAGAGTTATCCCAAAGTCCGAAATCGCCACAGATGACTACATAGTCATCCTTCGTCATTTCCTTTTGTTCCGGAAAGGATTCTACTTTTAACCTCTTTATCCAATCTCCGTGAGTGTCGCCTGTTACAAATACCAAAATTTTTACCTTATTTTATAAAAATGACACTTTATATCTTTTATTATATGATGCTAAAATCCCAGTTTATTGAGAATGTTTCCAAATTGCTCCGGATAGGGGTCGACAATCTGATTCGGCAATTGTATCTCAAAAGTTTTCGGAAATTCTACCCTGTATGCGTGGAGTAACTGATACTTTAGTCCAAATTCTCTCTGAAAACGTTCATTTACCTTGCGATCGCCATACTTGTGATCCCCGATGATGGGATGCCCGATGCTGGCGAGATGCGCGCGTATCTGATGGGTTTTTCCGGTGAAAAGCTCCACCTCCAGAAGAGTGAATCCGCCTACTATTTGCTGCGGATGAAAAGCTGTGTGGATGTAGTTTGTGCCGCTCTTTTCTGTGCCTTTTTTTGCAGATGTCCGAGAGATATCCGTCCTTGGTTGTTGCTTGGATATTGTCACTTTGTTGGCAGCGGGATCCTTCCAAAGATACCCCTCCAATTCTATATCATCATAAATCTCTCCTACACAAATTGTCCGATAAAACTTGCGTAGGCTGTGATCTCGGATGATCTGACTTAAGTATTGGGAGCCCTTCAGGCTCTTTCCACATAGGACGATGCCGCTGGTATTGCGGTCCAGGCGGTTGCACACGGAGGGACGAAAAGTGTGAAGTTCCTCCACAGAAAGAGCTCCCTTTTCAAGCAGATAACCGATCACCCATTCATTTATCGACAAGTCTCTGTTCTCTGCCTTCTGTGTCAAGATGCCAGCCGGCTTGTCCAACACGACAACATTTTCGTTTTCATAGAGCACTGTTATGCCACTAATCTGCCGAAACACCTTCTCGTATGCCTCCATGGCGGGCACCATCTGTACGACTGACACAGGTGTCATATTGGATGGCGCATTGCCGACAATTTCCTCTGTCATGGTCTTACGTACTGTAGCAACATCTCTCCCCGCAAATTTTGCAAACGTCTCCTCCGAAAAGAAACACTGAACCACATCTCCCTCCGCCAGAATTTCCTTCCCTTCTGCCCTCTTTCCATTCAGCGTGATATTCTTCTTCCGAAGCATCTTGTAGAGAAAGCTGCTCCCCGCCAGAGGCAGATATTTATGCAAAAATTTATCCAGGCGTTGCCCGGCTTGATTCTTCCCGATCGTTACAGACTGCATGGTTTCATATTACCTTATTATATTCGCCTTTCTAAGTTAAGTGTGCTTATCAATGCTTCCTGCAATATTCTTGAGACATTAACTCCAGCTTGTTCAGCTTCATAATTCAACCAACTTGGCAAGGCCACATTTCTTCTAACAGTTTTTGTATCAATTTTTCTCCTGTATTCTGCCGGATCAACATCAACAAGTGAAACAATCGTTTTTCCCTCTTCAGCAAAGGTTCCAGCATTCACATTCAGCGTCGCAATATCCGATGGTTGTGGAATTTTAATACCCTCATCTTCTAGTGATACACATTTTAATTCAATTGCATCTCTTGCCATATTGATAGCATCTGGTATATCTTTTCCTTCTGTTAAAATCTCTAAATCTGGAACATCAACTAATATCATAGTATTTGTTTGGGTTAAAAAAACAGGATATACACTTTTCACCATTATTCCTCCAATTTTTTATATCTATATTTAACATAGAGATAAAGGGTTATAATAACCCTCGTCTCTTTAAAATTGCTTTTGCTAATCTTTCATCAATTTCTTTATGCCTTGGAACTTCTTCTCGATCCATTCCTCTAACATAAACATCATGATTACTGCCGTGTCTTTCAAATACAAAACCACCATCTTCTAGTTTTTTAATTAAATCTCTTTGCTTCACTAACTATTGTACCTCTCTACACATATATTATACACAATATTTGTGTAATATCAACGCCTTTGTGCAATTATTACACAATATTAAATAGTTCAATCATTCGCATTCAATGTACCCTATATCACAGCGCCACACTCCGAAGCGTCCCCGCAATTCCTTCCGTACTCTCCTCATTCGCATCCAACTCTTTCATCTGCTCCAGCCGATCCACATATTTTCTGATATCTCCAAAAACCTTAACGGATACATCCTTGTAGTTGTCCGCTTTCAAGATCCCGTCAATATGCTTGTAAAATCCTTGCTCATCAAACTTCACACCGCCTGCAAAGCCGCAGACCGTATTCCCCTTCACGACCACATGATCCACCTGATAATTTTTATCATAGGAGGTGAACACCAGGTCGTACATTCCATAAAGCTCCCCCACATGCTCCTCTATCTCCTCCGAGACAGCTTCCGGACAACTGTGAAAGCGCAAAAACATGATCGTTCCCACCAGGCTCTTGCTGGCAGGCAGACACCCAAGTACCGCTACGATCGTCAAAAGATTCAAACGGGTTTTCGTAGTCACCCAGCCAGCAATAAACAGGCACAGAGAGATGCCAAAATACAATACCGTCCGTATCACCTCATATTTTTTCTGAGAGTTCAGATATCCTTTAGTCCCTTTGTACTTTTCGGTGGAAAACATTCTCAATAGCTGCATCTTACACACTTCTCCTCTATCTCACGCTATCCATAGCCTTCAGAGTTCCCATCAACTTCAAGATCACACTGTGCGGCGTAAATTTGCTGATCAAACCAAAGCTTCTGATAGGAAAACTGCACACGGAGATGGATCTTCGGTAATAGGAATCCTTTATCGCTTGCCGTACCACACGATCCGCCGGAACCATAACATATTTTTTGAGATTCAAAGTGGTGCCGCCCCGTTCTGCAATGTCAAAAAACGGTGTGTCTACCGGTCCGGGACAGACGCTGGTCACATAGATGCCCTTTTTTGCAAGCTCTTGTCCCAACGCTCTGGAAAAGCTTAGTACATAGGACTTGGTGGCGGCATAGACCGCAAAGTCAGCCTGGGGCAGAAAAGCTGCGCTGGAAGCCAACTGAATGATACGGCTTCTACGTCTCATGTAGGGAAGCATGCGGTGTGTCACACTGGTAAGCGCTTCACAATTTAAACGGATCATACCGAGCTGTCCCTCCAAGTCTCCGGAAGCAAATGGGCCCATCAGTCCATAGCCTGCGCAGTTGACGAGCATACGAACCACTGCATTTTTCTCGATCAGAGCGTCCTCCAAACGCTCCAACTGCCCCTCCTTTGTAACGTCCATGGCAAAAACTTTTGTGCGATGCTTCAGCATCTTCGCAAGTTCCTCCATTTTATCCCGCCTTCTGGCCACCAGCCAAAACTCATCAATGTTGGAAAAATGATCATCCAGCTGCAAGGAAAATTCCATTCCGATACCGGAGGAAGCTCCGGTGATAACGATCACATTCATATGACAACTCCTTCTTCTCAAAAATTCTTCTTGGTCTGTTCAAGCTTATTATTGATTCGATCTACTCAGGTACTATTTTCTTCTTGTGAATGTTTCGTATGGTCTTTTTTTTCTTTGGTTTCTCCGTGCTCTGACGCTTCCAGCTACGGCTCTTCTGATCTTTTGCTGAAGTTGGCATTGCCACCCTGTCCACCATATGCTTTTCGTCTCGTTTAACAGACGTTCCTGCCGGCCCACCTGCAAGCTTTCGGGGTCTTATTAAGCACTTTTTGTCAAAGCCGATGAGATCCGTTCTGCCTGCTTTTACGAGGGCTTCATGCACCAGCTCGTAGTTTTTTGGATTGCGATATTGAATCAGTGCCCGTTGCATGGCCTTCTCATGGGGATTGTGACACACATAGACCTCACTCATATCCCTGGGGTCAAGTCCTGTGTAGTACATAACTGTGGACAGTGTGGATGGCGTGGGATAAAAGTCCTGAACCTGCTCCGGCATGTAGCCCAGGTCCCGCAGGTACTCCGCAAGCTCTATAGCCTCCTTCAAGGTGGAGCCCGGGTGGGAGGACATCAGATAAGGCACCAGAAACTGGTTCTTGGAAAGTGTCTTGTTCAGCTTATTGTATTTTGTCACAAATCGCTCATAAATGGCATTTTGCGGTTTCCCCAGATACTTTAACACTGTGTCGGAAATATGTTCGGGAGCAACTTTAAGCTGCCCGCTCACATGGTGCTCCACCAGTTCCCGGAAGAAAGTATCATCCGGATCCGCCATTAAGTAATCGAAACGGATGCCGGAGCGGACAAAGACTTTCTTTACTCCGGGCAGTGACCTCAGTTTGCGCAAAAGTTCCAGATAGTTTGAGTGATCTACCTTCAAATTAGGACACGGCTTTGGAAAAAGGCACTGTCGGTCTTTGCAGACGCCTTTCGTCAACTGCTTCTCGCAGGAGGGATGGCGAAAATTGGCCGTAGGACCGCCCACATCATGAATATAGCCTTTAAAATCCGGATCCTGTATCATCTGCCCGGCTTCCCGCAAAATAGATTCATGGCTTCTCGCCTGAATCGTTCTTCCCTGATGAAAGGTCAGGGCACAGAAGCTGCATCCGCCAAAGCATCCGCGATTGCTGGTCAGGGAAAATTTGATCTCCGCAATAGCCGGAACGCCGCCCTTTTCCTCGTAGGAGAAATGATAACTTCTCATGTAGGGAAGATCGTAAACCCGATCCATCTCCTCCGTGGTGAGGGGCGGCTGGGGCGGATTCTGCACCACATACACGCCGTTTGGATAGGTCTCGATCAGAGGCTTTCCGGTACAGAAGTCTGTATTCTCGTACTGAATGGCAAAGCTCTCCGCATAGCGTCTTTTCTCCGCCTTCATCTCCTCGTAGGTGGGAAGCATGATCCCGTTGTAGATGCCAGAGATATCCTTGGTTCGATATACGGTGCCCGGCACAAAAGTGATATCTTTAACTGCAATGCCACTATTTAAGGCATCCGCGATCTCCACGATGGATCTCTCTCCCATACCGTAGGAGATCAGATCCGCCTGACTGTCCAGAAGTACAGATCGCTTGAAGCTGTCCGTCCAATAGTCGTAATGAGCCATCCGTCTGAGGCTGGCTTCGATGCCTCCTATAATGATAGGGACATCCCGGTATGACTTTCGGATCAGATTGCCGTACACCGCAGTGGCGTGGTCAGGGCGCTTTCCTACCTCTCCGCCCGGTGTGTAGGCGTCCGTGGCACGCCTCTTTTTGGAGACAGAGTAATGATTGACACAACTGTCCATATTGCCGGCGGATACGATGAAGCCAAGCCGTGGTCTTCCAAACACGCGGATGCTCTCCTCATCCTTCCAATCCGGCTGAGAGATGATCCCCACCCGGTAGCCGTTTGCCTCCAAAATGCGGCTGATGATGGCAGGGCCAAAAGAGGGATGATCCACGTAGGCGTCCCCAATGACATAGGCAAAGTCCACCTGATCCCAGCCGCGTTCTGCCAATTCTTCTTCTGAGATTGGAAGATACTGCCAAAACAGTCCATGGTAGTCAGTGATGTAATGATCGGCAAGCGCTTCCTTTTGGGCTCTCGCCTGGAGAGAGTACGCATCCTCCACCGCACAGACCCGCATACCGGCGGACTTGCCCGCCTGGATCCCCGGAACAATGTCTTCAAACACCAGACACTTTTCAGGCGCTATCTTAAGAGCATCGGCCACTGCCAGATAAATATCCGGCGCCGGTTTTCCGTGAAGTACCTCGCTGCCGGTCATAATGCAGGAAAAGCATTCCCTTATCCCGTGTACACGCAGCACGTTTTCCACCAGTTCCCTGGAATTGCTGGTGGCAATACCAAGTTTGATATGGTTTCGTGCACAGCCCTTCAAAAATTCAGCGATCCCGGGTTTTAAGGGAACCTCCCTCTCGTACTTATCCCAAGCCATCCGGTTCCAGTTTGCTTTGATCTCGTCAAGGGAGTCGGGAATGGAAAAATGTTCTTTAAAATATATGGCCGTTTCATGAAAGCTCATGCCTTCAATCTGGGCCTGCAGATTTTCCGGCATTTCAATCCCAAAACGCCCCAGATATTCGATATCAATATCCCTCCAGAGCCACATGGAGTCTACGAGGGAGCCATCCAGATCAAAGATCACCGCTTCAATATCCTGCAGCATTTTATGATTCATGTAACAGCTCCACCTCCTCTTCTGTAAGTTCCCGGCTCTGGCCGGGGGAAAGCTTCTCATCCAGTTGAAGTCTCCCAAAGCGTATTCGTTTCAAAGTCAACACTTCATTTCCTACCGCCTTAAACATCCTCTTCACCTGATGAAACTGCCCCTCGTGGATAGTGAGGGCAATCTGCAGTTCCTCTAAGATTTCCACCTTTGCTGGGGCGGTGAGTTTTTTCTCGCCGATGTCAACGCCCTGCCTCAGTCGATCGGCCTCTTCCACTGTCAGCGCCTTTTTTATTCCCACCAGATAGACTTTGTCCACATGCTTTTTCGGAGATAGAAGGCGATGAGCCAGTTGTCCATCGTTGGTAATGAGAAGAAGACCCTCCGTGTCCTTATCCAGCCGTCCCACGGGAAAAAGACCTGTCCGTTTCTCTTCGGGAAGTAGTTCTAACACAGTCCTTGCCGTATTGTCCTTCGTAGCCGACACTACTCCCTGGGGCTTATTTAGCATATAATAGACAAATTTTTGAAAGGTGAGGGGTTCTCCCCGGAAGGTAACCAGATCAGAGTCTTCTTTAATCTTCTGCTCCGGCGTTTTGATAACCGCGCCGTTTACCGTAACAAACCCCTGACGAATATGATCTTTCACCTGACTTCGACTGCCCTTATTCATCTCGCATAAAAATTTATCCAGTCGCAAGGTTTCTCTTTCTCCTACTATTTTTATGATCAGGTTCATATATTAGAGGGAGAATGTCCCTCTGTCCCATTCATTTGCAAAAATTATGAAGAAACTTTCCAAACTTTTAATCACATTGCTTTTTTTTCTGCTTACAGGCTGCATTTTGACCCATTCCCAACTCAGTCTCTTCTACGCCCTGACAGGACTTAATCTGTGGTACGAAAAGATGGTGCCTGCCCTGTTACCCTTTATGATCCTGTCGGGCATTATGATCCGTCTGAGACTGACGAAAGGCTTTACCACGGCGCTCTACCCGGTGATACACCCCATTTTTCGTGTGTCCCGAAACGTTTGTTATGCCATTATAATGGGGTTTTTATGCGGTTTTCCCATGGGTGCAAGGACGGTGGCTGACCTTTATGAGAGGCAGATGATCACAAAGCGGGAAGGAGAATACTTACTGGCCTTCTGCAACAATATCGGGCCGGTGTACTTTTTGAGTTTTGTTCTCCCGTTGATCGGAAGGCAGCTGATCCTGCCCTATCTGCTTGGGATGTATGGGCTTCCATTCCTCTATGGAATAATTCTGCGCTATACTACCTTTCGGGATCTAAGTGCAGATGGAACTGCTGTCAAAGCATCGGTTCCACTGGGCAAAATGACTCTTCTTGGGGAGATGGACGATGCCATCCACAGCTCCGTTCAAAATATCCTGATGCTGGGTGGTTATATGATCCTGTTTAATCTGTTGAATTTAGTGCCTCATATTCTGTTGGGAGAAGTTCCCCAAATATTGTCGCCCCTTTTTGAGATCAGCGGAGGTCTGAAGTTCCTAGGGGACAGCGCTCCCCTGTACACACTGCTCGTACTGCCTTTCGGGGGACTTTCCTGTATCGCCCAGACCTACAGCTGCATCAAAAAGACACCTCTGTCCATCACGGCATACACCTTCCACAAGATGTTTCTGACTGTTCTGACGGCAGCTTACTATTTATGCTGGTGGGTGTTACTGCCCTCCGCGTTTCTGTGTTGACGACGTCTCTTTTTTCGCCGGCTGTCCTCGATCACCTGAGACAGTATCACGATGATCAAAAACAATATCACAACAACGAGACAGATCATCAAAAAGCTGAAAAAGCTGACCTGCTTCTCGCCTTTTTCCTCCTCGGGAAGATCCGGCCGAAAGGTGGTAGTGCCGGGAAGGGTGCTCGTCTCCTTCAGATTTTCTGTCTCCACGATCGCTGTACCCTCTACTGGCACCACATTTTCCGGTACTTCGTTTTCTTGTGCTGGGTTTTCTTGTATTTGGTTTTCCGTATAGAGTAAAGTTTGCGGAACTGTTACGGTATTGCTCTCTGTGTACAGATCATACAGATTGTAGGCGCGAAAGATCACTTGGGGCTGCTCTCCTGAAGGAATCTGGATGGTGGTAGTAAAGATATCCCGGTAACTGCCATTTATAACATCACAATCAGGCCAAGGCTGCCTGGAACTGAAGGTCTCCCCACCATCCAGGCTGTAAGAATAATACAAAAGCATGCTGTCATAATCTGCAGCAGAGATCTCAAAGGTTGCAGTTCCAGAATCGTGATCGGTGTCCATCAGTGAAAGCTGGCACACATCCGGCTCCGTATGGTCCGACTCCGTGCGCTGTACCTTACTGTTCGCGGAAGCGGCCGCCAATTGGCTGTTGCTGTAAGAACTGTAGTCTACTCCCAGTTCTTCGCTTTTGAGACCAAAATACTTTGCCACAGACAGCGCATCCGCCCGTCCAAATGCTTTCTGTTTCTCTATGGAATCACAAAACGGCACATCCCTGTCCTCATCTACATGACAGTGTTCGATGATCACGGCCGGAATCTCCTGCTCCATCGAATAACGGATGATACCATAATAATCTCCATTATCGCCCTGCCTTGTCTTCACTCCACGCAGAAAAAGTCCCATATCTCGCATGGTCTCCATCTGAACCATACCAAACTGATACCCATAGGCATTATAGGGAGCAAACAACGACACCCAGACCTCCGAGCCGTAAAGTTCATGGCTCAGTGATGCATTATAATGTATGCTGAACAAAAAGTCCGCGTCCACCGAAGCCGCAAACTCCGCCCGCTTATCCAGATCTATATTCACATCCGTCGTGCGGGTCAGATATACCTCAACATTATCATACTTCGACAGCTCATCATACATTGCCTGTGCCGTCACCATCGTCATGGTTTTCTCCAGAAACCCGTTTTCTTTCGTTCCCTCATTTTTTCCGCCGTGTCCGGGATCGATCACGATCGTGACCACATCGTCTGTCGTCTGTACCCGGGAAGCTGCCTGAACGGACATGGAAACACTCGTCATCGTGATCATACAGATCACAAAATATGTAATAAACTTCTTCATCTACCTCTTCCTTATCTCTATTTTTCATGCTACCAGCTTTGAAACTCCATCAAGTAACAATAAAGCCAGCTTTCCTTCCCGAAAAACTGGCTTATCCCTTGTATCATCCAATTTATCCCCTCAAGATATCACATCAATATTTCCTGACTCACCTGTTCCACCAAGCGCACCCATATCTATATCGTCTTCAATGGGGCGAAGCTGCCTGCGGTCATTCTGAATAATATCCTCATAATGCTTCAGAGACCCCAACAAACTCTCATAATTTGCGCCGGCAGTCTGTCTGGAAGAGACAATGATATTTTCCAGATAACTCAACATATCCTCCATATACTGTGCGGCGGCTGTGCGAACCGTATTCGCCTCGATCGTGGCACTGTCAACAATCTCCTGTGCTTGTCTGGTAGCCATCGTCACCACCTCATTGGCCTGCGCGTATGCCTGCTGCATGATCTCATGCTCGCTGATCAGCTCATTGGTGTGGATGGTGGCTTCGTTTATCAACGCCTCCGCCTTGGCTCTGGCATCGTTTAAGATTGCCTCCTTGTTGCTGATGATCTTCTGATAGCGCTTAATCTCATCGGGAGTCTTCATGCGGAGTTCACGCAGAAGCTCGTCAATCTCATCCTTGTTGACAATGATCTCTGTGCTGGACATAAACTTGGGCTTGCAACTCTCAATGTACTCTTCTATTTCATCAATTAACTGTTCGATCCTGCTGCTCATAAATTGACCACGCCTTTCCCAGATTCTTGCATCTCTGATTCCTCATTACAGTTCTTGTACTATTTCAAATTTCCTCGACTATCGTGAACGATACTTCTCAAAGATCTGCTCCGCCACAAAATCGGGGACCGCCTTTGAGATATCTCCGCCGAAGCTTGCGATCTCTTTTACGCTGGAGGAGCTAAGGTATGCATACTCCAGACTGGTTGTCAGAAACACCGTATCCAGCTTCCCTCCGGACAACAATCGGTTGGTCTGAGCCAGCTGCAACTCATACTCAAAATCTGTGATGGCCCGCAACCCTCTGACTGCAACATGTAAATCGTTTTCTGCAGCGTAATTGGTGAGCAGACCACTAAAGCTGTCCACCTTTACATTGGAAAGATGTCTTGTAGCCTCTCTAAGTATCTTAACACGTTCCTCCACAGAAAACAACGGTGTCTTTTGATTATTATTCAGGACACTGACGATCAACACATCAAAAATTTCGGAAGCACGATTGATAATATCCAAGTGACCGTAGGTCATCGGGTCAAAACTACCCGGATAAACAGCTCTTTTCATATATTCAGGCTCCATCTGCGCACTATACGCGTTTGATAAATACATGCTTGTTGGTCTTGTACCGCTTTTCCCGTTCCAGCCGAAAACCAAATTCTTCGAGATAGGGGAACTCAGTCTCCAGAGAGGACTCCACTATGATCAGAGTGTCTTCCGTCACATATTTCATATTCTTCAGAACGGAAAGCACCCGTTTCTCATGCTCTTGGTCGTAGGGAGGATCCATAAAGATCACATCTACTTCTCTCTCAAAAATGCTGCTAAGTGCTGCACAAGCATCCTGCTTTAATACTATAGCATGGTCTGTAAATTTCGTAAATGTCAGATTTTCCGCAATTACGGAGACGGCCTTGGGTGCATTCTCTATAAAGTAAGCTTTCCTTGCCCCCCTGCTGATAGCCTCAATGCCGATGCCGCCGCTTCCGCTGAACATATCCACGAAAACACTGCCCGGCACATCATTTTGGATCATGTTGAACAGAGTCTCCTTGATGCGGTCCGTTGTGGGTCTGGTATCCATACCCTCCGGCGCTTTCAGCGGAAGACTGCGAGCTGTGCCTGCGATCACTCTCATGGATATTTCCTCCTAAGCTCTGATCTTAGTACCTTTTCCGTCGCGCTTTGCAAGCTTAATGCTGTTCAGCGTCAAATTCTTGCTCTTGTACTCAATAAAGGTAAGATCTGTATTTGTCGTGTAATAAACGGCCTCGATACAGTCCTTATCACCCAGCTTCATGCCGCGCATGCCGACAGCTGTTTTCTTCATCTGAGAGATTTCCTCAATTTGGAAACGGAGAAAATATCCCTCCTTGGACTGCAGCACGATATTGATCTGATCATACAATGCTGCTACACTCACCAGACTGTCACTCTCGTTTAACTTAGTGGCGGCCACAGTGCGCTTGGATACATCAAACTCGCCGCCGTCCACGATCTTCACCATGGACTTTGCAGTGACGAAGATCATCTGGCGCAGGTTCAACTCGGTCTGGCTTGCAATATATATGATATCTTCTTTCTCGGAGCTGTAATTGCTCACGTTGTCGATGGGAATACCCTTGTCACGAAGTTTACCAGCAGGCAGATCAAGCACTTTCACGGAGTGCATCAGTCCCGTGTTGGTGAACAGGCATATCTTTCCAGTGTTTTTACAGGGAACAATATACTTGTATTCCGCATCTGCAGCTTCCTTGTTACGCTCATATGTGGCAAGATCAAGGGTCTTGGCATAGCCGAAGCGATCCATCACAAACACCACTTCTGTCTCCTCCAGCTCTTTCTCCTTGTAGACTGCCTCCTTGCCGTTCTCGATTACGGTTCTGCGCTTTCTGCCATATTCCTTCTTGTACTCTTCCAACTCGTTGAGGATCACCTGAGCCATAGAGTCCTTTCGGTCAAGGATATCCTCATAGCGGTAGATGTTGGCCATGGTTTCCTCATGCTCCTTGATCAGGGCCTCCAGCTCCAGACCGATCAACTTATAGAGACGCATCTCCAAGATGGCGTTGGCCTGCTTTTCCGTGAAGGCAAGCTGCTCTGCCATGATGCGGGACTCCTTGTATTTAAACTTGATCCCGTCGGTCTTGCCCTCCACCAGACAGGCTTTTGCCATGCTCCTGTCCTTGGAGCCACGCAGGATCTCAATGATCAGATCGATCACGTTGCAGGCCTTGATCAGCCCCTCCTGAACCTCCTTGCGCTCCAGTTCATGGGCCAGCAGATTGTTGTACTTGCGCGTGTTTACCTGATACTGGAAATCTACGTTAGCCTTGATGATCTGCTTTAAACCCATTGTCTCAGGTCTTTCATTATAGATTGCCAGCATATTCACGCCGAAAGTGTCTTCCAGACGTGTTTTCTTGTATAAAAGATTGACAAAGTTCTCCGGATCTGCATCCTTTCTCAGCTCGATGACGATGCGGATGCCCTCCTTGGAGGACTGGTTGGAGATGTCAACAATATCCTGTGTCTTCTTTGTCTCGGAGAGCGCTGCCACATCCGTCAAAAACTTGGATATGTTGGCTCCGATCATGGTGTAGGGTATCTCCGTGATAACTACGTTTGTCTTGCCGCCCTTGGTCTTCTCAAATTCTACCTTGCCCCGCAGCTTGATCTTACCCACGCCAGTCTCATAGATCTCCAGAAGTTCATCCTTGTTGATCACAATGCCGCCGGTGGGAAAGTCGGGTCCTTTCACATAACGCATCAACTCTTTGGTGGAGATATCCTCATTCTGCATATATGCTTTGACTGCGTCGATAACTTCGCTTAGGTTGTGGGGAGGAATGCTGGTCACCATACCCACGGCAATACCCTCGGAACCGTTGATCAGAAGGTTCGGAATCTTTACCGGAAGTACGGTAGGCTCTTTCTCCGTCTCGTCAAAGTTGGGCAGAAAGTCCACCACATCCTTGTCCAGATCAGCCAAAAAAGCCTCCTGCGTGATCTTTTGGAGCCTGGCCTCCGTGTAACGCATAGCAGCGGCACCGTCACCCTCAATATTGCCAAAGTTGCCATGACCATCAATGAGAGGCAGTCCCCTCTTGAAATCCTGCGTCATCACCACCAGTGCCTCGTAAATGGAACTATCTCCGTGGGGGTGATATTTACCCATGGTATCACCCACGATACGTGCGCTCTTACGGTAGGGCCTATCATAGCGGATGCCCAATTCATGCATATCATAGAGAGTGCGTCTCTGCACCGGTTTTAAGCCGTCACGAACGTCAGGTAATGCTCTGGCTATTATGACACTCATGGCATAATCGATGAAGGACTTTTGCATCTCCTCGGAATATTCCGTTTTTATGATTCTACTGTGATCCATGTCTCTCCTCATTTCCGTGCGACTCCTCTGCACACGTTTGAGTTTAGGTCAATCATATTACCATCACAAAACTGTCATCATATATCCAGTGCAGCATCCTGTGCGTGCTCATAGATAAACGCCCTGCGGGGAGGCACATCAGTGCCCATGAGCATCTCCGTCATCTCAGAGGCCATGCGGGCGTCCTCGATCTCCACCAGCTTCATCAGGCGCCTCTCGGGGTCGAGGGTTGTCTCCCATAATTGTTCCGCGTCCATCTCTCCCAGACCTTTATAGCGTTGCAGAGTGAAGGAACCCTTGTGGTTCTTACGGTATTTTTCCAGCGCCTTATCGTCGTAGAGGTACTCCTCCTTACCTTTTGAAGGCATCGCCTTGTAAAGGGGCGGCATGGCAATATACACATGTCCTTCAAAGATCAGATCCGGCATAAAGCGATAAAACAGAGTGAGCAGCAAGTTGGAGATATGCGCTCCGTCCACATCCGCATCCGCCATAATAATGATCTTATCATAGCGTAGCTTGGAGATGTCAAAATCGTTGCCATAGCCTTCAGAGAAACCGCATCCAAAGGCATTGATCATAGTCTTGATCTCAGCGTTTGCAAGAATCTTGTCAATGCTTGCTTTCTCTACGTTCAAAATTTTGCCTCGGATAGGCAGGATCGCCTGATACATACGGTCCCTAGCCATCTTGGCGCTGCCACCTGCGGAATCCCCCTCAACAATGAAGATCTCGCACTTGGAGGCATCCTTGGAGATACAATTTGCAAGCTTACCGTTGGAGTCAAAAGAAAACTTCTGCTTGGTCAGCATGTTAGTTCTGGCTTTCTCTTCGGTCTTTCGGATCTTAGCTGCTTTCTCGGCACAGCCGATAACGCTCTTCAAGGTCTCTAAATTGCGGTCAAAGAAGTGAACGATCTCGTCACCAGTGATCTTGGATACCACCTTGGCGGCATCCTGGTTGTCCAACTTTGTCTTGGTCTGTCCCTCAAAACGGGGATCGGGATGTTTGATGGAGATCACAGCGGTCATGCCGTTTCGCACATCGGCTCCTGTGAAATTCTGGTCTTTCTCTTTTAAAATATTCAGTTCTCTGGCGTAGGTATTGATCACGTTGGTGAACTGCGTCTTAAAACCAGTCAGATGGGTGCCGCCCTCGGAATTGTAAATATTATTACAGAAGCCCAGAACATTCTCATGAAACTCATTCACATACTGAAAGGCCACCTCCACAGAGATTCCCTCCGCTTCGCCGGAGAAGTAGATCACGTCGTGAACCAGTTCCTTGGATTTGTTCATATCCTTGATAAAACCGATGATCCCCTCCGGCTCATGGTACGTGACAACCTCTGGATCCTCCTTGCGCAGGTCGGTAAAAATGATCGTAAGGTTTGGATTCAAATAGGCAGTTTCATGGAGGCGGCTCTTCACCTCATCCTCCTTGAAGCGCGTGCGGTCAAAGATGGTGTCATCAGGAAGGAAGTTGACACTGGTACCAGTCTCTTTTGTCCTGCCCACAACAGGAAGAAGGCCATTCTCCAGCTCGATCACTGGAATGCCCTTCTCATACTTGTCCTCATAGATGGCGCCGTCAACTTTGACCCGGACGGTCAATCGGTTGGAAAGCGCATTTACTACAGAAGAACCCACACCGTGAAGTCCTCCACTGGTCTTATAAGCTGTATTATCAAATTTGCCGCCGGCATGCAATGTAGTGAACACCAGACGCTCCGCGCTGACACCTTTCTCATGCATACCTACGGGGATGCCGCGGCCGTTGTCCTCCACCGTGGCAGAACCATCCGCCTCCAGCGTCACCCTGATGATGTCACAAAAGCCCGCCAGATGCTCGTCCACTGAGTTGTCCACGATCTCGTAGATCAGATGATTCAAGCCCTTGGTGGTCACGCTGCCGATATACATGCCAGGGCGCTTCCTGACAGCCTCCAGTCCCTCTAAAACGGTGATATTGGAGGCGCCATAATTACTTGAACTTGCCATGCAAAATAAAACTCCTTTTGTGTTCGAACTTTTGTTCAACACTATATCTAGTATATCACAGTTTTTTTGGAAAGAAAAGATTAATTTTTATGGACAGCTAATATAGACGATCATATGGATATATTTTTGGTGCAGGCTAAAGCCAAGGCACCAGGGCCGATATGGCAGGACACACTCAAGGAAAGGGGATCCACATGGATGTCGTACCCTGCAAAGTGCTCCCTCAGTTCCTCTTTAAAGGCCAGAGCAGCATCCCTGTCATATGAGTAGGCTATCTGAATGCGTACACCCTGCTCCTTAGTAAAACCGCCGAAGCGATTTTCAATATCGCTCTTAATGGCATTGATCATCAGACTCTTTCCGTGGGTACTGGTACGAGCCTTTGCAAAAGCATCCAATTTTTCACCCTGGATCTGCAGCACAGGCTTTATGCGAAGCATAGTGCCTATGGCTGCCGCAGCAGGCGTAATCCGACCACCCTTTTTTAAATAATACAGAGTATCCAGCATAATGTAGATGCTGCTGTTGAATTTATCAGCCTCCAAAATATCCTTGACCTGTTTGGCGCTCATCCCTTTCTCTGCCAAAAGCTTCGCATCCAGCGCGGACTGGCGCTGTGTAACGGAAATGCGCTGGTTATTTACTACTTGGACTTTTCCGTCGTACTCCTCCGCCAGCATAATGGCACTCTGGCAGGAGCCGGACAGGCCGCTGCTCATAGGGATGTGCACAATCTCATTATATTCTTTTAGAATCTCATTCCACAAATTCATGACAGACTCCGGGGAAGGCTGACTGGTAGCAATATTTTCTCCGGTTTTCAATTTTTCATAAAACTCATCCTGAGTCAGATTAATATCTTCAAAAAAGGTATCTTCTCCGATATTAAACGGCATTGGAAGCACATAGATGCCATACTCCTTTGCCTGAGACTGTGTGATACCGCTGTTACTGTCTGTCACAATTGCTACTTTTGTCATATTAGTCTCCCTACCTCTTAGTATTTTTAAGTTTTATATTGTTGCAAAACCTATCAATAAAAATCATTTGTCTTCTGTAATCATTTGCAAGCTATATTGTACTGTTATATGGTGCGAAAGTCAACATTATTCCCCGTAGGACTTTGGACATGTTCCCTCAGCAGGCTGTGTTTTTCCATTGAGAGATCATAATCTTCCAAAAGCAGCTCTTCCACCGCCTCGGATGCCTGTTTAAGGACGCTTGCATCCGTGTAGATATCGCCCAGCGCAAAAGAGAAATCTCCGCTCTGCCTGATGCCGAAGAGCTCTCCCGGACCACGGAGTTTTAAGTCCTCCGACGCGATAAAAAAGCCATCGTTAGACTTATTTAAAATCTGCAGACGTTCCATGGTCTCTTTCTGTTCCTTTGCGCTGACAAAAATGCAGTAACTCTGGTATTCACCACGCCCAACGCGCCCTCTCAGCTGGTGAAGCTGGGCAAGGCCGAAGCGTTCCGCGTTCTCCACCATCATCACGGTGGCATTAGGTACGTTGATCCCTACTTCTATCACGGTGGTGGACACCAGCACATCAATATTGTGGGCGGCGAATTCCTCCATGATCTTATTTTTGTCGGCGGGGCGCATTTTTCCATGAAGGTATGCAATCTGTACGCCCACAGGCAACGCAGACCTGAGCTTCTCCGTGTAGTCTACCACGTTCTCTACGTCTTCCAGTTCCCCCTCTTCCACCTGTGGACAGATCACGTAAGCCTGTCTGCCGGCAGCTACCTCCTTCTGAATAAACTCATAGGCTTTTGGTCGATAAGCAGTGTTCACCACACAATTTTTGATGGGCAGGCGGTTGGCCGGAAGTTCATCGATCACGGAGATATGGAGGTCACCATAGAGAATGATGGCCAGGGTTCTGGGGATGGGAGTCGCACTCATCACTAGAACGTGAGGAGTGTCTCCTTTTTCGGTCAGATGTTCTCTCTGGCGAACACCAAAGCGGTGCTGTTCGTCGGTCACAACCAGCGCCAGATTTTTGTAAGTCACTTTATCCTGTATCAGGGCGTGGGTTCCAATGATCAGATTTACCTCACCGGATGCAATTTTTTCATAGGCTTCTCTCTTATCCTTCGCAGTCATGGACCCTACCAACAAAATGGGCCTGAATACGAGGTGATATTTTTCTACATACCCTGAGATAGTCTCAAAATGCTGCATAGCCAGAACTTCAGTGGGGGCCATAAGCGCACCTTGGAATCCGTTTGCCGCACACATGAGAAGCGCCAACACTGCCACGATAGTCTTTCCGGAGCCTACGTCCCCCTGGATCAAGCGGTTCATGCAGTAAGGACTTCCCATATCCTCCCGAAGCTCCTGCCAGACTTTTTTCTGTGCCTTAGTCAGGGCAAAAGGCATCTGTTCCAAGAATCGGACGGTATCGGCGGTTTCGTACATAGGGTAACTGTTTGGCAGCGCCGCAGTTAGGTCTTTGTTCTTGCGCAGAAGGAGCAGGAAGTCAAAGAATTCGTCAAACACTAATCTCCTGCGGGCCTGGACTAATGCATCAAAGTCTGCAGGAAAATGAATTGTGTGGAGGGCGTCTTCTCTGGGGAGTAAGTCATATTTTTCTGAAATTTCCTCCGGATAATATTCGTCTTCAAAAGTATAGAGGGAAAGTGCCTGTTTTACTGCTTTCTGCACCGCTTGATTGGTCAGTCCTTTTGTCAGGGAATAGCGGGGCTGGAGGAGTCCGGCCTGTTTTTGGTATTCCTCGTAATTGTACATTTTGGGCTGTTCCATGATCTTTGCCGCACCTCTGGTCTGAACCAGGCCACGGAAAAGGTAGTAGCCGCCGGGCTTCAGGATCTTCTTCAAAAAAGGCATGTTGAAAAAAGTGAGTTGCATGGCACCGGAGGTGTCGCGAACGTTGACATTAAGGATGGTCAGATTTCGAACCTTTTTCTGGTTGGGAATGGAGGTCACAGTCACGTGGATGGCACAGATCTGGCCGGGTATTGCTTCAGCAATGGGGACGGGCGCGCCGAAGGTTTCATAGTCGCGCGGATAGTGAGATAAAAGGTCTCCCACGGTGGTGATGTCCAATTTTTCAAAAAGCTTACGGGTTTTGTCGCCTACGCCTTTTATTTCGGTGATGGGGGTGGATTGGTTCATTGTCGGTACCTCTTGTCAGATCATTTGGTCATCGGTTATTTAGGATACATTTATACGAACACAGTCACCTCGGGCAGGCTTATCCTTCTTTGGCCGAGGCTCCGAATGGCTCTTTTTTCTAACAGAGCAATGTAGTTTTCAACAGCTTCCGGGTCAGTCTCAACGACCATCCGTGGTCGATGAGACTTAGTTCGGCCATCCGTGGCCGAACTCCCCTGCTCTCTTGGCAGCTCTGTAAGAAAAAAGGCCATTCTACACAAATCGGCCAAAGAAGGGTAAGCCCGCCCGTGCACACCATTCGCGCTTTTGTTATATCTCAATACATTTTAAATCAATTAGCACGTTTCATATCCTCGTTGATATTCTCCCAATCTTTTTTCATCTTGGCTAAGCCGCCTCGATTACTTACTCCACGTCTGCCACAATGGCCAACGCAATAGACCTTGATATCATTATGCTTGGGGTAATTTGCCGTTATCACACCGGCATCCAGCTTATTCTTAAATCCTTTAATTGTACTTCCAATAACCATTTCAGATACTATCTTGCCTAAACATATTATGACTTTCGGCCGCACAATATCAACCAATTTTTCAAAAGCCGGTTTATCCTCCTCAAGCAGCTTTTTGGTCATATTCCCCGTTCCGGAACCACTACGATATCCCAAAAAATAATTGGTAAAGAACAACTGCGAATTATATTCCGAAAGATCATATTTTTCCCCAGGTTTTTTCTCAAGACAAGAAAACAATTCACATAGATGCTGTTCTGTCGGATTCCTCAATTTTTTACCATTATTTTTATCCGCTTTATCATAATAAAGCTCTCTCTTGTTCTCCAACATCTCCTTAATTCTACTGACAGCGTCCTCTTCGTTATCTTCATTTCCCCAATCTTGTCCCACAAGCATAATTTTGACATTGGAAAAATCCGTTAAACCGTGCCCATGCCAATAAGTCCACAGATTTATTTCATTACACTTGTCTGAAAACCATGTTTCACAAGCTTTAAACTGAATCTTTTCATTCCCATAACTGCCATTTTTAACTCTTGCACGCCATACCTCTTTCGCCTTGGCTACAAGATCTTTGTAATCATTTACGTTATCCAGATCTTTCCACTCATCCGATTTACTCATAAAGCCCCCCATCAATACCAACTGTGACTGTCTAAAAAACGGACTTTATTTATTTTCCCACTCTTATAATTAAATTCCGCCTATTTGAAAGAATAGACGGGGTTTAATTTTGGGGAATATATAATATTATTTCGACAGCTGAAATTTGTTTTGGCGCTTATGCATTAAACATTTTTACAGAAGTATCAAACCTTTTTTGCATATAGTCGCCGTCACCCATTGTTGCAAAGAAGATAATATCTTCTCTCTTAAACCCAGTTTTCTGGAATACTTTATCTGGAATGTTTTTAATATTCTTATATATTCCTATCATTCATATAATTCTTTTCTCAGTTCTTCACAAAGCGCCGACATTTCCAACATATCTTCTTCCGGACACATATCACTTAAATCATAAGCAAGGGGGGCAGACACAAAATCTGCGAGAGCCTTATTGATAAGTTCATGCTCCTCCGGAGTGGCTGTGATACAAATATCAGATACGTCAGTTTCCACGTCATCTCCAAATAATTCGCACAGATTAACGCTTCCGCTTACTTTACACTCCAATAGTAAAGCGGCAAGGTCAGTAATAAGGTCAATGGCATAGTAGAACTCTATATACGGTTCCTCATGATCAGACCTCGTGTTACGTAAAACAACTGTCAATGGATCATCATGTTTACGGAAAACACCATTTAGTTTGTTCAATCCAATATCGGAAAATATTTCCCCAACAGAAATTTCTTTCTTATTTTTGTCTGCCAGATATGTAACCAGTGTCAAACTATCATCTGTATCACCGATGTAATTGTTCCAATACTTGTCTTCAATATACATCTTTTTGTCCTCCTTGAAAAATTTCAAGTTTTCTCTGTATGAAGCGTATATATTATACCACATGCGCAGAAAAGGAAGCGTCGCGAAGCGGCATTTACTTTTCAAGCAGTGGCCCGCCAGGTATAATGCGCCACGCAAG
>JAFLRM010000028.1 GCA_022511465.1 Acetatifactor sp. | reverse complement strand
ACCTTGAAATGACGGAGTCAGAGTCCGTTGCCTTACCGTTTGGCGATAGCCCTATAGCTGACTACTTGATGTATTATACACGAAGTATTTCCATTTTGCAATACCTTAAAACAAAAAAAAGATGGAATTAAAAATGCCTCTGCTCCGCCGTTTCCGGATATACGGAGCAGAGGACATAAACACCTTATTAAAAGAAACCCCTTGAGTACCGACGTCTTTGTCGATCAACCCTTCACACTTCCCATGGCAACGCCCTGTACGATAAACTTGGACAGGATCAGGTACACCAGGATAACAGGGAAGATGGAGAATGCGATCATCACATAAACCTGACCCATGTCAAACTTCAGCCAGTCCGCACTTCTCAGCTGGGCGATCAGGATCGGCAACGTCTTCATCTTGTCATCGTGCAGGATCAGTGCCGGAGTAAAGTAATTGTTCCAGCTGCTGACAAAAGTGAAGATCGCCTGAACTGCGATGGCCGGCTTCATTATCGGCATCACGATACTGTTAAACGTTTTAAACTCACCGGAACCGTCAATCCTGGCCGCCTCCACCAAGGACAGGGGCAATGAGCTCTCCATGTACTGCTTCATATAGAAGAAAGTGACGGGAGCCGCTACGGAGGGAATGATCAGAGGGATAAAGTTGTCTTCCAGCCCCATACCGGATACCAATTGCAGGAAACCAAGTGCCGTCACCTGCGTGGGGATCATCATGATCATCAGGATGAAGGTAAACATAAATTTCTTTAACTTAAAGTCATACACATGGATGGCATACGCCGTCATGGAAGAAAAATACGTACAGAGAATCGCACTGCACCCCGCTATAAACAAACTGTTAAACAGTCCTCGCCACACGGGCAGCGTTCCATGCACCAGATTCGTCCAGTTGGTCAGCAGGTAACTGCCGGGGAGCGGTGTAAAGCCTCTGGTCAGTTCACCGTTACTCCTGGTGGCGTTGATAAACAACACATAGAACCAGAACAAGCACAGGAAAGAGATAAGGACGAGGACAATGTATGCCAATGCTCTTCTCGCGTGAATGCCCATTCCTTTGGAAACTTTCTGTTCATTTTCGCTTATCATATCATCCACCTCCTACTTCTTCTCATTGGAAAACTTGAACACAAGCAAGCTCAGCACCCCGGTGACAACAAACAGGAACACAGACAGCGCTCCACCCATACCATAGTTTTTGCTGAACAGGTGCTTGTTCAGATACATGATCAGAGTCATGGAGGATCCTACGGGATCTCCGGTTCCGTTGGTCAGGACCTGCGGCACATCGAACATCTGCAGACCGCCGATCAGGGATGTTATCATCACATAGATCAGGATCGGCCGAAGCAGGGGCATAGTGATCCGGAAAAATACCTGAGTGGAAGTCGCTCCGTCCACCTCCGCAGCCTCGAAAAGGGAAGTGTCAATTCCCATCATACCCGCCATCAGCAGGATCGTGGTGTTACCAAACCACATCAAAAAGTTCATGAATGCTACCAACGATCTCGTGCTCCATATATTGGAGAGGAATTTATAAGGTACCTCCAGAATTCCTATCTGCATCAGGATAGAGTTGATAGGACCGCTGTCCGAGAACAACGTGAAGAACAACATGGCAAATGCGGAGGCCATGATCAGGTTCGGCAGATAGATCACAGTCTTAAAAAAACGTTGTCCTTTCAGTCGCAGGCTTGGATTAGAGAACCAGGCTCCCAAGAGAAGACTGACAGCAATCTGGGGCACAAAACCCATGACCCACATAATAAGCGTATTCTTCAGATATATCCAAATGTCATTGTCAGAGAATAATGCGACATAATTATCAATTCCGATAAAGTTGGGACCTACCTGTACCAGCCCCGACCGATAGTTTTCAAAGAAACTGTTGACAACAGTGCTGACCAACGGTATGAACTGAAATACCAGATAGACCAGCACAAAGGGGATCAGGAAAAAATATCCCCACTTGTTATAGCTTACGACCTTTCCCCGTTTTGCAGCTTTCATAACTCTCTCCATTCTTCACAACTGACTTTTTAATAGAAGAGCCACGCCCGCCACCAGGCAGGCATGGCCTCCGTAACTTCTGTGTCTTTCTATTATTTTTTCAACTCAGGGTATTTCACCTGTACAGCCTTATAGAAACGATCCAGCGCCGCATCCAGATCCTCGTTGCCATCGAAGTAGTTCTTCATGGCAGCCTGGAACTCCTCGTTACAGCCCTGATCATATGCGCTCAGGTTGCTCAAGTCAAGTCCGTCAACACCTGCACAGTACATTCCCAGAGGGTTCTGTCCGCCCAGGATCGCACTGGAGTACTCCGTACTTTTAGCCATAGCTTCCATAGCGGGCTTATTGTTTACAAAATCATCATCATCAACTACGATATCAGTCATGATGTCTGCATCGCAGGTCAGCTTCAGCATGATGTCCTTGATCTCAGCAACGTTGTCGCTGCCGTTGGCTGCACAGACCCAAGTGCCCCCCCAGAAAAAGCCCTGAGGTCCCTCGGTTGCACCCCAACCGCCCTGATTGCCGATACTTCCGGCTGTGTCTGCTGCCATGGAGAAGTTCACCAGCCAAGCAGGTCCAAAGTAGCAGAACACCTTGCCTTCAGGGAAAAATCCCTGCTGCCAGTCAGCACTCCACAACTCGTTGGTGGTGGTATATCCTGCATCAACCAGCTCCTTGGAATCGTTCACCCATTTCATGAGATTGTCATCGATGTTGATCTTGCCGTTGATGACCCAGGGAGAAGTCACGTTGTTGGAGTAAGTACGATAGGTATCGTTTACAGTGGACGTAACGTGGTAGCCTTTTTCGTTCAAAAGTGCTGCCGAATCATTGAAAGTGTCCCAATCCTTCACATACTTCTGAACCTCTGCGGGATCGTCGGTACCGAATACCTCCTTGGCAGCCTCACGGTTGTAGAACAACACGCCGGGGCATCCCTGCCAGGACAGTCCCTTCAACACGCCGTTGGAGTCGGTCACGATATCCTTGGTATACTGATACTGGTCAGCCATGTCCGCATCGGTGATGCCCAGCACACTGATGGGAAGCGCATATCCGGTATCTATGTATTTCAGCGCGTAGTCTGCTTCCACCAGGAAGACATCAATCTTGTCGTCAGCTGCTGTACTGCTCTTATCCTGCTTCAGCAAAGTCTCATCCAGATTGTTCTGGTAAGCGTTGTCATCGCTGGGGGTAAAATTCCACTTTACGGTCACATCCCCGATCTTACCTGTTGTGGCATCCACTTCCTGATAGCCAGGATAATGAGCCTTTACACGTCTCTGAAACTCATCGTTCCAGCAGTAGATGTTCAAAACCTTTCCGCCGTCCGAAAATTCAGGTTCCGCATTTATATCCGCATATTTGGAACCGGATTTGCTGCCGCAGCCGGTGAGTACGCCGGCTACCATTGCCGTTACAAGCAGTGCGCTCAATAACTTCTTCTTCATCATTTTTCCTCCCTGTGTTTAATAGGTTGTTGTGTTATAACTGCTTATTTGCAGTTACGTTTATTTAATGCCCGGAATCCTTATCCCGGCACAAATATCTAATATCTAGATTGCTGCTACCGATCTGCCCTCCACCACTTCACCGGATATCAGAACCGGCTCACATAAAGTGATCTTGGGCTTCTCGATCAGTTCGATCAGCTGTGTTGCAGCCACGTGGCCAATCTGTTCCGTGTCCTGTCTCACGGTGGTCAGGCGGGGATCCAGATTACCGGCTGCAGGTATATCGTCATAACCGGCTACCGAGATGTCCTCCGGGATCCTCAGTCCTCGCTCCCGAATAGCCCTGATCCCTCCAAACGCGGAGAAATCATCCGGGTATATAATACAAGTGGGCGGTTCCGGCAGATCCAAAAGCTGGTTTGTGAGCAAGTATGTCATAGCCGCATCCCTGTAAGCCGCCTCATTGATGTATTCCTCCGGAATCTTCAAGCCCAGCATTTCCGCTGTCCGATAGAAGCTGGAGAGTCTCTTCTGGGTAACCGCGGAATCCGCTCCGTGGATATAGGCTATCTTCCTGTGTCCCTGACGGTATATGTACTCCAGAAGCTCCCGCATTCCGGAAACATTGTCGGAGAGCACCGCGGTGCGGTTGTTGAAAAGGTAGTCTATCGTCACCACCGGTATGTCACTCTGTACAAGTTCCACAACCTCAGGATCGTTGAAATCAATGCAGGCCAATACCACACCGTCAAAGCCACGGTAACGGCTGTGTTCCAGATAGGACATTCGTCCCTCTCTATCTTTGCAGCTGTTGATAAAAGTGATGTCATAGCCTTGCTTCTCCGCCGTCCGCTTAAAGCTGTCCAGCACGCTGGAAAAGTAATCGTGAGTCAGGCCGCTCATCGCCTCGTCCACAAACAGCACTCCGATATCGTAAGTTCGATTCGTCTTCAGGGCTCTGGCTGAAAAGTTGGGAAGATATCCCATTTCCTTCGCAACCTTCTTGATATGTTCTCTTGTGTCTTTTCCGATGTCCGTGTGGTTATTCAACGCCTTACTCACGGTAGCTACCGAGACTCCACAGACTTTGGAAATATCCTTTAATGATGTCATGAAAACTCCCTGCGCTGTTTACTTAATCGTTTTCGTATAATAACTATACTACATTTTTTACACTTTTTCAACCATATTTTTTATTTTTTTGTTAATTTTTCTTTCATAGATGTTTTTCTTGCATTTTTTTATTGCTTTTTCCCTATTATTTCTGTATAATCCAAACTAAGTTCTCACACTTGTCCTTAATCGTTTTCGAGCATGGGTATAGAAACGATAACAACCAACGAATTTGTGGGTTTCTCCACAGATTTCACTAACAATCGCATGAGAAAGCCTCATGAGAACGGAGACTAACAATATGAAATTTGGTTATTTTGACGACTCACAACATGAATACGTGATCCAGACTCCCAAGACTCCTCTTCCCTGGATCAACTATCTGGGCTGCAACGGTTTTTTCAGCCTGATCTCCAACACCTGCGGCGGCTATTCTTTCTATAAGGATGCCAAGCTTTTGCGCATGACCCGCTACCGCTACAACGATGTGCCGGGCGACGTAAACGGAAAATATTTCTATATCAAAGACGGTGACACCGTCTGGAATCCGGGCTGGCAGCCCACCAAGACGGAGCTGGACAGCTACGAGTGCCGACACGGACTGGGTTACAGTCGCTTCCACGCCTCCAAAAAGCAGGTGGAGGCAAAGGCGCTCACCTTTGTTCCCATGGAGGACAGCTGTGAGATCACCAAGTTGGTGATCACCAACCAGTCTACCACTCCCAAGGAGATCACTCTCTTTTCTTATGTGGAATGGTGCCTGTGGAATGCAGATGATGATATGAAAAATTTCCAGCGCAATTTAAGTATCGGAGAAGTGGAAGTAGTGGGTTCCACCATCTTCCACAAGACCGAATACCGTGAGAGACGCAACCACTATGCCATCTATTCTGTCAACACGCCCGTGGACGGTTTTGATACCAGCAGAGACGCATTTTTAGGCCTCTATCGCGGCGCGGACTGCCCGGAGGCGGTGGAGAAGGGAGCCTGCACCGGTTCCGTTGCCAGCGGCTGGTCTCCCATCGCTTCCCACCAGATCAATATGAAACTGGCACCCGGCGAGAGCAAGACGTTTCTCTTTGTGCTCGGCTATGTGGAGAACCCCGATGAGGAGAAGTGGGAGTCCCACGGCGTCATCAACAAGACTCGCGCTTACGCCCTGCTTGACAAATATAATACCGAGGAAAAAGTGGATCAGGCCTTTGAACAGCTCAGAGGATATTGGAGAACACTCTTAGAGAAATACACGGTGACCTCCTCGGACGAGAAAGTCAACCGTATGGTCAACATCTGGAATCAGTATCAGTGCATGATCACATTTAACATGTCCCGTTCCGCTTCCTACTATGAATCCGGCATCGGCAGAGGTATGGGATTCCGCGATTCCTGTCAGGATCTCCTGGGCTTTGTGCATCTGATCCCCGAGCGGGCAAGAGAGCGTATTATCGATATCGCTTCCACCCAGTTCCAGGACGGCAGCGCCTACCATCAGTATCAGCCACTGACCAAAAAGGGCAACTCCGACATCGGAAGCGGCTTTAACGACGATCCTCTGTGGCTGATTGCCGGGACCAGCGCTTATATCCGTGAGACTGGGGATCTGTCCATCCTGGAAGAGCTGGTTCCTTTCGACAACGATATGAGTGTTGCCACCCCCCTGTTGGATCACCTGAAGCGATCCTTCAACTACACGGTGACCCACAAGGGACCTCACGATCTGCCCCTGATCGGCCGTGCAGACTGGAACGACTGTCTGAATTTGAACTGCTTCTCCGCCCATCCCGGCGAGTCTTTCCAGACCTTTGGTCCCAGCGAGGGACCGGTTGCGGAGTCTGTATTTATTGCCGGCATGTTTGTAAAGTATGGCGAGGAGTATGCACAGTTGTGCGAACTGATGGGAGATACTGCGGAGGCAGAGCGCGCCCGCAAGGAAGTAAAGATCATGTACGATGCCATCTTGAAGGACGGCTGGGACGGTGACTGGTTCCTGCGCGCCTACGATGCAAACAGCAACAAGGTCGGATCCCACGAGTGCAAGGAAGGACAGATCTATATTGAGCCGCAGGGCTTCTGCGTTCTGGCAGGTGTGGGCGTAAAGGAAGGCCACGCCGAGAAAGCGCTCGATTCCGTGAAAGAACATCTGGACACTGACTACGGCGTTATGATCCTGCAGCCTTCTTACACCGAGTACCATCTGGAACTGGGTGAGGTTTCCTCCTATCCCCCCGGATACAAGGAGAACGGCGGTATCTTCTGCCACAACAATCCCTGGGTATCCATCGCGGAAACTGTTCTGGGAAGAGGCGACAGGGCTTTCGAGATCTACAAGAAGACATGTCCCGCCTACATTGAGGACATCAGCGATATCCACCGCACGGAGCCCTATGTATACTCTCAGATGGTGGCCGGAAGAGACGCAAAATTCCACGGCGAGGCCAAGAACAGCTGGCTGACCGGCACTGCGGCATGGACGTTTGTCAATGTCTCCCAATACATTCTGGGTGTGTATCCCACTCACAAGGGTCTGTCGGTCGATCCCTGTGTTCCGGCCGGCTTTGGCGACTTTACCGTCACCCGAAAATTCCGCGAGGGAACCTATCACATTCAGGTAAAAAACCCTGGCGGGGTTCAGAAGGGCGTCATATCCATGACTGTGGACGGCAAAGCCCTGGAGGGAAATATCATTCCCTATGAAAAAGGCAAAGCTCAGTACGAAGTCGTGATCACCATGGGCTAATGACTGTTTTTATTTGTAGTAAACTGTTATATAGGGATAATCCACTATTCTGGACGCCTGAAAATCCGTTTCCAGCCATCCGGCGAGAAAACTGTCTTCAGCGATGATCCGGATATCCCCAAACCAGCTTTCTACCGCCACCACATCCGGATAGCGATCCGGGTTCAACTCCCAGTACGCCAGCATACTCTCATCGTAGCTCGGCGTACTGATGGTGTTGGGCGATGCGATGGTGCAGTCCCCCAACATATAATAAAACTGGGATTGCCCCACATACAGCACCGTGCTGCCATCCGGTACTGCCTCTTCCCAGATCTCCTGATTGACATTGTAGCGGTAAGCAGTCATATAGCTGGTCAAGATTCCTTTTCTCACACCTTCATGATTGATTCCCCTCACATCCAAAATAGAAGGGTTGACCGCGTCGTCACCGATGATAAAGTAACTGTACGCAACAGCATTTATCAGCACAAACACAGCACACGCCGTAGTCAATAACCTGTGTCCCCCCCGATTTTCTACTCCATAGCATCTATACCAACAAAGGAAACCGCCTATCACCCCCATGATCAAGTAAGAATTTAGATTCGCCGGTCCCCAGTTGGACATAAGCAGAACAGCAAAATAATTGATCCCGGTAAAAAGGATCAAATAAAATCCGGTCTTTTCCCTGCGCCCGCTCCTAAAATAGCAGTAAATTCCCATCAGGCAAATTGCTACAAGGACAATCTGCGGGTAAGCGGCATTGTAGATGTTGGTAAACCAACAATAGAGTTGATATACCAGTTGCACCAAATAAAACAAGAACATATACAACTCCTTCGGATCCGCCTGTGTCTCTTTCCGACTGATCCTGTGCCACAGGATCAGGAGCCCCCAGCTTACCGCTCCCCCAATGAGCAGAACGACTGCCATATATCCAAAGTCCATAACCCAGATTGTCAACTTGGCTCCCACATCGGCTTGATGAGATTCTTCTCCCAGGATGTAGGGCAGTATCTGCAGGATCAACTCCGGCGTCATATAACTGAGCAGATAAGCAATAAAAGTGATCGCACCCAGCACACAGGGCGCCGCAAACGAAAAAACTTCCTTCCAACGCGCCTGCACATGCTTCCAAAGAATAAAAATGACACAGACGGGAAAGAGCAACGCCATACTGGGATAGGCCAGCACATCGCATGCCAGAAATATCCCTGCCAGCGCCAAACAATAAATCTTTCCCCTCCGGAGAGATTCCGGGGCATAATAGCGTATCAATTGAATGCACAGCAAGGTAAAAAACCATATATGAAGGTTGGAATACTCCGGAATACAGATGCATTTGGGCGTGATCAGATAAAACCCCATAGAGAGCAGCACCGCGATCTCTCGCTCCATCCAGGGAAGACAGGAGCGCAATGTCCGGCAAAGGTATACTGCGATCAGCCCCTGCACCAGAAAATACATCATTCGCAGATAAATGTTTAAGAACTCGTTTCCCCCGGTCAGCCACAGAAAAGGCCTGATTAAAAGCGCCGTGAAAATGGCAGAGGTCTGGTGCGGCTCCCACATTTCCAGAAGCAACTTATCTCCCGCAGCCAGACGGTAGCCTGCCATAATGCCATAGCCCTCGTCCACGTCCGCTCCCACAAAAATATTTTTGATCGTATATGCCACCAGCGCTGCAAAGAGCAGGCAACACCAGATTTTCTTCCTCTTTTCCATAAGTCCTCCCTATGCCTTCAAAACAAAAAAATTATAGCATTCTTTCACGCTTTTTGACAATAGGAAGGAGGTAACAAAAACAGGGTTCGGACGCCATGCTCCAAACCCTGTTATGTAAGCCAATAACATAACGAAAGTTATTAAACTTCAAAGATCAAATCACCGTAGGAAGGTACCGGCCATACTTTCTTATCAACCAACATCTCCAAAGCATCGATAGGCGCTCTCAGCTCATCCATCGCCACATGCACCTTGTCCTTGAAGAAGAATGCCAGTTCCTTCTGATCCTCAATGGCAGCTGCCTTTGCCATCGTCTCCTCCAGAGCGATCAGAGCCTTCTTGGACTCAGCCAGCTTTGCAGTCACCTCGGACAGGACAGCCGACTGCACGGATGAGTCTGCACCGGCCTCCTTCACAGCGATCACGGTGTCCGCCAGCGTCTTGGTGTACTTGATCACAGCCGGGATATACTGTTTCTTTGCCATGTCGATCATGGTCAGCGCCTCAATGTTAATGCTCTTGGAGTAGGTTTCATACAGAACCTCCTCGCGGGACTCCAGCTCGGCCTTTGTAAAGATCCCAAACTTCTCAAACAGCTTGATAGCCTTGTCAGTGGTCAGTGCGCTGGAAGCTTCCACCATGGACTTGATGTTGGGAAGTCCTCGTCTCTGGGCCTCCTTCACCCACTCGTCAGAGTAGCCGTTGCCGTTGAAAATGATCCTCTGGTGCTTGGTCAGATACTTCTTGATCAGGTCATGTACGGCAATCTCAAAGTCTTCCTCTTTTACCTTCTCCAGCTCATCAGCCGCCTCACAGAAAGCCTCTGCGACGATGGCATTCAGAGTGGTGTTGGGACTTGCAATGGAATCACTGCTCCCCACCATACGGAACTCAAACTTGTTGCCGGTGAATGCAAAAGGTGAGGTTCTGTTGCGGTCGGTGGCATCCTTATCCGTTTCCGGCAAGGTGGAAACGCCGGTCTCCAGCTTTCCGCCCTGAATCGCATGGTCAGCCATACCAGTCTCAACCAACTGTTTCACCACATCCTCCAGCTGCTCACCAAGGAACACGGAGATAATAGCCGGGGGAGCCTCGTTGGCGCCCAGTCTGTGATCGTTTCCTACATCGGCCGCACTCTGGCGGAGCAGGTCCGCATGAGTGTCAACCGCCTTTAAAATGCAGGCCAGAACCAACAAAAACTGCATGTTCTCGTTGGGAGTCTCACCGGGATCCAACATATTTACACCATTGTCGGTGGCCAGAGACCAGTTGTTGTGCTTACCGGAGCCGTTCACTCCCGCGAAAGGCTTCTCGTGAAGCAGGCAAGTCATACCGTGACGTCCGGCAACTTTCTTCATGGTCTCCATCACCAGCTGGTTATGGTCAACTGCAATATTTGCCGTCTCATAGATGGGAGCCAGCTCGTGCTGCGCGGGTGCCACCTCGTTGTGCTGTGTCTTAGCGGTAACGCCCAGCTTCCACAGCTCTACGTTCAGATCCTTCATATAGGAACCGATCCTCTCACGGATCGTACCAAAGTAGTGATCCTCCATCTCCTGTCCTTTGGGAGCGGGTGCGCCGAACAGGGTGCGCCCGGCAAAGATCAGATCCTTACGCTGTAAATATTTCTCTCGGTCTACCAAGAAGTACTCCTGCTCAGGCCCTACGCTGGCAACTACCTTGGTGGCTTCCTTGTTTCCGAAAAGGCGAACGATACGGATCGCCTGCTGGCTAACCGCTTCCATGGAACGAAGCAGGGGCGTCTTCTTGTCCAGAGCTTCGCCCTTGTAGGAACAGAATGCGGTAGGAACACAGAGGATCACACCGGTAGCATCCTCCTTCAGAAATGCGGGGGAGGTGATATCCCACACAGTGTAGCCTCTCGCCTCAAAGGTAGCGCGCAGACCACCGGAAGGGAAGGAAGACGCATCGGGCTCACCCTTGATCAGCTCTTTGCCGGAGAACTCCATGAGCATTTTGCCCTCCTCGTCGGGATGAGTCACAAAGGAGTCATGCTTCTCGGCAGTGATTCCAGTCAGCGGCTGGAACCAGTGTGTGTAATGGGTCGCGCCGTTCTCTACAGCCCAATCCTTCATGGCCTTTGCCACCACATCAGCGGCTCCCTTAGACAGCTCGCCGCCATGATCCATAACACTTTTGACCTCCTGGTACACTTTTCTCGTGAGTCTTTCCTTCATCTTGCCGAGGGTGAACACTTTGCTGGCAAAGATCTCTTCCACGTTTAATACTTCGCTCATTTTCTCTCTTCCTTTCTTCTCTTCTTTTCCACAAGCATAGGATCCGCTTCAAACAACAAATGTCCCTCTTCGCAGGACATCCTTATGTTAAAAAAAAACGTCCCAAAGTAAACCTGTTACTGTTGGAACATCCTCGTCCTAAGATACCTATGTGTGAAACAAAAGCCTTATGTATCGCTTTGTTTTTTTCTAAGATACCCCTTTTTTTCCGAAAATGCAATACCCAAAATTATTTTTTTCTTTTTTTGCTAAAAGAAATTGTTTTTTGTGGTAAATGTTATCCGCTCTTTACCCGCAACAAGTCATACTGCTCTGCCTGATTGGACAACTCAATCCATAACACCTGTTTTGGATGAGGACAGCTCTCCACGGCCTCCCCACTCTCGTTGTACATGGCTTTCACCACAACCTCCTCGTTGCTGCCGTCCGGCCGCATGATCTCGATGGTATCTCCCACGGAAAATTTGTTGCGCTGCTCTATCTGCACCAGAGATTCTTTTCTCTCCTCCACGATCCCAAGATACACATACTCGTTCACATAAGTACTCTCGTCATAAATCTGGGTGTTCTCGTTCGGCTTTCCAAAGTAGAAGCCTGTAGTAAACTGGCGGTAGGTGCACTTGGCGATCTCCGTCCGATACCAGTCCAAATTGTTCCGGTAAGTCTCCTCGGAGATAAAGTAGTCATCGATGGCCTTCCTGTAGGTTCGCGCTACAGCAGCCACATAGAGCGCCGTCTTCATACGGCCCTCGACCTTCAAGCTGTCAATGCCGGCCTCCACCAGCTCCGGAATATATTCGATCATGCACAGATCCTTGGAGTTGAAGAGGAAAGTCCCTCTCTCGTTCTCATAGACCGGCAGATACTCCCCCGGCCTCGTCTCCTCCACCACGGCATACTTCCAGCGACAGGGGTGGGTACAAGCCCCCTGATTGGCATCCCTGCCTGTAAAATAATTGCTGAGAAGACACCTTCCAGAGTAGGAGATACACATAGCCCCATGTACAAAGCTCTCAATTTCCATTTCCTCCGGAATACGTTCCCTGATGCCGCGCAGCTCCTCCAGAGATAACTCTCTCGCAGACACCACACGCTTCGCCCCCTGTTCCCACCAGAACCGGTATGTCATGTAGTTAGTGTTGTTAGCTTGGGTAGATATATGGATCTCTACCTCAGGCCACACCTCTTTTGCAATGGCAAACATACCGGGGTCTGAGATGATCAGGGCATCCGCAGTTTCCGGCTTCATGTTCTTCAATTCCTCAAAATAGTCCCGTGCACCCTCCAGATCTTCATTGTGTGCCAAAATATTGGCTGTAACATACACTTTCACTCCACGAGCATGGGCAAAGGCAATCCCTTCCGCCATCTCCCGCAGTGAAAAATTCTTGGCTTTGGCCCGCAGCCCAAAGGCCTCCCCGCCGATGTACACCGCATCTGCCCCATAAATAACAGCCGTTTTTAATACTTCCAAACTGCTGGCAGGTATCAACAGTTCCGGTTTTTTCCGTACACGCATATTTTATGCTCCTTCGTCCTGTCCGACCTTAACGCTCAAAGTCACTCCGTCCCCCACCGGAAGAATGCAAGTCTCTAACTTCGGATGGTGTTTCAACTCGTAGAGATACTCCCGCATACGCGCATGAATCGTCCTATTTCTCCTGGTGACGGC
Organism: Acetatifactor sp.; assembly: GCA_022511465.1. GTDB lineage: Bacteria > Bacillota > Clostridia > Lachnospirales > Lachnospiraceae > Acetatifactor. The sequence continues at coordinate 30,692 of JAFLRM010000028.1, read as the reverse complement.
AAAGCGCGATTCCACCACATCCCCATCTTGAAGCACATTGTCCGAAATGAGAAGTCCCCCTTTGGATAACAGCCGTAATATATCTGGCAGAAAATGGATGTACTGACCCTTAGCCGCATCCATAAAGATCAGGTCATAGGTGCCTGTCAGCTCCCGCAAAAGCTCTGTGGCATCACCCTCTAAGAGAGTGATCGCCTCCTCCTTCCCTGCGCGTCGAAAATTCTCTCTGGCGACGGGAATGCGCTTCTCATACTTTTCAATAGTAGTGATACGACAGCCTTCCGGTGCATGCTCACTCATCAGCAGGGCAGAAAAGCCGATCGCAGTCCCAACTTCGAGGATGTTTTTCGGCTTTGCATAAGCCAACAAAAACTTTAAGAGACTCTGCATGGACTTTCGAATAATGGGAACCTCCGTGTCGTTGGCAACTTTTTCGATTTCATCCAAAAAAGGAGTGTTGCCTTTATCCAGCAAATCGATAAAGGCACACATTCTCTCATCTACTATCATGTTATACTCCTACTGGGAACTCTCGTCCTCTGCGGCCGGAGCTGCCATCACTGCAAACATCTCATCCGCGGTCATGGCTGTCGTGAGCTCATAAGTGCCGGGAGTTATATCCTCCCTGTACTCCGAAAAGAGATACTGCAGGGCAAAGAGACGGGCATCCCTCGAAAGCCCTCTGCCGGCAAAAAGCTCTCCCAGCTCCATGGCGGATTCCTCGCCGGTGATCGTGATTCTGACCGGATAGCCTTCTCCCACAGAGACCGCAGGCTCCGTAAACACACGATACCCGTAATCGTAGCAGACGGTAGCACCTCGGTAAATCGCATACACCACAAATATGGTAAAAATCACACGAAGGATCGCACCCAAAACGGCGCTCACTAACTTGCCAGAACTCATGCTCCCTCCATTCTGCCGGTCAGGCGGCTCATGCTTCTCCCAGCTTCCATGTCACGGCTTACTCGTAGTTGATAGCAGCTGTTATTTTAATATTGATCTCCTGTATCAACCGGCAGAAAGCCAGATCTGCCGCAAGAAAATCCGATACCAGAGGATTTTCTCGAAAGTCCTCATACTCTTTTTCAAACTGATCCAACTTGGCAAAATCATAGTCAACGTTATTCTGAAACTCATAGTTGCGGCGCCGAAACTCGTCGATCTGCTCTTTTAAGCCCGGCACCTGCTTCACTAGATTGCGCTGAATATCAAACCTTGCGTAAGTCTCTGAGTTCAAAATTGCCTCGATCAGTTGTTTTACTGCTTCGTCAACATTGTTCATATTGTATCTTCTTTCCTCTTTTTTAGCAAGTATTATTTCTTTAGACTTCCATTATGATGGGCAAGATCATTGGACGGCGCTTGGTTTTCTTCCACACATAATCACTCAGGACATCCTTGGTGGTAGATTTTAGTTTCCCCCAGTCAGTAATGCCTCGCTCCAGGCAATTCTGTACCGCCTCGTCCACTGTGTGACGCGCCTCCTCAATTAACTCGTCCGATTCACGCACATACACAAAACCTCTGGAGACAATGTCGGGGCCTGCCACCAGCTCTCCGCTGACCTTTTCCAGACTCATTACCACGATCATAATGCCGTCCTCCGCCAAATGCTGGCGGTCACGCAACACCACATTTCCCACGTCTCCGACGCCCAGACCGTCCACCAGGATCGCACCCACAGGCACTTTACCGGTGATCTTGGCTTGCTCCTCGCTCATCTCCAGAACATCACCGGAAGAGAGAATAAAGATATTTTCCTTTTCTATACCAAGACTTTCTGCAATCTTGGCCTGTGCTGTCAGATGCTTGTATTCGCCGTGCACGGGGATCGCGTACTTGGGATGGATCAGGGTGTAGATCAGCTTGATCTCCTCCTGACAGGCATGTCCGGACACATGAGCATCCTGAAATACCACGTCAGCCCCCTTGCGAATAAGTTCATTGATGATCTTGGTAACGGACTTCTCATTGCCCGGTATGGGGTGGGAGGAAAAGATGACCGTGTCGCCCGCTCCGATCGTGATCTTGCGGTGCATACCGTTGGCCATGCGGCTCAGTGCCGCCATGCTCTCGCCCTGACTTCCGGTGGTGATGATCACCTGCTTCTCATCCGGATAATTTTTCATCTGGTCAATATCGATCAAGGTGTTGTCGGGAATACTGATACAGTCCAGATTGCGGGCGGTCTCAATGATATTGACCATACTGCGGCCTTCCACGCACACCTTTCTGCCAAATTTGTACGCTGTATTGATGATCTGCTGCACACGATCCACATTGGACGCAAAGGTTGCCACAAAGATTCTCGTGTTTTTATGCTCCTCAAAAAGGGTGTCAAAGGTTCTGCCCACCGTCTTCTCAGAGGGGGTAAAGCCTGGGCGCTCCGCATTGGTAGAGTCGCACATCAATGCCAACACACCCTTTTTCCCGATCTCTGCAAAACGCTGCAGATCAATGGCATCGCCAAACACAGGGGTGTAATCCACTTTGAAGTCCCCCGTGTGAACCACCGTGCCCGCCGGAGAATAGATAGCAAGCGCTGCTGCATCCACAATGCTGTGGTTCGTCTTGATGAACTCCACGCGGAATTGTCCTAAATTGATGGACTGCCCAAATTTTACTACTTTGCGTTTGGTATTCTTCACAAGATTATGCTCTTTCAGCTTATTCTCAATAATTCCCATGGTCAAGCGGGTCGCGTAAATCGGTACGTTCAACTCCCTGAGTACATAGGGAAGTGCACCGATGTGATCCTCGTGCCCGTGCGTGATCATAAAGCCTTTCACCTTATCAAAATTATCCTTTAGGTAAGTCACATCGGGGATCACCAGATCGATTCCCAGCATATCATCTGCCGGAAAAGACAGACCACAATCCACTACAATAATACTGTCTTCATACTCGAAGGCAGTAATATTCATGCCAATTTGTTCCAGACCTCCCAGAGGGATGATTTTTAATCCGGAATCAATAGTATTCTCTTTTTTCTTCTTCAATCAGATCTCCTCCATCTTCTACGCAATGCCACAGACTCTCCGCTTCTGATCCGCAAGAAAACCGCGTTTCCACAAACCCCCTATTTGCTCCGTCATCTTTCTCAACAAAAGGAAGCTTTCCGCCACTCTCCTGCAAACCGGATGTTGATGTTTAAGCTTTCACCAGCCGTTTGGAGTAAACCCCGTCTCCCAACGCATAAAACCAACACCAAACTCAGTTTGATCCAAAAGTGAATCTGTATGTAAATGCATATTATAAAATAAATTCCACCCGTTATTTTTGGAACCTACTTTTCCAACTCCACATCCTCCAGCATATTCTCAAATACGCCGGCCACCGCAGACAATTCCTCATCATCTGACACAATCGTAAAAAGACCTTCTTCCTCACCATCTCGAGACAAATCTTTCAGGATCAGCGCCTCCGCGTCATCCTCCTCGCTGTCAGTCACCAGAATATAGTTATACCCTCCGATCCTGGTCTGTTCCAACACATAAAACTCCACCGGCTCTTCTCCGTCCGGTCGAAAAGTAACTTTCTCCAGTTTGCTCATTCCGCACGACCTTTTTGTTCCATGTTTCTTCTGTCCAGATAGCCCTGCAAAATGAACGTTGCCGCTATCTTGTCCACATATTCCTTGCGATGTTCCCTGCGGATTCCGGCCTCTATCATCGTTCTGTCAGCCTCCACAGTGGTCAGCCGTTCGTCCCACATATAGACAGGCAGTCCTGTCCTGCGCTCCAGCTTCTCCTTAAACTCATAGGTGAGCTCTGCGCGGGTACCTTCCGTGGCATTCATATTCTTGGGAAGGCCAAGTACCAGCTCCTCCACCTCATACTCCAAGATCAGCTCTTCAATCCTTGCCAGCGTCTGGCGCAGCTTATTTTCCTCCTTGCGGCGGATGATCTCCACTCCCTGTGCCGTCAAAAGTAAGCTGTCACTCACTGCCACTCCCACGGTCTTGGAGCCGAGATCCAAACCCATTATGCGCATGGATATCCTCCTACTGCCAGTGATTGTTGTTGATATACTCTCGCAGAAGCTCCTCCACCAGCTCGTCCCGCTCCACTTTCATGATCAGGCTTCTGGCGCTCTTGTGGCTGGTGATATAAGTGGGATCTCCACTCATAATATATCCCACGATCTGATTTACAGGATTGTAGCCTTTCTCCGACAATGCCTCATACACCGTGGAAAGCACCACTTTCACCCCGGTCTCCGGCTCCGTCTCCACCCTAAAATATTGTGTATTCCCTAAGTCCTGCATATACTCCTCTCAATCTGTGTCCAAAATCTACCCCATTATCATTTACATAAATATCATTATCTTTTATATTACCCTATTTACTTGCAAATTTCAATATGTTATGCCAATTTTTCCCAGTCAGACACACTCGGAAGTTTAACCAACTATAAAGATCAGTACAGCTATGAGAACAAATTTCCAAGGAGCACATCCCCCTTTAGAACAGACTCTGGCCTTACCGCGACAATTACCCCTGCATCCGGCAGATCCTCATCTGCCGCACGGGGAACCGCCACTTTCACATAATCCTTGGTGTGCCCCAAACGATACCGCTTACCGCCGATCTCCTTGGTCTCCTCCAACAGGACTGCAACTTCTTTTCCTATGTAATACTCGCGAAACTCTGCCGACTGCCGCCGTTCCATGTCAAGAAGCTCATTACTTCGGGCAGTCTTAACGGTGTCGGGTACCTGATCGGGCATGTCGGCCGCACGGGTGCCTGCTCTTTTGGAGTATTTAAAAATGTGCATCTCGTAAAAGCGTATCTTCTCAAGAAATGCTTTTGTCTGGGCAAACTCTTCTTCTGTCTCTCCGGGAAAACCCACGATCACATCTGTGGTGATCGCCGGATGAGAGAACGCTGCCCGGAGGAGCTCTACACTGTGACAGTATTCCCCTGTGGTGTAGCGTCTATTCATCCGCCGCAATGTTTCATCGCAGCCGCTCTGCAAAGACAAGTGAAAGTGTGGGCAGAGCTTTGGCAGTTTCGCAAGCCGTTCTACCGTTTCCCCATTGATCACACGGGGCTCCAGGGAGCCCAGCCTGATGCGCTCCAGTCCCTCTATTTTGTGAATCTGTTCGACCAGATCGAGCAAGAGACTTTGCCCCTCGTACACCGTCCGTCCTCCATCAAGATCCACTCCGTAGGAGCTGATATGAATGCCGGTGAGTACCACCTCGCGGTAACCGGCCGCCACCATCCCCTTTATCTCAGAGAGAATATCCTCCTGTCGCCTGCTGCGGACCCTGCCTCTGGCGTAGGGGATAACACAATAAGAACAAAATTGATTGCAGCCATCCTGAATCTTGATGTATGCTCTGGTGTGCTCTGCCGTCTGCTTGAGCGTCATCTCCTCATACTCATCCGTGTGGTTAATATCAATAACAGTTGTATTCTGAAGTGTCTTATCCGGAGAAAGCAGCTTCCCCTCAGCCTCCTCATCCCGCCGTTTCAGATACTCCTCTAAAATGGCTGCCAAATCTTTCTTGCGGTTGTTGCCGATGGCCAGATCAACACTATCATCTCTCTTTACGGCCTCTTCCGCAGTCTGTACATAGCAGCCCACCGCTACCACGATGGCATTCGGATTCATCTGTTTTGCCCGGTGAAGCATCTGCCTGCTTTTTCTGTCCGCGATATTGGTCACCGTGCAGGTATTCACAATATAGATGTCCGCCGGCCCATCAAAAGGCACAATGTGAAAGCCCTTTTCCTGTAATATTTGTTGCATTACTTCCAATTCGTATGAATTTACTTTGCATCCCAGATTATGTAATGCTACATTTTTCATAGGATCCCTCGCTTTTTTTATACTGTTTTCTCCTTGACTTTTCACCTCTTTACCGCTAATATGGAGAGAGTATGAAATGATAGGAGGTAATTTTTATGAAGACAGTGCAGATTTCTTTAAATTCCATTGACAAAGTAAAATCTTTCGTGAATGATATTGCCAAGTTCGATTATGATTTCGATATAGTATCCGGCAGATATGTAATCGATGCAAAATCTATCATGGGTATCTTCAGTTTGGATCTATCCAAGCCCCTCGATCTAAACATTCATGCAGAAGATGGCATTGCAGAAGTGATGGATGCTCTGAAACCTTACATGGCGTAAGACATATATATACAGTCAGAGAATCTAAAGTCTCAAAGGTCGCAATCCCTTTGAGACTTTTTTCGCTGTTTATTCCACTATGATCAGCTCGTCCGTGTCAATAGCCTTTCTAAAGAGTTCCTCAATCTGCTCATCCAGATTGTGCTCATGGCGCCGGATCACATTCACATTGGGTTTCGTCACCGGATGCTTGGCCACAAAGATCGTGCAGCAATCCTCAAAAGGTAAGATAGACGTCTCGTAGGTGTCTATCTTTTCCGCCACCTCCACAATCTCTTGCTTGTCAAAGCCGATCAGCGGGCGATATACCGGCAGTTCGCACACCTCGTTGGTGGCGATCAGGGAATTCATAGTCTGTGAGGCCACCTGACCGATGCTCTCACCGGTGATCAGGCCCAGACAGTCGTTTTCCCTGGCGATATGCTCTGCAATACGCATCATGTAGCGGCGCATAATGATGGTCAGTTCCTCGTGAGGACACTTTTCATAGATGTAGAGCTGAATGTCCGTAAAGTTGATCACATGCAGATAGATCGGCCCCGTGTATCTGGCCACGATCCTCGCCAGATCAACCACTTTCTGCTTTGCGCGGTCGCTGGTGTATGGCGGTGCATGGAAATACACCGCATCAATCTTCACTCCGCGCTTCGCTATCATATAGCCGGCCACCGGGGAGTCAATGCCTCCGGACAAGAGCAGCATCGCTTTGCCACCCGTTCCCACAGGCATACCACCCGGCCCCGGAATGATCTCGGAATAAATATAAATATTTTCGCGCACCTCTATATGCAGCATGATCTCCGGCTCATGGACATCCACTTTCATCTCCGGATATGCTTTCAGGATCACTTCCCCCATGTCTCTGGCAATCTCCAGAGAATCCTTGGGGTAATTTTTGCGCGCACGTCTTGCAAACACCTTGAAAGTCTTGTGACGATCAGGATACACATTCTCAATGTAAGCGATCACAGACTCGCAGAGCTTTTCAAAACCCTCATCCTCCACATGGACGACAGGACAGATTCCCGCGATGCCAAACACTCTCTTTAAGTGTGCCACCACCTCATCGAAATCGAACTCCGACTGGGCGTCCACATAAATGCGGCCGTCCGTTTTATGCACCAAAAACTCTCCATCACACTTTTTCAGGGCATACTTGATCTGACGCACCAGAGCATCCTCAAACAGATAGCGGTTTTTCCCTTTTATGCCAATCTCGGCATACTTGATCATGAATGCAGTAAACATAAGCTTCCTTTCCGTGTACGCGCCTCACGCTCTCATCGCCTTGTGTACTTTCGCAATATAGGTATTTTATCATATAATACCTGCAAAGTATAGTCAATCTCTTCCTGAGTGGTAAACACAGAGAAACTAAACCGGATGGTAGATTCCAGCAGGCTTTTGTCCACGCCGATGGCTTTCAGCGTAGCTGACGGCTGTGGTTTGCGGGCGGAGCAGGCGCTCCCCGCCGACACATAGATCCCTTGCTCCTCCAAGGCGTGCAAAAGCACTTCACTGCGCACACCCCCAAAGGATACGCTGACCACATGAGCTGCCGTCCCTGCCCCGTAAGGTTCTCCGGGCAGGAGTCCATTGACTTTTACATTATCAATACGCTCTACACCCTCAATGAAAAAATGCTTCAACCGGCGCAGCCTCTCGTGGTCGGTGTCCAGATGAGCGTACAACATCTCCGCCGCCTTAGCCAGACCCGCAATACCGGGCACGTTCTCCGTGCCAGAGCGCAGGTTCTGTTGCTGCCCACCGCCATATACGATGGGCTGAATCTTCACTCTGTCACCCACATACAAAAACCCCACTCCCTTGGGACCGTGAATCTTGTGTCCACTTGCAGATAAAAGGTCAATATTTACCTTCTTGGGATAGATGGGAGCTTTTCCAAAGCCCTGCACGGCATCCACGTGGAACAGCGCAGACGGATTCATCCGTTTGATCAATGCACCCGCTTCTGCAATAGGCTGCAACGAGCCAATCTCATTGTTCGTGTGCATAATAGACACCAAGATCGTGCCCGGCATGATAGCCTGCTGCAGATCCTCTATCCGGATCCGCCCATAGGGATCCACCGGCAGATAAGTCACCTGAAAACCCTGCCCCTCCAGATAGTGCATCGTCTGCAGGATAGCTGGATGCTCAATCTGCGTGGTGATCAAGTGGTTCCCTCGCCTGCGGTTCGCCAGAGCACATCCCACCAGTGCCATGTTGTCTGCCTCCGTCCCTCCGGAGGTAAAGTAGATCTCTTTCTCATTGACCTTCAGAATGCGGGCCAGCGTTTCCTTGGCATAGCGGATATATTGCTCAGCCTCCACGCCCTTAGTGTGTAGGCTGGATGGATTACCATAGTCCTCACACATAATCTTTTTCATCAATTCCGCCACCTCTGGAAAGACGCGGGTGGTGGCAGAATTGTCCAAATACACTTCCATTGCTATTCTCCTCAGCTTCTGAATGATTACTTTTTTCTATTTTATCATATGCAGAGGCAGGCCCTTCTGCTATTGCTCCAGCCTGTACAGAAGCCATGAGAGCACAGTAAAACCTGCCGTCTCCGTGCGGAGGATCCTCTTTCCCAGCGTGACCGGTTCAATTCCCTGCTCCAACGCCTGTTTAATCTCCGCCTCCTCAAAACCGCCTTCCGGCCCAATAAAAACAGCTATGCTCTGCCCGGGCTCCAGCCGGTCGATCAGCTCCCTCGTCCTGTCCATTCCCTCTGCCAGCTCATAGGGGATCAACTTCACATCCATTTTCGCAGCGTACTGCACCGCCTGCGAAAAACTCATAACCGGAGAAATCTGTGGAATGACAGCCCGCTTACTCTGTTTAGCCGCCGCCTCTGCAATCCCCTGCCACCTGGCAAGCTTCCCTTTCTCTTTCCGCTCGTCCAGCTTCACCACACATCGCTTCGCCGCCACGGGGATCACCTGATATACCCCCAATTCCACCGCTTTTTGAACGATAAGTTCCATCTTGTCCGCCTTGGGCAGCCCTTGAAACAAATACACTTTCGAGGGCAATTCCACACCATCCTCCTTGATAAAACGAAGTTCACAGAGGATCCGGTCCGCCTCCATGGAAATGATCCCACAGCGATACTCCCTTCCATCCTGTCCGCTTTTGACGGCAATCTCCTCACCATTCCTCATGCGGAGGACATTTTTGATATGATTGACATCGCTGCCCGTTATAACCACGCTTTTATCATTAATATTGATCTGATCAGGCGAGACAAAAAACTGATACATTCCTACTCCTTCCGGGCTGTGACACTCACCCACTCACCCTGATAAGCCACGTCAAGGACCTCCATGCCTGCCGCTTTCACTGCGTCCACTACAGTTTGTTCTTTGTCGTTTATAATACCCGAAGTAATATAGATCCCACCGGGTTTCAACTGATTTAAGATAACCGGTGTCAAGGGCACCAGAACATCCGCCAGAATATTGGCCACCACAATATCATAACACCCGTAACCTATTTTGTCCTGTATCTCTCTTTCGGTGATAATATTGCCGATCATCATCTGAAATTTGTCCGGATCAATGTTATTTGCTTTGCAATTCTGCTGCACCGCTTCCACAGCACAGGAATCCAGATCGATCCCCACTGCGTGCCTTGCCCCGAACATCAGAGACAGGATCGCCAGGATCCCGCTGCCTGTTCCCACATCCAAAAGCTCTGTCTCCGACGTGACGTATTTGCGCAACTGGCGAATGCAAAGTTGGGTAGTCTCGTGCATACCGGTTCCGAAAGCCGTGCCCGGATCAATATGCAGCACCATCTTCCCGCTGTCCTCAGGTAACATCTCCTCCCAGGAGGGAATTACCAGAATGTCGTCAATAGTAAACTGGTGGAAATACTGTTTCCAGTTGTTGATCCAGTCTATGTCCTCGGTCTCGTCAACCGTGATAGTGCCCTCTCCGATATCGCAGAACAGGCGCAGTCCCTCCAGTTCCTGCTCGATCCGCTCAAGAAGCGTCTCCCGATCCACTATCTCCTCCTGAACTTTCAGACTGCCATCCTCCGCTTCCTCCACGAAAAAGCTCAAGTAGGCAATGCCGTCATTTTCCGGCCCATCCGGCAGGATATCTACAAACATCTGCTCTTTCTCCAGCGCAGTCAGCGGTATCTTGTCCTCAATCTGCGCTCCCTCAAGTCCGATATCGTAAAGCGTGCTTATAATGATATCCTCTGCATCCGTAACGGTCTTCAGCCGAAATTTTACCCATTTCATATCCGTCCCAATTCCTCTCTTTTTTGTGTTTGCTATATTCTGGCACTCTTTCCAAATCCTTGGGCTATCTCCATGAGAATAAAACCCGCCATTCCTAAAAAAGCCCATAACTCCAGTATACTCTGCCAATCTAAAGGCTCTTTCCATGTATATTTGCCCAGAGCACATCCTTCCACCCTCTCCCTGTTCAGAACCATTTCTACACTGGGAGCCGCATCAACCGTAGTGTCGTTGGTATAGACTACTTTCGGCAGATTTTCCACCACATCCACATTCACGATACGAAACTCATAGATAGCATTCTTTTTTAGCCGCTGATCCACATGCATATCAAAGTACTTATAATTGGGGAGCCACATATAACCTATTTCCTGCTGGCATAAGAGTTTTCCTCCCGCACTCCAAAGTTCGAACCGGATGTTTCCCTCTCTCATTTGCTCTTCTTCAAATGTCAGAACAAATCCCAGGCTCTCCATATAACTTTCCGTCGCCTGAAATGTCTGCGAGATACATTCTCCCTGCCGGATACCGTCCGACAAAAGGTGTCCCGTGTCTCCCGAACGTTCCTCCCGCGTTCTCCGCACCAGACACAACGGCCATACGCTGATCATGCACAGAAACATAATGCCAAGAATCATCCATTTTTTCATTCTGCCTCACCCCTGATCTCCAGCCGTAAAACATCGAATTCCGTACTTCCATCCATTATTTGAAAACCGTAATGTCCTAAATTTTCGTAGGTAATACCAAACCGCTCGATGATCTCTGCAGAAAACCAACGCTCCTGACTTTGAAAAAACCAGACTCGCTCTCCCTCCGCTTCCCTCAGCATCTCTTCCGGATCATCCAACTCCCAGAAACATAGATAAGTCAATTCCGGTAAATAACAGCTGTATAACATCCCAAATCTTCCATCCGCATTGTAGATCACAATGTCCCCTTCCTGAAAATGATCTGCCGCAAACTTCATAGTGTCCTCTAAGTATGGTGTCGTGTCATAAGAAAGCGCATACTCCGCCCGATAAGCTGCACCGGCCATGACGGCAGTGAACAAAATGCTAAAACCGTATGTCGGAAGGTTTACGCGTGACAAGATGATCGCCATCGCCAACCACAAGAGTCCAATGCTATGCATAACGTGACGCGGAATAAAAAAATGAGACCCCAGAGAAGCCGCCACACCCGCTGCCACGTATGAACAGGGCATGTTCAACAAACTAAAAAAGATAAATCGCCACTCTGTGCCTCCATATTTCTTTCTCAGGCCGAAAAGCGCAAACAATGCCAACAAAAACACTCCGCTCCCCAACAGTACAGAATATTCCAGTCTCGTGAAAAAAAGAAAACTAAAAAAAGTTTCCCAGCTTATATTTTGTACGTAGGAAGCTCCATTCTCCGAACCGGCAAACTGTAAAATTCCGGAGGCAGCAAACCAGACCGCTGTGGGAATCAAAGGAATTCCCCCACACAGGAAAAGCTTCCAGATCCCCCTCTGCTTTCTGTGGATCATTTCCAGCAACAGCCAGAGATAAAGGAACATGTAGGAAAAGGCAGTAAAATAATGACTGAACAATCCAGCAAAGGTCGTCAGACTAAGCGCGAACCACAGCCTGCCTCTATCCGGCTCCCGCACCAGAAAATAAATTTCCAGCGCGCATAACGTGATCAGAAAAATGGTCCAAGAATACATTCTTATATTGACACCCACGTGAATCATCGCCGGTGTAAGGCCGCTAAACAATAAGAAGAGAAAAGAAGTCCGGTTCCCCCAGAGCCGACGTATTACCGTCACACCCAAAAGCATGGATGCCACCGTTCCCGCCACAGAAAATAATCTACACGCCAAAAAGGACTCTCCAAAAACCCTTGTCCACAAATACAGCCCAATGTAATAGAGCGGCACATCCGTATCGTTGGCAGCCAAGATGTCCCGACCGATCCCCAACAAACTATTTCCTCTGACGGTAGTATAACTGTATGCCTCGTCCAGATCCACCCCTTCGTCAAAGCACAGAGTGATCAGGATCGCTGTAATGAAAAAAAAGGTAACCCAAAGGGCAGCCTGCATCCAATTCTTTTTATCTTTTATAAATATACGCAATGACAGCATTTCTTTCTCCATGAAATATACATTGTATATATAGTAAACGATTCTCCCCCCACTGTCAAATCAATCGTTCTTTACTACCGCGCTATTCTCCCGACGCAGGCGATATTCACACAGTCCCAGCGCCACAAACAAGACCGGCGCATTCAGCACCTGCTGAAAACTCACCAGAGAGTTCACTCCATACAACACCAGCGCAAAGACAGCGAGCAGCATTCCTCTATATCTTTTGAGGGCGCCAAGAAAAATTCCAAGATACGCCGCTGTCCCCAACACACCTACATCCACCAACAAAGTCAGCCACTCATTGTGAGCATTGGCGTAGATGCTCCCCTCCCAAAATCCTTCTATCTGTGACACCTCCCACGAGGGCATGATGCGGTAGATATACTCTGCAAAGCAATCCGGCCCCGCCCCGATCAGTTTCTGAAGCCATCCGGCTTCCCTAAACCCTCTCCATGCCGCTGCCCACAGACTTCCGCGACTACTGCCCCAACTGTCCGTAAATGGATGTCCGGTCAGATACCAGACCGCACCCCCTAAAGCACTTAACATCCCCACTATGCTTACGGCCCCCATAGACAGCCGCAAAATTCGCTCAGGCACCACTTGCATCAAAATACAGAGAAAGAAAAACAAAATGGAAATCACCCACCAGCCGCCCCATGTGAGTCTGCCCTGCAGGGGACTGTCCGCCGGCATAGCCTGTATCGTCCCTCGCAAGCGCATCATCTGCCCTATCGTCCCTATCAAAAGTGCTGTCACTGCCGCCAAAAGCGCTCCTCTCTGACTGAAGGTCTTTAAATGCCGTCTGTACAGAGGAAGTTGTCCGATCAAGAGACAGATGAGGATCGCAGCTGCCGTCAGCGCTATTCCGACATCGCTCCCCTGGAGCATCAAAAGTGCCATACCGGCTGCGCTGACGCAGAAGAGGACAACTTTTCGAAGCTTATTTTCACTGCCCAGATACCCTGCCAACGGAAAAGCGATGGCTACTCCCATATAACCGCAGAGCCAATTGATGTTTCCCACTGTGGAGAGCATATGACTGTACTCCCAGTCACGCTCCGTATATCCGGCAAAAAGCCGGAGAGGATCGATCCCCAATCGGTTTGCAAAGGATAAAAGCGCCACTGACAGAAGCGCCGCCTCCCCCAGATAAATGGAAATCTTGCTGCCGGAATAATTTCTGGAAATAAAAAAGTAGATGCCCACAAAAAAGAGCTGAGATACCGCCCCCATATACCAATCCCGATAACCCAGCCATGCCGTTTTAGTATAGGCGCTTTGAAGGGCAGACAACAACACGCACACACTGTAGGAGATCATGGCAATATCCACAATGCTGCTCCCGGTGGCGGTGGTTTTCCACCATTCCCACCCTCTGCGGGTCAGAACTCTCCACACCCCTGCCCCAAGAGTCAGAAGGAGCCATATCCCCAGACAAAACAGCGATACATTCCGAAAAATAAAGTATTTGCTGTCCCCAATTAAATAATAGGTGCCTCCTGTATACAGAGGAAGTACTGCCAAAATGGCTATAATATATAAATCACACACAATTCCAAGAAATTCTTTTCTGCCGTTCCCACCGTTTTGCATAGTTTTTCTCATTTCTCATATATTTTGTTATTTTTTGGATAATACTTCTTTGTCTATCATATCACGAAAGGGCCAAAAAGAAAATTGCTGTCAAAAAAGACGGAAGCAAACGCTTCCGCCCTATTGTATATCCCTTATTTCCAGAACTTCTTTTTCTTGTTATCCTTCGGCTCTTTAGGCTCGCCGCCTTCGTCCTTGCTGGTGGCATTCTGCACTGCGTTCAGGCTGTCTCCCGCCACCGCGTCGAACTGACGCAGCAGATCCTTCGCCTCGGGCTTCAACTTATCGGGCACCTGAACCACCAAAGTCACATAATGGTCGCCTCTGACATCCTTATTTCTCCAAGAAGGAACACCCTTGCCCTTCAGCCGCACCTTGGTATCAGTCTGGGTTCCGGGTTTCACATCGTAGATCACCTTGCCGTCCACGGTGTCGATCATAATCTCACCGCCCAGAGCTGCCACCGCAAACGACATGGGCACGGTGGAGTAAATGTTGAAATCCTGTCTCTGGAAGATGGGATGTCGCCCTACGAGCGCTTCTACCCTCACATCGCCTCTGGGGCCGCCGTTGACACCCGGCTCCCCTAACCCCGGCAGATTCACATACTGCCCATTGTCAATACCGGCAGGAATATCCACCGAGTACCGCTTCTTCATAGGAATGTATCCCGTGCCGCTGCAATCAGAACATTTCTCCTTGATCACTTTACCGGTTCCGCGACACTCCGGACAGGTCTGCACATTGCGGACCGTCCCGAAGAAAGACTGCTGGGAAAATACCACCTGACCTTTGCCGCCGCACTTGGTACAGGTTTCCGGACTGGTGCCCGGCTTTGCGCCGCTTCCGTTACAGGTATTACACGTCTCCTTCACGGTCAACTCAATCTCTTTCTTGCAACCAAACACCGCCTCCTCAAAAGTCAGCCGCACGCTGGTTCGCAGGTTTGCCCCTCTCATGGGACCACTGTTACGCGTCCCGCTCCGGCGGCCACCGCCAAAGAGATCACCGAAAAGGTCTCCAAAAATATCTCCGAAGTCCATACTGCTGAAATCAAAACCGCCCATGCCGCCGGCACCGTCAAATGCCGCATGCCCAAACTGGTCATACTGACGCTTTTTCTCGGGATCACTCAGAACTGCATATGCTTCGGATGCCTCTTTAAACTTTTTCTCGGCTTCCGCATCACCGGGATTTACGTCCGGATGGTATTTCTTTGCCAGTGTACGATATGCTTTTTTGATCGCGGCTTCGTCCGCGCTCTTATCCACACCAAGGACTTCATAATAGTCCCGCTTCTGCTCTGCCATAGTGACACCTCATGTTTTATCTTTTCCTATTTAGACTTCTCTAAAATCTCCGTCGATCACATCCTCTTCAGCGGATGCGCTGTCGCCGGCAGACGCATTTACATCGGGACCGGGATCTGCCTGTGCTCCTGCTGCCCCTGCCTGCATATTCTCGTACATTTTGGCAAATACGCTCTGCGCACTCTGCTCCAGCTTTGCCTTTGCGGACTTTAAGGAATCAATGGTGCTGTCGCTTGCGTTTGCTTCGTTGCCCTTCACCTCGTTCAAGATGTTCTTGAGCGCTTCTACGTCAGCCTGGACCTGAGTCTTGTCGCTGTCGCTGATCTTGTCGCCCACATCGCTCAAAGCCTTCTCAGTCTGATATACAAAGGAGTCCGCATCGTTCACGGCCTCAACAGCCTCTTTTCTCTTCTTGTCCTGCGCCTCAAACTCTGCAGCTTCCTTGACCGCTCTCTCGATCTCATCGTCGGACATGTTGGTGCTTGCGGTGATGGTGATATGCTGCTCCTTGCCGGTACCCTTATCCATAGCAGACACGTTCACGATACCGTTGGCATCGATATCGAAGGTAACCTCGATCTGAGGGATACCTCTGGGAGCGGGCGCAATGCCGTCCAGACGGAACTGTCCCAGAGACTTGTTGTCCCTTGCAAACTCTCTCTCACCTTGAAGCACGTTGATATCCACCGCTGTCTGGTTGTCGGAGTAGGTGGAGAAGATCTGACTCTTCTTGGTTGGGATGGTGGTATTTCTCTCGATCAGTCTGGTGGCGATGCCGCCTGCAGTCTCGATGGACAGGGACAGCGGCGTCACATCCAGAAGCAGGATCTCGCCTGCACCTGCGTCTCCGGCCAGCTTACCGCCCTGTACGGAAGCGCCGATCGCCACACACTCGTCCGGATTCAGGGACTTGCTGGGCTCCTTGCCGGTCATCTGTCTCACCTTATCCTGTACCGCAGGGATACGGGTGGAACCGCCTACCAAAAGTACCTGACCTAATTCCGCATTGGTCAGACCTGCATCCTTCATAGCGTTCTGCACGGGGATGGCCGTTCTCTCAACCAGATCACGGGTCAGCTCGTCGAACTGTGCACGGGACAGGTTCATGTCAAAGTGCTTGGGACCTTCTGCCGTAGCGGTAATGAAAGGAAGGTTGATGTTGGTTGTCATAGCGCTGGAAAGCTCCTTCTTCGCTTTCTCAGCAGCCTCCTTCAGTCTCTGCATTGCCATCTTGTCGCCGGACAGGTCTACGCCCTCCGCCTTCTTAAACTCATCCAGCATCCACTGAATGATCTTATTGTCAAAATCGTCGCCGCCAAGGTGTGTGTCGCCGTTGGTGGAGAGAACCTCGATAACGCCCTCACCGATCTCGATGATAGACACATCAAAGGTACCGCCTCCCAGATCGTACACCATGATCTTCTGCTCTTTCTCGTTGTCCAGACCGTATGCCAATGCGGCAGCGGTGGGCTCGTTGATGATACGCTTTACATCCAGACCTGCGATCTTGCCGGCATCCTTGGTGGCCTGACGCTGTGCATCGTTAAAGTATGCAGGAACAGTGATAACCGCCTCGGTAACCTTCTCACCGATATAGCTCTCTGCGTCCGCTTTCAGCTTCTGCAGGATCATAGCGGAAATCTGCTGGGGAGAATATTTCTTGTCATCAATGGTGCGTCCGCGGTCGGTACCCATGTCTCTCTTGATAGAGGAGATGGTCTTCTCCGCGTTGGTAACTGCCTGACGCTTTGCAGGCTCACCGACCAGTCTCTCACCGGTCTTGGTAAATGCCACTACAGAGGGGGTAGTTCTTGCGCCCTCTGCATTTGCGATAACGGTGGGCTTACCGCCTTCCATAACAGCCACACAGCTGTTGGTTGTTCCCAAGTCAATACCAATAATCTTGCTCATAATAAATTCCTCCTATTTAATAACGCCTGTTTTTACTGTACTACCGCTACCATGCTGTGTCTCACCACAGTATCGCGATAGGTATAACCTTTTTGCAGTTCCTGCGCTATGATGCCGGTTTCATACTCCTCGCTCTCCACCTGCATCACCGCGTTGTGGAGATTCGGATCAAACTCCTGCCCCACCGCTTCAATGGGCGTAACGCCTATGTTTTCCAGCTCGGTCAAAAGCTGTTTATATACACGGTTCATGCCGTCCACAAAGGGATCCTCCATGCCTTCCGGCGAAACCGTTTGAAGCCCTCTCTCAAAGTTGTCAATGACCGGAAGAATCTTCTCCAGCACACTCTTTGCGCCGGTCTCAAACATTGCCTGCTTCTCCCGATCCGTCCTCTTGCGGAAATTCTCAAACTCAGCCATCTGGCGCTTTACCCGGTCCTCCAGCTGTTCAATTTTCTCCTTGTAGGCCTCTTCCTTTTTGTCCTGCTTGGTTTGCTTCTTGGCCGCTTTTCGATCCGCCCAGGACTTGCCGCCCTGTGTCTCTCCGGATCCTTCCTCCTGTTCCTCAACGCCCTCCTCAGGCTCTTCCTTCTCTTCGGAAGCCTCCTCAGATGCTTCGCCATCTGCCGCATCCTGCGCTTCTTCCGCTTCCGCAGCCTTTGCGCTTTCCGCGTTCTCTACATTCTCCTGTTCGGAATTCTCTTCCTCCAAATGATCCTTTTCCTTCTCTGCCATATCTATTCTTTTCCTTTCTCACCTCTGGCGCCGTCCTTGTACAGCTCATCCAGTTGACTCTTCAAAGTCTTCAAAGTGCCGATAACTTTGTCGTAATCCATGCGCTTCGGGCCGATAATTCCTATCGTTCCCCTCATCCCTTCGCTTAATTCGTAGGTTGCGGTGACAACGCTGCAATCCTTCATGCTCTGCACCGGCGTCTCGTCCCCGATATATACCTGAATACCGGTACCGCTGTTCTCCGGAGAATCATCCTGTATCAGTCCGGTCAAGAGCTTTTTCTCTTCGAAGGTATTGATCAGCTCGCTGGCCCTCTCCTGATCTGCCAGCTCCGGATATCGGAAAATATTGTTGGTGCCGCTGGTATAGATCTGCAGATCCTCGTCCGCCTTGATGGCCTCCGCCACTGCATCGATCACACCGCCGATCAGGTCGCTGTGAATACCCGCCTGCCGTTTCATGGCAGCTATCATGCCGAGGTTGATCTCCTCCATGGACAATCCGTTTAGATGAGTGTTCAACAGCATATTCAGTTTAAGCAGCGTCTCGTCCGAAAGCTCCTCCTCCACGGAGAGGATATTGTTTTTGATCACGTTGCCCTCACCCACGATAACCGCCAAGATCTGTCCCTCGTCCACGCGGGAGAGCTGTATAAACTTTACCTTATTGCGATGGGTTTGGGGGGCGGAGATCATGGTGGCGTACTGAGTATTCTGTGCCAGCACTCTGGCTACCTGCTTCAGCATAGTCTCCATCTTATCCTGACGCTCGAGAAGCATATCCTTCAGTTCAACCACTTCCCGCTCCTTCTCCTCCATCATAGCATCCACATAGAAGCGGTATCCTTTGTCGGAGGGAATGCGCCCTGCGGAGGTGTGAGGCTGTAAGATATATCCCATCTCTTCCAGATCAGCCATCTCGTTCCGGATCGTCGCAGAGCTCAGGTTCAGGTCGGTGTACTTGGAGATCGTTCTGCTGCCCACCGGTTCTCCTGTCTCCAGGTAGTTGCGGATCACAGCCTGCAGGATCTTGGTCTTTCTCTCATCCAGCTCCATCCCCATCACTCCTTTCCGGTTATTAGCACTCATCCGAGAAGAGTGCTAATATCTTCATTACCTAAAATATCACTATGAATATATGTTGTCAACCTCTTTTCTTAAAAATATTTCTAAAAATAAAATAAAATGTAAGGAGAGAAATTGTACCTCTCCCTACATTTCTATGGGTTTCACACTATATTAAAAATCAATAAGTTCAGCGGTTTACCCTTTTCTACTTTTCTAAACTCTAATATATAATAAGGAAATGGCTAATCCATGAAACATGTTAACCCACACTTATTCAATCCATCTGTTCCTGCAAATACAGCCCTACTCTGTTCTGAATCAGCTGCATTACAGTCTCAACATCTTTTTGCCCCTGAAAAAAACTCTCTGCTTCCTCATTGATTATTTTTTGAATATCAGG
This sequence comes from Acetatifactor sp., assembly GCA_022511465.1. Lineage (GTDB taxonomy): Bacteria > Bacillota > Clostridia > Lachnospirales > Lachnospiraceae > Acetatifactor. The sequence goes on along the minus strand of JAFLRM010000028.1, from coordinate 11,160 downwards.
ATTATATTTGTACTGCGATTCTGCACCTTCTATTAAATGAATTATCGTATCAACATCTGCCTGACTGGCAGCAAATACTTCTACATAAGATCCTTGCCCATCTGTAAATACATTTTTAGGTTCTCTATAGGTACCATCAACCGAATTTACAATGTCATCCCGCATTGCTTCCTGCATTAAAGCATCGAATTTTTCTTCTAGCGTCGGAAAACCCATACCCGTATGTCCATTTCGAATGAAATATTTAACAAAATCCCACGCCACATCTTGATGATCGCCCATTGCACTTATTGCTAATTCTCCTCCGCGAATACTGAGTGCTGTTCCAGTCCCATCTACTGTCGGATAGCCTACAAAAGAAAGATCACTGCCATACAATTCTTTTTGAATTTGATAATCTGCAACGCTGCTTATCTGACCAACTGTCAACAAAATTTCTCCGTCCGCAATGCCTTGGCGTAAACTACCTTCATATCCTCCGTTATATTTTTCAGCAAATTCCAACAAATCTTTCATGTATTCACTTGAAAAATGGCACTTTGCGCTATCCCAGTCAATAAACTCATCCATCGCAAAAGTAGTAAGTGTGGTTAAAACGGGTTCATCCGCAGAAAAGCCATAAATTGCATTTATCGTCCGCCCGTTACTCTCCAATATTTGTAATAACTCACTCATGCTTATGCCGCTTTTACCTTGAAACGTCGCATTTGTTCCCCACATTGTATGTAGTTGGAAAGCCGCTCCCATACTATACAAATGCCCATCAGATTCACATGCCCTTCTAACAGCCTCCAGCAACATCTCTCTATCAAATTCTGCATCTGTTTCCATAAAATTATATAAATCAGCAAAAACACCTTTATCCGAAAGGATACTTGCATTGATAACAGAAACCTCTATCACATCGGGGGCCTTTCCATTTATGATATCTAATTTTAACCGTTCCAGGCCTCTACTGAAATCGCCGCCGGTATAGTAGGTAACAATCTCTATTTTCCCTTCCTGACTAAAACGATTATATCCGGCAATAATTTGTTCTAATTCATTAGAAGACTGCATCACTCCTAACATAATGGTTGTTTTCTGATTCTCACCTTTCGCAATAGACACATATTCTGAAGCCGCTGTTTCATTATAGTTATCTATGATTTCTATTTTTTCATCACATATGTCCAAATACATAACATCATCTGCCAAAATTCCACAAGACACAAGGCTCAGAAGTTTTTCCTGCGTCTGTGTCGTGTAGTCATACTGATACAAATCGTTTCCTCTGCAGAAAACAAAACCATTGTTCGTAAATGTGACTTTATTGGCTTCTGTAAAATCAATTACTCCCAGTTGTCTTTTGGATACCAACTCCTGTTTTTCAATGTCTATCTCACTGACATAGATGCCTTCTGGGCTTTGTGCCAGAATCGTTGGTATTCCATTTTCATTAAAAGTAAAAGACAGTAATCGTGAGTCTCTTGAATTTGGAATTTGTTCGTAGAATAGTGTATTTAACTGGCTATCCTTAACATATATGCGGTCTGCCATAGAATACATGTAGGGTTCCGCATCTTCATAAAATTCATTTGCCGGCAGTCCCATCTCATATTGGAGATAAAATCGGCCCTGCCCGTCTATATATATACCTTTCGGCGTAATATTCTCTGCAAAATCTAAATCTTCTAATACAATATCTTCAAGGTGAGTTACATTTCCATTACTAATCCGCCAAATTGTCTCATCACCTAAAAAATATATATTTCCTTGCAGATCCGCAGTTATACATTTCACATCCATTACATCTGGCAACTGCATTTCACTTAAAATGATTCCCGTTTGCGCATTTTGGGAAACCACCGTTGTTCCACCATCTTTTGTATAATGTCCATAAACCACACCATTCTTTACAGTCACACCGTCATAGTGATTATTCATCGCAACATGACTATCCTGCCAGAAACAAGCCGCCTCGTTCTTCAATCTAACACTTGTGCTTCCCAGCTCTACTGGGGTATTCTCTTTCCCACAAGCCGTTAAAATTATTGATATAAGCAGACCTATAATCGCTCTTGTTGTCTTTTTTCCCATACTGTTGTAACTCTCCCTTTTGCATACATAGCGCTCAGCCCATATAGATTATTTACGCGGACAAACAACCTGATATGGGCTGAGTTTTATACTTTACCAAATTCCATTATACATAAAAAAAGTACCAGTTTACATACTCCCCGGCAACATAACCATCAACATTTGCAAACACACCATGAAAGTAGTCTCCGCCCAAAAAATTTATATAAGCAAAATATGTCTTAGCAGGCAACTTTGCCAGAATGGTTGAGGTTAAATAAACATCGTCCCGCATGTTTAGATTCCCTGATATGTCTTTCACCTGAAGATAGCTATTCTGGGGCTCGAAAGTAACATAGTCTTTTGAGACATACCCATAGTATCCGGAGGTGCTGTATTGCACCTTAAAGAAATTACCTTCTTCTCCGACAATCATGATATTAGTGTGATTGGGCAGGCTCCCAACTATGTTAGAATTTACAGTTGCATACTGCCTTACATTCAAGTTCCCACTTGTAAGCTTAATATATCCATATCCAGGTTTATCCGTGGATACAGTAGCCGGAGAACTATTAGCTGCATACACCATAAATAAGTTTGTAGTTGATAGAAAAAGGCCCGCCATCAATGTTAACGCACTAATTTTTTTCATAATTTTCTTCCATTCGATTTTCATAAATTTCCTCCTTATAGATTAAAAAGTTTTGAAGCTGATCAACTATTTCGCCTATTCCAATGTATATATATTTGGAATATCAGATGTCTTATAGTATCTGTATTCGCTTGGATACCAGCTCCATCCCGCTGTAAATGTTACTGTGGCAACATTTCCTTCCAATGTTATTGTTCCGCTTATCTCACTGCCACTCAATGTTGTTGAAAAATCAATTCCTTTATCCGTCTTGTATCCTATGCAATCATGCAACCAGATTAACCGAAAGACACCAATTTGAATCATATAGGTTCCATCATCATTCTGTTGAATTTCAAGATTCGGCTCATTGTTATCATGATCGTTATACTCCCCCACATACGTGTTTAAATTCACATTCGATGTAGGCACAGATACATTGGGGAAATTGGATGTCTTATGAAATTTATACTCGGTTACATCACCAAAAGAATAGTTGCTCCATCCCTCCATAAATGTCACTATAGCCACGTCGTCTTCTAACCTTATAGTTCCACCTATTTTTTTATCATCGCCCCATTCCACTGTGGAAAATTCAATTCTGTCATCTAGCGCGTATCCTACACAATCATATAACTTGGTTAAACGAAAAATGCCTATTTGAATTGTATAAGTTCCATCACTGTTTTTTTGAATTTCAAGATTAGGACTGTTTATAGCCTCATCATTGTACTCGCCCACATATGGGTCTAAGTCAATATTAAAGTTTCCTTCCAGCTGTGAAGCGTTATTTTCTATTACAGTTTGTGGGCTGCCAGTGGATAGACTACTTTCAGAAGTTCCATTTACTACGCTTTCGTTATCTGTTTCACCGAGTGTTTCGCTTGATTCTATTGGCAATGGTGTAAGCACTACCGCTTCACCGCTGTCTACTTTACTACAGGCAGACAACAAAACCAACATTAAGCAAGAAACGCACATAAAAGAAATTTGCCTCATTGTAAGATCACCATCCTCACTTCATCATGACATCATATACTTTACTTGCATTCTGCGCCCTTTGAACTGCCTTGGTTTCCTTATCAGAAGGTCTTTCATATTCAAGGCAAACCAGTTCACCTGCTTTACTTGCAGTTTTACTTCCGGCTTTCCACTCCTCATAAACATACGCATATTTTCCCTGTAATTCATCTGCCATAAAATTGACCTCGGCCCTGATGCATTCTTCCAAGGTAGGCTTATCATTTGAAGCATACTTTTGGTATGATTCCAGAAGTTCCCTTGTGCGGCTTGCCGTCCACTGGATCATTCCGAGACCAAATTTCCCAGCAAATCCACTCGCTTCAGCAGCTTCTTGCAATTCAATTGCTGCGCTTATTCCAACATCCATTATGGACTTACCGGAAAATTTATTGCGATAATCAAAGTGCTCGTCCATATATTTTAGATAGGGTGGCTCATTTTCCGGATGTGATATGTAAGCAGAACTTTCAAACTTTCCTACCGTTCTCTCACTCCAAATATTTGCAAGAATGCCTGCTACAAATTCAGCCTCATAGCCATCATTTAACAACCTCTCTGCAGCCATCCACATTGCAGTCTTTTTTTCTTCTGAAAGTCCTAGCGAAGTATCATTTTTTATATTATCAAGCATTTTCTGGATGGCTGCAGTATTTCCAGATGGGGTAGAAGGTATTGTTGAGCCAGAACCGAGGGTCGCCAATGCTTTTTTGATTGCATCCTGTGTATTGCTGCCTACAATACCGTCCTGTGTGAGTCCGTGATCTTTTTGGAATGCAAGAACAGCGTTTTTCGTTCTCTCGCCAAAGATTCCATCTGCTCCATTCGTGTCATATCCAAGCTTTATAAGATTTTGTTGAAGCTCTGTAACCATTGAGCCTCTGCTTCCTACAGCAAGAATTCCCTTATTGTAGTAATCAAGAGCTTTGGCCTATAGCACTTTGTGTTGCGGAGCCCACCTTGCCATCTACAGTGAGACCATACGCTTTTTGAAAAGCCCTGACCGCACTTTCTGTATCACTACCAAAGATTCCATCTGTCCCCTTTGTATCATACCCAAGCTTTGTAAGGTTTTCTTGAAGTTGCTTAACCTCATCCCCTCTACTTCCGACTTGTAAGACGGATGACGAGGTGCTTAAAGTAAGAATTACGCCAGAGTTGTTAATATTTGTCGTTTCCTTTTGTACAGATGCATCCTTTGACTGTACATTCATTGCTTGATACAACTTAATCTGCTGCTTTGGATCATGTACTTTGTTATCTAAAGTTGCATAATTTGTATTGATCATCTTGTATCTTTCTCCTTTACTTACCGTAACTACATCAAGTTCTTTGTTTTGTATAAATTGCGAAATAAATGACATTTTTCATTATCTCCATATATGTAATAATTTCAACCCCCTTAGTACCAAACGACATTATTTGGTCTTGTTTGGTACTTTTCTACGCGAACATAATAATGGCTTTTACCTTTTTAGTTATTATGATACAATGACCTCATGTTAAGGTAAAAAGTATTATAGTTTTTTGTCCTTTGGATGTTACATCTATAATACAAAAGACAGTTGGAACCATATCCACCTGTCTTTGTACCGCCAGCTTCACTGGCATCCTCTATTTTGTTTTTAAACCGCTTTCCTGTCTGAACAAAAATTTCAATTAGGATGCTCTAATTTCTTCATCAAACCTTTCAAAACGCTAGGGAACTGTAAGCTTGCAGACAATATAATTCCGATTGAAACACAAACGGAATATATATGCAAGTGGAACACAAAAAAGGTTACATCCAGCAATAAAAAGATTGCCACAAGCATCATTGTTATCTTTTTATAACGGATACTTTCTTCTATGCTCAACTCTCTGTTTTCGCTTTCAATTGGGCTAAAGCCAATCAGACTTATTGCAGCTCCAACAGTAATACCTGCCAGTTCCCATCCACATTTGACATAGAATGATGACACAACGCACAGAAACAATAGCAGACATGAGCATATTAAGCAAGTCCATAAGTGCTGTGTATGGTATCCACCACTGAACTTTCGGATTATCACAAATGGTATGACAACCATTATACTTTGCTTTATACGCCCCATACCAATCCCCAATCCTATAGCTAGCAGTAATGGAGAAAGCGACAAAAAGAGGCTATACACACCGTAACTATATAATTCTTTGTCTATTTTCTCTACCACATTGCAACTTATCAGCCAATCTACTATATTTATCTGCACATTTTTCGATCATTTTGTTCTCCTAAACCTTGCTAACTCTTTTGGTGCTTTAGGCTGGTATGAAATAATACAAGATGCTGAATTTGCATCAGCACGCAGAAATGTATTTAAAACCAATACCGTTCCCTTTGCAAGCGACTTCGATATTTTACCTATCATTGCATGTCCTCCTTTCTTTTTTTGCCATTGGTTTTTGCTTCTATTACATTATTATATAGCCTTTAATTAATCTATATTTTTGTATGAATAGAATGATTTTCTTCAGTTTTGGAATAAAACATTGATTTTTACACAAAAAGATTATATTAAACAGAAATTATTATGTTAAAAAGCATTAAATTGTAATTTCTACAGAATTTTTCTGTTTTAAATTCTTTATAAATACTATTTTGACTGATAAGATAATAGTAGAAATATAGCGTAGTAAAGAGGGTGAATTAAATGGAACTTCAATGTAGAGAGATGGGAAATCGTATCAAAATCCGCCGCAAAGAACTAAAAATGAAACAAACAGAGTTAGCAGAAACCCTTGGAATATCAAATAATCATATGTCATCCATAGAAAACGGAAGACAAAAACCTAGTCGGGACATTTTTGTGAAAATATGCCAGCATCTTAACGTTACACCCGACTATATACTGCTAGGAACAATGTATGCTTATAACATTCCACAGGATATTATTGACAAACTGCGACTTTGCAGTCAATCTGACATTATTCTTGCTAGAGATTTTATTGAACTTCTCGTAAAAAGAAATAATATAACTCATACAAAAACGAATAACCACACCTTCCTATAATTTTACACCCATTACATCCAAATGCTATTTTTTCCTTTTCAACTTTCTTAGGTTTCAACCAAAATCAACATATAATTGTCTTTTCGTGTGTTTTTTTGCTTTTTGCTACCTACTTATTGTATAATAAAATGAATTATATACTCTGGAGGCTGAATGAAATGCGAATCCTTATCTGTGATGATGATGATTTTATGATTGAGCAACTTAGGAAATATATAAAAAGTTATTTCGGACATAATCATATGAAATGCCCAGAAATGGTTTGTTTTTCTGACGGAGAATCACTGTTGGCCGACAAAGGTGACAAGGACATCCTTTTCCTGGATATAGAAATGCCTGGGATGAATGGCATTTATGTTGGCAATGAATTAAAAAAGAATAACCATAATATTATTATCTTTATCGTCACTTCCTATTCTGAATATCTTGATGAAGCAATGCGCTTCCATGTATTTCGATATTTATCTAAGCCCCTGGATAAGCAACGTCTATTTCGTAATTTGAAAGAGGCTATTGATTTATATAATATGATATCCATAAAAATCCCCATAGAAACCAAAGCCGGAGTCAATACTCTGCCAGCTTCTGAAATCATAGCGATTGAAGCCAGCGGCCGGAAAGTAATTGTGCACACCACTTTAAAAAACTTCGAATCCATTCACAATATGCAATATTGGATTGACCTGCTTCCAAAAAACCGCTTTTTTCAGACACACCGCAGCTTCATTATCAATTTTGAGCATGTCACAGATTTTGACCATTCCTTAATTCACCTAATGGATCATCAACTTGATGCCTACCTGACCAGACGAAAGTATGCAAAGTTTAAGGAGGCATATCTTCTTTATTTGGAAAGCACGAGGTAACCATAATGAATAACGCTATTTGCTATTTTTTCAGTTATACAGTAGAAGCGATCATCCTATTACAATATACTTCCAACCTTTTTGTCCCCAGATATTCCTCAAAAAAGCTTTTTGCACTGATCTCTCTCTATTTCACACTGTTCATAGTTGCTCTGTTTGAGCAGACATGGCTAAACGCAGTTATGTTCTTAGGGGCAAATTTTATCTTTATAATTACCCAATACAACATAAAATGGCATTTGGCTTTGCTCCACTCCTCACTCATAACAGCTATCATGGGAATGTGTGAGCTAATAGTTTATGGTATTATTTCTGACTTTACGCCAAACTTTTTTTCCGCACCCCCGAAGACATATTTCTATAATCTGGCAATCATTACTATTTTTAGCAAAATAATGTATTTCACCATATTATACATTCTCATACATATATTTAAGGAAAAGCAGAAAAGCAAACAACAATATGACAGGACTACCTTTGTCCTTGTTTTGATCCCGATCACTTCCATATTTGTGATGCTTACTCTCATTAGTATTGGTGAAATTGCCGCCTTGACACCTTTTCTTGCTTGGATGATCACACTGAGTGCCGTTTTTCTTTTGGCGATCAACTTACTTGTTTTTGCAATTAATCAGTACAATCGGCGCAAAAACATAGAATTTACAGATATGCAGTTATTACTTCAGAAAGAATCAGACTCTGTTGAATACTATAAAATGCTTCTGGAACAGCACGAAAACCAAAGCATATTGATCCATGATATCAAAAAACACTTACAATCCATAGCTCTACTAAATGATCAAAAACAATATGATAAAATCACAACCTATATTAAACAATTACTACTTTCCTCCGAGTTGACGGAAAGTTATCGCCTGTGTGACTACGAATTACTGAATGCCATTTTATGCAGATATCAAAGGAAATGTGACCAGCAACACATTTCCTTTCACACAGATATCCGAAGTGGAACCGTCGATTTTTTATCGGAAAACGATAGTACTTCCCTATTTTGTAACTTGCTGGATAATGCTTTGGCTGCCGCCGCTCGTGTCCCGGAAGCGTTTATTGAGATTCACGCAGAAAAAAGGGACAAAACTTCCATGATTGTGATAACTGTCATAAATTCCTGCCGAACAGATCCTTTTATAGGTCAAGATAAGAAACTGATCACACATAAATCAGATAAAGCAAAGCATGGTTTTGGCATTAAAAGCATCCGTAAAATAGTTCACAAATATAATGGGAATATGGAAATGTACTACGACGATACCACATCAACTTTTCATACTATTATTGCTCTTAGAGGCTAATACAATTACCAGGCGAATTATTTCTCAGTCCCCAAAACGCTCAATCAAAAGCTCACACTGAATTCCCGGATCCAATAACTCACGGAAACGCTCTCCATCCTCCTTCTGCCCCACAACACCTCCATAATGGAAGGGAACCACGCATTTGGGCCGAATCGTGTTGGCCAGCTCCGCAGCTTCTTTGTAAGCCATGGTGTAGGTGCCGCCTATGGGCAGAAAGGCCACATCACATTTGACCTCCTTACTTTCCTTTGTGGCATCCATGTCGCCCGGCACATAGTAACACATGTTATTTATTGTGATGATATATCCTACCCACCCCGCAGATTTCGGATGAAAAGGTTTTAATTTGTTATAGCTGGGCACTGTCTCAAAAGAGACTCCATCTACAGTATATTGCTCCCCCGGTTTGACCAGGAAGATCTGCTCCTCGGGCACACCCAGCTTGGACGCCTCCTTTTTCATCTTCTCCGGAGCAACATAACAAGTGTTTTCTTTTTGTACCTTTGCAATGTCCTCCGGAGAAAAATGATCAAAGTGATCGTGGGTAATCAAGATGATATCCGCGTCATGATATTCCCGATCCACGCGGAAAGGGTCAAAGTAGATCACCTTATCCCTTTCTATGCGGACACAGCTTTGACATAGTACTCTGACATTTTCTAACATAAGCGCCTCCTTATAAAAATATATTCTATGGATATGTGACCTCGTCCAGCCATGATAAAGACGAATACATGATTCCATAATTTTTGGACATCACAACGTCAAGCCGGTTTCCCTTTTCACGATAAGTATAGTGGAAATATTCAATGTATTCCTCTTGTTCTGCCTCACATTGAATATGTACGATGCCATTCTCCCTGATAAAGTATGAATAGCGTATCTCAAGAAGTTTCTCGTTTCGGTTTTCTTTTTCTATCTCGTCCAACAGTTCCCGGGCATTGTCATACTTGAGGAAATCCTTCTCGGAAAGCGTCGCTGCGCCATACTCTTTGTATTTACCGTCTTCATAGTAGAGATAGGTGTCTGTCCAAGTGTGTGTTGTCCAGATCCCATAACTCTTATCATACTCTCCGTCATAGGCCTCAACATCGAGAATAATGTCGTTTTCCTCATTCATATATACATAGCCATAGTTGTCGTCTACAAGCATTTCTATCTCTCCGTCGTGCAGAGCCAATATGCTGTATGCCTTACCGGTGCCAAACAGATTGTAGGTGTCAATGACAATATGCCTCTCCTCATCAAATTCTATCTGTTCGATCCTACAGTCATCGTACCCATAAGAAGATCCACCCGGCACCATATAGCAGTCTTCAAGGTTGCTGCTGCAATACCAGATAGAAAAGTGATCGTATGCCACACCGATCATCTCGTTCTCGCCATCTTTATCCATATCCACGCTTGCATACACATAGATTTTCGAACCACAGGCTTCGTCCAGGAGTGCAAGCATCTGTCTGTCGTGCTCGTCCGTAGGCTCCACGCGCGGCTCCTCCCCGTAGAAGTCCTGTTGTTCCTGCGCTTCTACACTCTCCAAGTAGTTCTGCAGGGCTTTGTCTACGCCCGCATTTTTTACCTCCGGCGGTGTCCTGTATCCGGTGAGGCTAAAGCCGAAAAGCAGCGAGAGAAGGAATAAAAAAAATCTGAACATTTTGTTTTCCTTTATATGGTTTCTTCTATATTAAAATATCTCTTGTCTATGCTTTTTAATGAAATTATTTTATCATGCTTAGGCAGGGATTGCAATGTGTGCCCCTGGATATAGCTTTTAAAATGTGAGTCTCGAAATATGGATCCCGGGAGACCTGGCTGTCTCTCTGGGACACGACTTCCGAATGTCATTTTTCTAAACAGGGCGAACTGCTTTCTGTTAATTTGACGGGGCGGTCTCAACGGCCCTCCTTGGCCGACGAGACCTAGCTCGGCCTTCCGTGGCCTCGCTCCCCTGGAAAATAATCGCCCTGTAAGAAAAATTGACATTCTACAGAAGTGTCCCAGAGAGGCAGCCAGGCCTCCCTTCGTATCTGTTTTTTCAAGACCTAAAATCTTTGCCCGCTTTCCTTTCTGTACTTTTATAGTTTTATTCTTTCTTACATGTTAAGAAAATTCCAGTGATTGCACCAATAAAGATGATCGGTGCTACCCTGACAAACAGCCATTCTAATGAGTGAAATGCCACTCCGAGAACGGCGGTTTCAGGATCACTATAATCCCAACCCAAGTAAGGACTTTCT
>JAFLRM010000027.1 GCA_022511465.1 Acetatifactor sp. | reverse complement strand
GGCATAAATTTTTCCTCTCTTTCTCCTCTTTTTGCACAAAAAAACACAAGCCTGCACCACGCTGCTCTGTTGTACATAATTACCGTAATCAGATTTATGTGCGTAGCACTACTTGTGTCGTTTATGCGAGATATTTAATTACCTTTGATAATTTATCACAAGAAAAAAAATTTTGCAAATGTTTTTTACAAAAATTTCCTGCCGCAAGAAGAAATTTTTACTCTTGAAACTTTTAGAGTTTCGTGATAAAATGTATCCATCGTGTAGCGAAATGCGTAAGTCCAGTGTTTGGACTTGCGCATTATTTTTTTGCATTAATGGAGGTGTTCTCAAAATGGAAGGAACAAATCAATCTTATCTTGCCACAGAAAAGATCGGCAAACTCATGGGCAAATATGCAGTGCCTTGCATCATTTCCCTTCTTGTCGGAGCTTTATATAATATTGTTGATCAGATATTTATAGCAAACGCAAGTTATCTCGGTTCTTACGGAAACGCCGCAAACACCGTGGTATTTCCGCTTACAGTCATCGCCCTTGCTGTTGCCGTTATGATAGGTGACGGCTGTTGTGCTTTTGTCAGCTTAAGCCTCGGCAAAAAGGAACCTGCGGATGCCAAGCGCAGTATGGGAAACGCTGTACTTCTCACCATTGTATCAAGCATACTTTTGACTGCTGCTTACTTAATATTCAGCGATCAGATCATTGCAATGTTCGGCGGTACGGTCAACGAAGAAACATTTATGCACTCCAAAGAGTATTTCTTTTGGATATCGCTGGGTGTTCCGTTCTATATGTTCGGACAGGCAATGAATCCTGTTATCCGGGCTGACGGCAGTCCGAAGTTTGCAATGGCTTCCACACTTGCCGGAGCGATCATCAATATTATACTTGATCCGATTTTTATTTTCATTTTCAAGTGGGGGATGATGGGAGCTGCCGTTGCTACCGTCGCCGGGCAGATTGTAACCGCCATACTTGCAGTATGGTATCTCTGCCACACAAAGACAGTAAGACGCTGTATTTGGACAGACGCAATATGCTCAAATCCCCATGGCGGTTGTCGGCATCGTAATGAAATTTTTTCAGATCGTCATATCCGTCGTTGTGGGTATGGCAGCCGGTTGTATTCCGATTGCCGGCTTCAATATGGGCGCCGGACTAAAGAGCCGTGTCAAGAAACTTTTTACCAGACTACTGATCGCGGAGACTTGCGTGGGCACAGTGGCGCTTATTATTGTGGAATGTTTCCCGATGCAACTGATCGGCATATTCGGTGCATCAAACGAAAGCGTGTATTATACCAATTTTGCCGTAAAAGCATTCCGCATTTATCTCTGTATGATGGTATTTGCCTGCATAAACAAAGCCGCCTTCATCTTCCTGCAGGCCATGGGAAAAGCGGCTGCCTCAACAATGCTCTCCATGGTACGTGAAATTGTTTTTGGCTTTGGATTTGCGCTATTGCTTCCGGTTTTCTTTGGACTGGACGGCGTTCTGTATTCCATGCCCCTATCCGACATATTGACGGCTGTTGTTTCGGCTATTGTAATTGCCGTGACATATAGACAATTATCCATAGATAATAGCCGGGCAACTCAATAACATTATGCAAAAGTTCAGGAGCTGAAGCGGAAATTTGGGGGTACTATCACATTAGTCAACCCTGTAGGAAATGATATATCCCACATCCTCTTCCTGCTTCAGCTTCGGATCGTCTGCCAGAAAGCGCCCCTTCATACCATCCTCCTCTATCGTAAGTGCAAAATGCAGCAGGGCAATTCCCACATCGACTTTCTGAAGGTCACTCGTTGCGTTTTGTGACAGGGCCTTTGTCTTCTTCTCATAGAAATGTACCGTATCACCGCAGACAACAGCTCTCCACGGCTGCTTATTGACTGCTGAAGGCGCAAGGCGCACCATTTCCAGTGCCTCACGAAACCGTCCTGCGTCATCCGCTGTCAGCGGCGCAGAAAAAGAATCTTTAAAAAACAAGGTTTCAAACGGCAGCCTCTCGTCTGCCTTTACCCCTTTTCTCATCAAAGACTCTCGAACGGACATCTTTTCAGCCGGGTAACCGATCGGTGTCACTGCAGGCATATACTCTGTGTCCTTCACTTCCATCGCTTTTTCAAATGCGGAACGGTTGAGCGTACCTGCCAGCCACACCGTTCCAATGCCAAGCGACCAAGCGTAAAGAACAAACTGCTCAAAGTCATACCCAAAGGCAATCTCTGAATTCGGCACGTGCGGCACCTTTGCTCCTAAATATAAATCCGTCCCCAATATGACCGGGCTGGACAATCCATACTGTTTTGCATCAAGGAATCGGAATTCAATCTGAACATCAAAGGGATTTTTTAATGTTTTTATATATTCCTCAAGTTTAAGTCTGTCCTCTTCCCTGAGAGTTTCTCCGCTGTAAGTTCTCACACTTCTTCGTTTGCGAATAACACTCTTTGCTGAATATTCCATTTTATACCTCCCTTAATAGCTTACTATATGTATTTTAACCCACTTAAATCCGTCAGATCATACAAGACATAATAAATTTCCTCCCCCACACTTGAATAATACTCTTTGCGATAAGCGTCTATAGACATGGTGCCTTGCTTTCAGATGAGTGTAGCAGAAAGCCAAGGCACCCTACCATCGCTATAACCAGGCTGATCATGATCATACTTTTTATGATAGTTTCTTTTTTCATGATTATACATTATAACACAATTCTACTTTGCGGAATAGACTTTATGAAATGAAAACAGGGTAGCCCTATAAAGCCACCCTGTTTTCATTTCATGCCATTCACATAAAAATCTTTGCCTATTGATAATGTGTAAATGCTGAATAAAGACTCGCAAATCGTTGATATGCAGCATATTGACCGCCATCTATCTGATATTTCATCCACCGTGCCACTCTTTCCAGCCAGTTTTGTGGAGTAAAAAATATCATCATACATGACTGTACGATCGTCTTCATTTGCTCTTGATAGTTGCACATACGTCCACTCATCTGTTATAGCTCCCGTTTCCCACAAATAGGCCGTTGCAGCTCGCATTTCTGCAAAAGAACAATGTTCCAGGTCAATCTCCTTTGCGTTGACTGTCTCTTTGCTCCACTCACCATCCGGATTTCTGACATATATATTTATAAGAGGATTTTCATTGGTATACTCCTTAGACTTATATATCTGCAGAGACGATCCATCTTCATAATATATTCCAAACATTATACTGTCATAATCTAAGGAAGTATCCATTTGCTGCTGATTTTGTAGTTTTATTATTTGTATATCCTGTTGGATAATAGCCCGTTGATATTCCATTGATAGCCATTTTTACGTCCTCCAAAGCATGTATTATTTTGCAATCCCTCTGTCAGTCAGAATTGCCAAGCGCTATCGCTTTTGCTCCCTTTTTCAAGTCCAAGCATTTTCACATCACCGTCCCATATATTGAAAGCCATGCCCTGTTTCATTCTTATTATACTGGCTCCACGGCTCTACATCGGGCCATATAATCTCTGCTTTGGGAAATACTCCAATCCATGTATAAGCGTCTGATAAATTATTGCCCTTTGCAAGAAATTCCTTAGCCTTGCCATAATCAAACGGTGAAGAATATGGTATATACCAACCGGCACGATTATCGCCATTATAGGGAGTATAAGAAATTCCATCAGGCGTTAAGTAAGTAAACCCTTCACTTCCTCTTTTTAAATTACCGGAGATTTCAAGCAAAGCCCACAATCCTGCTATTTCCCTGTCTCTGACAATAGCACTATATTGCATAAATTCATCAGCTAAACTTTCAAGCGTATCAATATCCTCCTGCGATGTTATAATGACAGAAATGCCTTTTGCTTCGTTTCCCTCAATGGTAAGAAAATTCAAGCCTGTTTTCGGATCACGGTTGACGGTAAGCCCTCCCTGCAAAGGCACTTCTGGCAGCTCAATATTTCTTTTTTCTGCCAGATCGTTCAAAAGTCCTCTCAGTTCATCTGTCACACGCACATTATTGCAAAGCGGCTGGTTCATATCAATCACAAAAGCAAAACCGGAAGTAGCATCTTTCTGTATTGCCAATTGATCTTCTCTGATATAAGCATATTTTCCTAATTCCTTATCATAAATAGCATAGGACGGCACTCCCTCCATGTCACTTGCATTGCGTATCACATACCTCTCTGTTTCCATAGGCAGGATATCTTCCAGTGACGATATCTCATTACACCCTTGTACTGCTGTTGCAAGATATGCGTCCATAGGCGTAGTTTGGTTTACCGTTCTATTATAACTTTGGTTGCCCAATGCTTGATCATTTGTGCCTGTGACAACATTTTTCCCATACGCTCTGTAAAGCTGGAACCCCTTGTATTTGTCGTTTTTGTATTGTACCTATATCCAGCTAAATAACCTGTTGATATTCCATTGATACCCATTTTCAAGTCCTCCAAATCATAGAATTATTTGCAATCCCTCTGTCAGTCAAAATTGCCTATGCTCTCTTTTCAAGTCCAAGCATATTATATTACCTCTGCTGAAACAGCACTTTTAACTGGAATTGAACCCCATGATCAAGCCCTCCCTTCTATCAGTTATATCTCTACACCATGCTCATCTCTGTGCCATCTGACCGGTACTTCACCCGGAAATCTCTCCTGCTGCTCCCTTCAGCCCAGCTCTGGGAAGACCAGGACCAAAGGAGAAACATATCATCCCGCAGTTGTTCATACTTTCCATTACTCTCCTGGGAATTTAGAAGTTCACACAATTTATCGGGCAGACCACTGATCTTGCCGTTTTTGTCTATAGAAATATCCTCCAATTTATACTGCCCATCTGTTGCTTTTTTGGAGAAAGCTGCTGATCTGCAAATTCTTCCTCCAGTACTTTTTGCGCCTGCTTCCTTTCTTCCTCGGTCAAATCCCCGGAAATGGTCACTTTTCCTAAGGCGTCTATCTCCAGTTCCCAGTCTTTTCCCGCGAGGTCGATGCCTGCCTCTTTCAGTAGATCCACGATTTCGGGATACAGTTTATTCTGAAGTCTGGCTGCTGCCTCTGCCCTCTCATAATCATGGAGGTTGGCATAAATCTTCAGGTACTCCAGCTCCTGTTTGCTAAGTCTCTCCCCGTAAGCCATTCGTTTCAGCAATTCTTCCAGACTCTCATCACCCTGATAGCAATCTTCCTCCGGCAGGGCGCGGAACTGCTCATCGTGCAGTCTGTCCACTTCCTCCGCGTAACTAGATCCACTTTCCCTGGCTGTCTGCTCCTGGTCGCGAACCTGCGATTGCTCCTGTGGCTGATCCTGTGTCCTCTCCTCCGTGATCTGGATTCGGTAGGTTCCTTCCACATCTACAGCTTCCCCGTTACGGTTTTCCACGCGGATCACATAATCCGTTCCATGATCCCAATCCGGCAGCGTCAGTTCCCTGCTTCCGTCAGGTTCTCCAGGCGGATTGTAATGGTTGAGGAAATGCCCATTTTTTCATAGAATGGACGCCCTATATACTTGTATTAATAACAGTCAACATCATCCTTAGAACTTAGTTTCCCTTCCAGATAGCTATCCCGATTACCAGTCAATGCACTCAAATTGTAGGTACTAAAATAGGCATCCACCTGATCGTCATATTTTGTCCTCTGCCGGTAGCTGTCATTTTTGTTTTCCGTGCTGTCCTCAATTAGGATAGTCTGTTCCCTTACCGCTCTGGCAGCCTGCATACTGTCGACCGTTTCACCTTATAAAGAACTATTGTCTAAATTCCTTGCAAAATAGTATCTTGTATAGATGTCAAAATTTCTGAGAAATCTGTTATAGTCCTCATATTTTGCTGTGTCGCTCTCTGTATATTTGAATAACTCACCGGCATTAAACTTTTGTATGTATTCTGTAACCCCTGCTCTTGGCATCCTAAACGGCACCGTGATTTCTTTTCTCACTCCATTTATACCCAATATTATCACGCCCTCCTCACTGTCCGGCGCATTTCTCTCTTTATAGTAAAATTCAAAACCCTCCGGCGGAACCATGTCAGAATCTATCATCGTACAACGATTCATCAAATTTTGGGCTGTCCATGCCCAATGACCATTGAAGCTGAAATCTCCGTCTAAATTGAATATTGTATTTTTCTCCCTTTCCTCAAAATCCAAGTCGCCCAAATCCAGTTCTTCAGCGATCTTTTCCGATGCATTTTGGGCAATTTCTTTCACTTTTTCAAATGCATAATAAATATCCGCACTATAATATACTGAGTCGTGGCGGCTCTCTCCATACTTTTGATCCAGCTCACTTGCTGCGTGGGCACATGTATTAGTTGATGCATACCTGCTCATGTTTATAAAATTCTCATATACATCCAATATCTGCGCTTTGTTACAAGCACCAAGCTGAGCACAATAAGAGAGGAAAGATTTCTCCAATTCTTCATCAGATAATTTCCCTGCATAATAATCTTCCAGAGTTAACCTCATGTCTGTTCTTACATCCGAAGAAATATTAAGCCCTGCATTCCCTGATCTTACCAGCTGTTTTCCCAAATCATTATACTGTTCACAACCGTTCCATTTTTCTATTCCTTTAAATTCATAAGTGTCTCTTTGGCTCTTGGCTTTTGCGATAGCTTCTTCTTTTGATGAAACACCCATATGCTCAAAAATACTTTTTTCAGATCTGCTTACGTCATATATAGAGCTGTTGTCTACTTTCATGTCTTTTACTCCTTACATACTACTGTATGTTTTTTGCAATCCCTATGTCATTCAGAATTGCCAAACCGATTATTGATACCGCTTTCAAAGGAATACCACCTTGTGAATATAGAAAAATTGCTTAAAAACTTACTATATTCATGATAGCTTTCCAATTTAGAGAAATCATCCTTTAGCAAATCGCCCGCATTAAATATCTGACCCTTTAGTCCTGTACGTGAAATTTCAAATGGAACCTTCCGTGTGTACTCTCTATTTCCTATCCATGCTCTTAATAACCCCTTGTCTATGGAAGGATCAGGATACATACCCTCTTTGTAAAAGAATTTAAAATCTTTAGGCGGAGCTGCAGATTCGTCATCCATGCTGCTCCTGCTCATCTGATTACGATAAGTAAAGTTCCAGCCGCTGTTAAAGTCAAAACCGCCGTCCAAAGTATATTTAGAATTCCTTTCTATCTCATCCGTATCTATTGCCGGCAGCTCCCATTCTTCCGCCATATCCGCTGCTGTCCCGCGCAAAAGGTCATGCACATTCTCACATTGATAGTAATATTCCGCATTGTAATAGCACCAATCGTCCTGTCGCTTATCTGATCCGTACTGCTTGTTGATTTCCAGACCTTCTTCGTAGTTTGCATTTCTCGCAGCCCTTTGATTTTCTTTTGCAAACATCTCATAGATCTCACTGACAATCTGCGTATTATCTTCTTCATTCATTCCCGTTGTGTGGCGCATCTGTGAATGATAAACGCGCATGGAAGAACAGCACTCATTGAAGAAATTCTTCACGTCATCATCACTGATCTCCCCTGCATAATACTGTCTCATGCAATCGGCAATATCCTTTTGCATTTGATAACCAAAAGTATCTCCAAATATGGACTTAGGCATTTCCGTAACTTTCTGTATATCATTATAATTTTCAGAGGCTAACACTCTAGATGTTAGCCCCTTGATTTCTACGCTATCTCTATTGCGTATTTTTTCCTTCAACAAGTCCATATCAATCATAGAGCGGGTGTTTTGACATTTCTGCCGAAACTCTGCATTTTGTTTGTCAGACGCACCCACAATATAATTTCCATTGGGAGAAAATACAATAGTTCCTATCACATCTTTTAAATTTACCATTACCACTCTCTCCTCCACATCGACCTAAAAGAAACCACTGTACTTCTTAATGAATTCTACACCGTAGGCATTTAGCGCCACGTTCCTTGCCACGCTGTCCTGTTCATATCGTTTGTCCGTTTCCTGTTCCTGAAGCTTGCGCTTTAAAGAGCTTGCCCGTAACATCTTTACATATTCTTCATACCGTTTTGCCCTGATCCTTTGCTCCGTCTCAATCTGTCTGCGCTGTTTCTTTGCCCCCCACATACTTCCGCTGTTTCTCTTGCGCATATAGTACTCTTTAAAAAGGTCGCCTCTTGTCCCTTCCGCATCTTTGCCTTTCTGCTGTGGTTCCTCCACGCGCTCCCCGTTCACTTTACTCGTCACATCAAAGTCCATCCTCCCCACTCCTTTCTTTTTCCGTCATAAAAGACAGAGTAAAGTCCTTTCACATTAGGTATCGACATCTGAAACGGTCACTTATATTCCCTCTTCACAAATCGACTATCAAAAGCACAAAACGACTATATCATGCTGTCTCTCCGCCACTCTCATTTTTCATCATAACCGACAAGGTAAAAACCTTGTTGTTCACAGACCAGTCCACCGCACCGTGATATTTTTCCGCAGTGTTTTTGATATTGGTGAGCCCAAGCCCATGCATCTTCTTGTCCGCTTTATCGGTCTGGGGAAATTCCTCATCCTTCCTGCGTATAATCTTTCCGTCAAAGCTGTTTTCCACCTCTATAAAAAACATTCTCCCCTTTAAAAAGGCGGACAGACGGATAAATGTCTGCGCCTTGGGGTCCTGCGCTTTTTGTTTCTCGCAGGCCTCCATCGCATTGTCCAAGGCGTTCCCAAGTATGACACATATGTCATATCCCTGAATAAGCAGATTCCCGGGGAACAACAGCTTATCCGCCTGCATTTGCAGATCCGGCACAGTTCGAGCGATCTCGTGATACTTCATGTTGAGCAGCGTATCCACCACCGTGTTCCCTGTTTGAAAGCGAAACTCCAAACGGTCAAAACTCCGGTTCAGTTCCGAAAGATAATTTTGCAGTTCAGGTTTTTGCGCCTTGTCCTCTCCGACGGCAAGCTGCATAATAACGGAGAGTGTGTTTTTCATGTCATGCTTCATGCTCCGTATGCCGGAATAAACGCGCTCCATTTCTGCGATGTGTTCCTGCATATCATCAATCTGTTTTTCCAAGATCGCCCTGCTGTTTCTCTCCCGATTTAAGCGGATCATATCCTGAGACAGACTGACTCCATATATAATGGCCAAAAGGCACAGCACCGCTATCGCTGGCACAAGCAAAAGCATCAGCGGGTATCGGTCGTACAGGATCTCCTGCATTCCGTCTTCCACCGTGATCATGATCATCCGAAGAAGCGTACAGATCAAAAGACCCGCCAGACCCGGCATCAGGAGAAACAAAAGCTCTGTCCTGTGAACCACGTGATCCTTCTCCTGAAAGCTCTGGACAATCTTTCGAAGGGAAAGATAAAGTATGCACGCGAAGAAAACCGTATAGAAGAACACAAGCACAACGCCAATGTTCTCTATGCTTCTAATGGAAGTCCAGTCCGAATCGATATAGCCGTTTCCACTGCCCCAAAACAACAGGTCATACACCTTAAGCTCCACCTGAAGAAACGTGTATGCAATGCAAAAGCAGATCTCACTGACCGCACGAAAGATGATCACCAGAAAGATTGTCAATGCGTTCTCTGCAAGATAAAACACAAACGCCAGAACAGTCAACAGCCCAAGGTTCCAAAGCAGCCCTGCAAGATCTATGAACATATCATGCTCTGCCGGTAATATGGAACTGACAACCAGCTTTAGCACTGTATAGGAGATCACTACACACAGACCATGGAAGCGCCCCATGTACTTCCTGCGTTCAAAAAAATTCCCATAAAAAAACTGCAGGCAGTATCCTTGAGCCACATCAAGAACTATTTCCCAGATTAATGTCATCAAGTTATACACCCGCCGTACCTCCATTTCGCAGATACCGCATATATACCTTCACAAACTCCTTATACTTTTCCTTTGCGAGATATACTCTCTCCCCGTTGCTCATATCGATCATATCATTGCTGTACTCTGCGATATGCTCCATATTTACCAGATACCCTCTGTGGCTGCGGTAGAAACTGCTTCCAAGCTGTCTTTCTAATTTGTTCATGGATGCATATATCTCTATCACATCCGCTGTAGTGTGTATCCCGACTTTCTTGGCTCTGCTCTCTATATAAAGAATTTCCTTCTGTCTTAATGTCAGATTGCGGGTCTTCGTCTTGATAAAGATCGGCGGTGTCTCCTGTGCGTTTCGCTTTTGCACCTCATCCACCGCACTTTCAAACACCTCCGCAAACTTCTCCTCCGCAACCGGTTTTAACAGATAGTGGAACGCTGCCACATCAAAAGCCTCAAACACATACTCTTTCACGGCTGTTATAAAGATTACAACCGTCTGCCGATTCCGCTCTCTGATTGCTCTGGCGGTTTCTATGCCGTTCATTCCTTCCATCTGTATGTCTAAAAAAATCACATCAAACCGATCCTCTGCCGCGAGCAGTTCTTCTCCCGTGGCAAAGTTTTCTATGTGGCAATCTGCTTTTTGCTTTTCTATCAATCCGGTAATCTGATCGCGAATTATTTTTTCATCGTCACATATTGCTATCTCTATCAATTTTGATCACGTTCCTCTTCCTGAAATTGTGTCTGTTGAGACTGTTTTTAATTTATTTTTTGTAATTTCCTGTTAATTATATCGGCATATTTCTCTTCTTTTTTGGTCTGACGGCACAAACCACCCGTTTTGCGGGAACAAAATCTGATCCGCAGCTGACGATTCGATCCAATTCGCTCTTGACAACACGAATACAAATCATCATAATCATTAGGAATCTAACTATCAGAATTAATATAATTACAAAGGAATGAGGAAAAATAATGGCAAAAAAAGAACTTGTAAAGAGATATATTTTACTAATTATCAGTTTATTTTTGTCCGCACTTGGGGTCGCATTTACCAAGCATGCCGAATTGGGTGTATCACCAATTTCGTCCGTGTCAAATATATTGAGCTATAAATTTACTTTCTTCACGCTTGGAACGTGGCTGATCATATGGAATTGCATACTCATCGGCGGCCAGATACTCATACTCCGCAAAAAGTTTCAACCGATACAACTGCTGCAAATCCCACTCTCCTTTCTATTTGGGTATTTTACCGATATCAGCTTGTGGTGTGTATCGCCAATTCCTACGAATCGTTATCCCGTCCGCCTGCTTATGGTCTTCATAGGAATTGTCATCCTCGGATTTGGAGTCTCTCTTTCTGTTATTGCAAATGTCATCATGAATTCCGGCGAGGCTTTTGTAAAAGCGGTTTCGGATTCTACACGTAAAGAGTTTGGGAATGTGAAGATTGTATTTGATATATGCTGCGTGCTCTCGGCAGTGATATTATCTCTGCTCTTTTTTGATCTTAAGATTGTGGGCGCTAGAGAAGGTACTGTTTTGTCGGCAGTATTTACAGGCTTTGTTGTGAAATTCTTTGGAAAAAGGCTTAAGGGACCGCTTACGGATATTTTGACAAAATAAATATTTTTATCTCATAAAGTGCCCGATCCCTTTTTATTATTTCCTGACAAATTTAAGTAGGACGAAAGTGACAATGAAGATTACCTTTTAACATTCTTCTATAAAGATGTTCTCCTCTTTATCTGCCTCCGGATTCCTATACAAGCTGTCACACAAGAACAGATACTCCTTGGCGGCGGCATCAGATCGGTATGTTTTCAGAACCTCAATAAAGCAACGTCTGGCCTCATAATACTGTCTATCAAGAAATTTATTTACCCCTTCCTCAAATATATCCTTTGTTATCGTCTTGAGGTGCCGATCTTCCATGGAATCCCCATCATAGACATCATAGAT
This sequence comes from Acetatifactor sp., assembly GCA_022511465.1. Classification (GTDB taxonomy): domain Bacteria; phylum Bacillota; class Clostridia; order Lachnospirales; family Lachnospiraceae; genus Acetatifactor. Next base: position 34,645 of record JAFLRM010000027.1, on the reverse strand, counting down.
CTGATCCGTACTTCCGGAGATCTTAAATTGCATTAACCCAATAAAACGGACGGAATACTGGTTTTCAAAGTCCGGTATCTGTGCTGCCGCCGTACCGGTGATCAGAATTTGGGCACGGTATTTCCGTGCCACACCTCTCAAATGCTCGGCCGCCGTAATTTGTTCCGACAGCATGGATACCTCCAACCTTTCCTTGTCCCCCACAATTCCCAAGATCACTTTACCGTGTCCAATGCCAATGCTCAGGTTAGGGCCGTTTACTCCCTGATACTTCATTTGCTCCCGCACATCGTGAAATTGCTGACAGATCACGATGGCACTATCCAATGCTTCCTGACAGGAAGTCTGATGGAATGCCCAAAAACCGTCTTTGTAGAATTCAACTATAACGCCTCCACGCTCTTCCACAGGGGGCACTGCTTCCTGATAGATCCGGTTGATAAAGGTGAATAATTCCCGGGAAGCCATAGTATTCGCAATTTTATCAAAATCACAGATCCCCATGGAGAGAACAGTCAGCGTCACGTTTCTGAAATCGCCAAGGCGAATTTGCGTTACATCCTTTTGAAGGGTTCTAAAAATTTCTTCCGGAACAAATTTATGATAACCGCTGTTCAGCGCTTCCATTTCGCTTAAATGGGCGCTAATATTGCTTGACATCTGATTGAATACTCTTGAAATATCTGCAAGCTCCGTATTTCCCTTAACCGGTGCCTGTACGCCCAATCTGCCGCCCGCCATTTCTTCCACACAGGATCTCAGAACCCTGACAGGGCGGATCAGGCTGTTCTGTACAACAACCAAAAGGATCACAAGGAGAAACAAGATCAGGGAAATCATCACCGTGAACAGTTTTTTCTGCGCCGCATCCACGGTTTCCTCAATATCGTATATGGCCATATCCACACCAAGTACGCCCACCACGTCCCCGGCACTATTAATAATTGGGGCGTAGATAGTGGCGACGTAGCCTTCTTCATTAATTGGGGTTTTTTCAAATGCCTCTGTCGTCTTTTTAGTCGCAAGAGGCTTGGCAATTTCCGTGTAATTAGAGTCATAAGCGGACATTGTTCCCAGAGGGGAGAACACTCTTCCCGGGACATCATCCCCCCATGAGTCAAAGATATAGAGAGCACGATCATCAGGAAGCAACTGAACTGCATAGAGATAAGCCACCGTGCTGGATCTATTGATGCGATTCAGATTTTCCTGGGTGAACTCATATTCTTCATCCTTCTCAAGCGTTTCGGCATATCGCACAAAGGAATCTCCATCAATAAAAGTGACCGCCAGATTCGCAATGTCTATGGCATAATTTCGATATTGCTCCCAAATAGTATCTCTCACGCTCCGGCCCGTGATATAACCCGCCACAACCGACAGAAGCATGCCGGCAATCAGAAAAATAGCGATAAATCTGGCTCTCAGACCAAATTTCAGTTTCATTGATATTCCTCTTTTCCTCTTTGTACACTACACCTGAACATTGGTAGTTCCGGGGTTAGTGATCTGAACGACTCCGCCCCAGGCACAGATCAGTTTACAAGTATTATTAAGAGCCGGTACATTTCCCACCATTACATTTGGAACACCGGGCATCCAAGGCGCGGGAAACACCGGCAGACAAGGCATTGGTGTCAATACTCCCAAAGCAGCCGCTGTGGCGGCTGCTACCTGAGGATTTGCCAGAGAAGTGCACATTCCAAAAGGCATAATATTTTTGAATGGTACATTATCCATGATGGTTGCCATAGGTAAGGCGCCAATTATCACTCTCTTTTCCGGCGTGACGATCAAAGCAGACGGTGCCACTCCAAAGCTGCAGGCGCACATAGCGCCCATACATACTCCTATTCCCATGCTGTTTTACCTCTACTGTTCCTCTCTCTCTTTTTTGCTGTTTCCCCGGAAATCTAACCGATTTTCCCGCCCCCGCCTCAGGGTCACATGTGTCAGTGTAATACCTTCTTCCTGCTGCAAAATACAGGTACAGTCGATTTCCTCCCTGCCGTCCCCCTGCAATGGCAGAAAATACTCCTCCTCCGATTCTCCTCCTATGGAACTGACCGGATAAATTTTGGTGTCAACCTTTTTATAGGAAAACCTCGGCTCCTGCCTCAGGGAATAAATACCTGCCTCTCGCTCTTTTGGCACTCCTAAACGCAGCATTTCATATTGCCGATCCTTATCCACAATACAACATATCTTTTCCGCTAACTCTTCGGTGTCGCTCCGATACAGACTGATCTCGCCACTGCCGCTCTCGTAATCGGCCCAAAGTCTCTTATAGTTGCCGCCCTCTTCATCCAAAAGAAAAAGCGTGGCGCCTGAGGGCAAGAACGCCCAAACCCGTATGTCTTTTTCCGACAGCATATAGGTTCTGTCCGGCTTCACCCGGATCCGCACAATAGGATTGGCCAGATCCAATCTTCCCAGATCCACAGACTGCACCTGCAGGCAGTAACCGGGACCGTTTACTGTTACCTGTACTACAGGATCGGTAAGATTTGTAAAAACATAGAAGCCTCCCTCTTTTTTAACAGGCTTCTTACCGCTTGAAACGGCTACTCTGAGCGCGGAGGAAGTGACAATCTTATCTGTGAAATCATCAATAACAAGAACAGCAATAGAGACCTGAATATGTATTTTGTCATACATTCTCTATTCCCTCCTGTCATCATGTTTCACCGTAAGATCCACATCCACCACTCTCTGGGTATCTTTCACTCTCCGGGAATCTATTTCTATGGGGCCCACACGGTAAAAGAGTGAGGTCTTATAGGCCACATCCGGAACGGTCCATACTCTCATCTTGTCCTCCAGAGACAAATTCTGCATCACAATAGTCGGTGCAGTTTCTCCCTCCGGCGATCCAACGCCCTGGCGCATGTCATCAAATGTAGCATAATCCGAAAATATCTGTATCACGCGGCCCAAAATTTTCTGCTCCTCCTCGGCCCGATACTTGAAATCACTGCCGGAATAGGCTGTGACCATGTAGTATAGGTTAAAAAAACTGGAAGGGTATTTTTGCCTTGAAGCGTCTACCATGATCATGGACGTTCCGCGGATCTCGTCACTTTCACGGATATCATAGAGATAAAGTCCAAGTTCCATGTCTCCCTTGTCCGCCGGACTGCACAGTCCGATGTGATCCGTGCTCCTGATCACTTCCGGCACCATGTGGGTCCGCAGTCTTTCCACCAGAGCTCCCCCTATTTCCGCGATCCCTGTATGTTTCATTCTAACTTCCTCCTGATTCCGTGGGCGCACTCTCTTGCTAATCTTCCGAACTTTCCCAATCTTCTTCCGAGCCTTCCTCCGATTTTTCTTCCTCCGGATTGTTCAGTTGTTCCCTCGCTCTGTCCAAATCTCTTCTTGATGTCATCAGAATGTCGTCGCGATAAACGCCTTCCTCTGTGACAATACCGGTAACCCCGTCATAGGTAATCCCCTCTCCGTTTGCCTTGCCCATCTGAAATTGTCCCTCAAAGATCAGTTGCCCCTGATCATTGTACCTTTTGCCGTCTCCGTCAAAAAAGCCTAAGCGGAAACCACCCTCATAAACAGGCATCTGCGTACATGGACTGTAGAGTACGCCTTGTCCGGAGAAAAGATTGTTCTCAAATGTTCCCTCATATAAAAGTTCCCCGTTTTCATAGGCTTTTCCTTCTCCCTGCCGTTTTCCGCCTTTCCACTCTCCGTCATAGAGCAAGGTACTTCCATCCTCATCATACATTTTTCCCCTGCCGTCAAAAAAACCTGCCAAAAACCCGCCTTCGTATCCCAAGAAACCGGTAACTGCGTCATATTGTTTTCCTGTTCCTTCAAATAAACCGTTTGAAAAGCTTCCCTCATAGATCAGCTTGCCGCTTACCGCATCATACTGCTTACCGGTTCCGTCAAACATGCCATCAGAAAAATCTCCCTGATACAAAATGCTGGTATTGTCAAGGGCAAACAGGGTACCGGTGCCTTCCATAGGATGATCATCTTTCCACGTGCCATCAAAGATCAGACTCCCCATTTCGTTGTAAGCTTTCCCCTCTCCGGAACGAACTCCCTGAACAAAATCTCCCTCATAAAGCAAGTATGTGTCTTTGTACAACTTTCCCTTTCCCTCGAAAAGTCCCGACTGAAAACCACCCTCATAATACAGGTTTCCGTTTTCATAATAGAGCGTACCTTCTCCCTCATATTGATTCATACTAAAATTACCCTTATATCGCAGTTGTCCGCCGGGATAATAAAGTTCCCCATATTCGGAGTACATTTCCATCTGAAAGCCTCCACGATAGAGAATGTTTCCGCTGTAATCATAAAGAACTCCCTGTCCGTTGACTCTGCCGTCCTCCAACCTCCCTGTAAAAATTACCGGTCCACCATTCCAGCCCGTCAGGCGAACCTTGCCGCTGTACGCAAACATCTCTGCCGAGTTGACCACGATCTCTCTGGTCAAAAAATGGGAACGAATCCAAGGATAGCCAAAGAACACAAGCAAAAAAATGAGTGCCAGTGCAGCTATCGGCATCGGCAGGATAAGCTTTTTGGCAACATAAAACTGCCCTATAGAATAGTAGTCCTTCAGGGATGCAGGATTGGGCCGCATAACATCATTCATCGCGTTGTTGACATCACTGACCACTGTATCAACAAATATCTTGGGTGACAATGTCCTTTCCAATTTCCGCTTCATTTGCTCAAAAGGATAAATGATACTTTGCAAAAGCCGTAATGCGCCGTTTTGTATATTCCGTTTTAAACTAAAGTTACCAAGGCTCATCCCCTTTTCCATCCTCCTGTTGGATCTTCAGGGTACCAATCTGGTTAAATTGTACCTTATTATCTGACATGGTCTCCGGTTTCACAAAGGCATAGACGATCATTCCTACGAGTGCCACGATCACCGCCATATAAAGAACCTTTTTCAAGACATTTACATTCTTTTTCAAATGCTCCCACGGTCTTAAAAGCAGACTCTCTCTCTCCGGCAGTTCTTCATCTGCCATAGGGGCTACATATTCATAAAGTCTCCGATAATCTCTGTAGATCTGCGAGTATTCGGAATAGTCTTTCTCTTGCAGCCCTTTCACAAAATGCTTCAACCGGGGTATTGCATCTATTTTCAATTCCGGCTCAAACAAAATTTCCATGCTGTCTGCCAGCCTTTTTTGAACATCTGTCATATCACATCTTTCCAACATTTGTGTATCCATCAACAAGAAATTAAAGTGAACTTCCGGGACATCGGATATCACTGTGTTTTTTGGATTTAATGCCTCATATTGCAGGTAATAGGGCAGATCTTGAATTAAGATCTGCTCCATCATAGTACGACTTGCCTCCAAACGTTCTTTCAGTCGAATATTGCTCCTCATTTTATCGTGGAGCAAAGAGTGCTCATAATACCGGAATACGATCCACAGACTCCTTTTACTGATAAAGTAGTTGAGAAGATCCCCTTTATTCTGTCTGTCATTTAACTCCATGAAATAGGGAAGCATCTTTTTGGAAAGCCCCGGCTTGATCACTTTTACAAGAAGATAGCGCTCTTTTGAGGGGCTTTTCTCCTCCCGACATACATAGCCCTTCACCTGATTGCTGCCGAAAAGTCTCCTGATCACCTGATATCGTTGTGAAATAGCCCTTATTACCATGGTTTCTCCTGCCTGTAAGTTGAAGCCATCCGACTGTCGCTACTCTAGGTATATGACTCCCTTACTATCACAAATGCGGATGCCGTAAGTTCACTGTTCTCAACACTCTCCGCGATCACTTCATAGATTCCCGGCACATTGGGTGCCACATATCTGCCGTTTTCATCAATGGTTCCACCGCCGGTTTCTTTTATTTTCCAGCGCACCTGACAGTCGAAAGCACCGATAAACTCTGCCTCAAAATTGCAGTTCTCCCTCAATTTCAAATAAATCGTGTCCGGCTTAATAAAAAGACTTTGTTCCTCCTCCCCCTGGTAAGCTTCCTTTTCGTCCATAATGGCCATCCAATGGATCCTGACCTCTCTGGCAACGGTACTTTCCAGGAGTTTCATTCCGATGACAAATGTTCCTTTGGCTACATCGACTCTGGCCGCCATTTCAATTCTCGTCGGATTGGACGGATCGTCAAAAATGTTGCCCGCGCCATATAGGATATGGCTTCCATCCGCACTTCCATACTCTTCTCCCAGTACGATCCGGACATTTCCCGGACCCAGACCATGTACGATCTCGTCGGAAAAAAACGTTTGCCTGGCCGCGCCCCCCAGTTTAAGATTCAGAGTCACGGAGCCGGTCGCCACAAACGGCATATATTCTTCCTCCGATTCCTGTCCTGTACAGGGACCCTCAGCTTTTACCTCCACATCTTTCTGCTGCAAAAGCCGTTCAATACGACCCAACCTCTCTTCCCACACACGATCCATTACTGTAGACATCATTCCGTTATACACATACTGCTGAAATGGCATTTGTTCAATGGAATCGATCACATAAGTGGAGGCTGCACGGATAATGTTTATCTTAGCCAAATAGATACTCTGATGATAGATATCCTTCATGATCTCCTCCAAGGATTCCCTCTGGAATTGATCTTTTATCACCTGTTCGAGTTCTTCCTCTACAATACTGACCGTACCGGTATATTGCGGTTCCTCATAGTTTCTTTGATATCCCCCTTCGCTGAGCTGAAAACTTCCCGGGATAAGTTTCATCTGACCCTGCCGATTTTTTATTTTTGCTGCATTCAAAAAGAGTGTCAGCTCATATCGCCGGGCTTTTTCAAGCTGCTCTTCATCAAAGGAAATAGTAATACGATCGTCGATTCCACTGCTCAATTTATTTAGCTCTAAATCATAGGAAAATTTGACCGGCATCATCTGCCCCATGTTCTCCACGATCACACGAAACGGAAAATCCTGCCCGCTTCTGACATATTTGGGCAGAATATGACTGATACGAATGCCATTCCCCCAGTAGACGGTTTTCTGCTCCTCGTAACAAGATCCGGTGTTATTGCTCTCCGGCTCTCTGTCAGTCAGGTAGAGCCGATATTCCTCACCTACCTTGCTGTACTCAGTATCAGCGGTGGAACCCGCCACATTGAACACGGGATTTTTATCCTGCTCCGTGTACTCAATGCACAGATATAGATAGTTGCTCTCCTCGTCCTCTGCCGTGTAGGAATCAAATCCCTCAATTAGAGAAAGCCTTTTTAATACCGGCATATCCACCACGATCTCACGCCCTGAGAAATCCAACGCCACACCCGGCTCTAAGGAAATGGAATGATCATCCACCCGAACCACATTCAGCCCGCAGACTACGCCGCTGCCGTGTAGAAAACGGTTGATCAGACGCCTCTTATCATTCATATATTTCTGCTCGGCCTGAAAATCATCTACCGTCAGCAGTTTTCCATAAAAATAGCGGTTTCGCTCAAAAGGAAAATATTTTAGATTTTTCAATGGTGCTCCCTTCCTTTCCCTTTACCTGTCTGCAATGGTAGCAAACGGCATCGCGCTCATTCCGTTTAACTCCACCGGCTTATACTGTCCCAGAACACTGTTCATTCCCAGATAGGAATACTGTCCCAGAAAAATATAGGGCTTCATTATGGCAATTTGGCATTCCATTCCCGCCGGCGTCGCCATGTCCGCGATCCGCCTCAAAATATTGTCCAGATTGCTTGACTCTATATCTCTCGTGTCCAATAACACCGTAAATTTATATGGGTTATTGGTGTATAAGCGTTCTAATTCCTGCTTCATCCGGGAATCTCCAAAAAAGGCTTCCAACTGACTGCGCTCGATCACATACGCTTCTCTGCCTGTATAAAGGCGCATCAGTTCTTTCATAAAACATACCGTACCCCGGCTTTGATAAAGAGGGATCACATTAGCTATCAGGTAACGAAGCTGTTTTTCATTCCAAATTGCCCGATTCTCCAACACCAGCCACTCTGCCAACCACCCCAGATGCTCCTGACCGGTTGTCATGGGATTTAACAACGCCGGAATGTCCTCAATGCGGGCTGTCATCTCCTCATACATTGACTGAAAGATCCCAAGGTATCGCTCCAGAAAAGAAGCTCCTTCCACATTCTCTTCATAGATCTCCGGCAAATATTTCAGCCAGGTATCTTTGGGGAATGCCAATTTTATTCCCCAAATCTCCGGTTGCTGTGCGTGACGACCTTCCAACTCCAATTTAAACCATAGATAGCGGCCTTTTATCTGGTGGAGGAGCTCATCTTCCGGTGACACAAGATCCGCTTGGCGATATGGCTCCATCCATTCTCCCAAATACGGAAGCGCAAATTTTTCATCCTTCAAAGCGGCTCCCACATCCATCCAGTCACCGCCTATTTGAATCTGACGGTCGTCGGAAGCATACATTGTCATATGCACGTTGCTCCCTGCTTCGAAGCTTCCCATCAACACCATCCTGTGCCATACCGTCTGCTTTTCCTGACTGTCAAACACGTCCGAATAATAGATTCCATAGTTCACATTGTCACGTAAATGCAAACCCTTTTCATCTATTTCTATACCCTCCCATCGGCCATTACAAAAATCAGCTGGTTTATTTAACATAAAATATTTTTTTCTTATTTTCATGGGCTCACCGTCCTATCCGACCGAAGAGATCATACAGTCCCACTCCTCTAAATAAGCCAATCCGTTCACCGGAAGCAGAATGTCCCCATTTAGACTTCTTCGGATCATATTTCCCTGAGCGTCCAGACTTAAGGACCTAATCGTCGTCACATTCTCCATTCCGTCAACGATCCCATAGATAGCCCCATAAGAAACCATCTGGCCAAAATTATTCTCCTGTCTCTCAAAATATCGATTCAACGCCTCGCCCATTTTTTGTTTTACCTGTCTATAGTTGGCATCCGTCTCAATTTCGACAAACAATCGGATCCCTATGTATTCCGGGGGAAGGATATTTAAACGGGTCCCAATGAGCCTTCGCGGCTCCAACATATTTATAATATTTTTCAGATACGCTTTCCCGGGCATCGGTCTGGGCTTTTCAGAAAAGGGCTTCACCACGAGCGTTATCTGATTTTCATCGAAGCTGCCATCCTGCTTGACCTTCTGGTTTGCCGGGATTGCACGAACTTTCTCGATCATAAGCCCCGGGGTTCGCCTGACCAGTGTCTCATAGTCCTCATAGGTAATTGCTCTTTCGATCCGACCAAGCTCCCGGTTGACGCGCTCCCGACATTCTGTCAGTGTTTCCCTGTCTTTTCCTCCTTTGGCGTCCTCCATATTGACAATGGATATACGGGAGGCATCCGCTTCATAGATTTGAATAGTTCCTGCCTTCACATTTCCTCCGGCTCCCAAACTGGTGTGTCCGGATGCCATCAAAATCTGTCCCCTGGGTACTCTCCCCCGGATACAATTGCCGAAAGAGAGGATCCCGTTTTCCTCATCATAGGTATAACAGGCATCCAAGGCACTACATCCACTAAAATCTTCCACCCTGTTCCAGAGTTCAAAAACACCGCTTCCCTCTTTTGTTTCTACCAAGAGTTCCAAACCCTCTGCACAGAGTTGAGATATATCCACCTCAATCTCCTGATCCGGAAAACCGTCCCCGTATCCCAAAAGCCGTTTGTCTCCCAAGGCCTCATCATAACAAAGAAGCATTCCCTCGCCCGCTTCTTCCATGAGATCTCCTGTGAGGGTAAAACGAACCTGCCCTTGAGATTCCCTTTTCTCTATGTCTCCCTCATACCTTTGAAACCCATCTGAAGTCTCCAGATAAATCTCATAGGATCCAAAATTGCCTAAAAAGGTATCTGTCTCTACCAAAGGTGGTTCTTTCGGCTTCCACCAAAATCTGTGATATTCGCATAGAGTATGCATCTGTCTGGCTTCCAGCTCATGCAGTGAAATCCTCTCCAGGATCGGGGGAACATCGTACTCCGCTTCCTTAAGTGTAAATCTGATCCAATAGCACCCTTGATCATCCGGATCCATATCTTTCTTAAAATGCAGAAGGAAAAAACCATCCTCCAAAAACTGATGTGTCCTGTCTTCCCACCATTCCATCGGATGATAAGCGCCATCATAATAATATTCCACCGTCAGGGATGCCAGAGGCACAAAACTTTTACTTTTACCGACGAGAGGTCTTTTTACCGGGTATCCGTGATACAGCACAAAGTACAGTCGGTGCTCCTTATCCCTTTCCAATGGGGCGGATAATCCTACATAAAATGATACCTCCGGGGCCGGATCATTTCCAAACATGGGAATGTGGAGCCGATTGCCGCCCACCGTATAATCCGCATCCACCGTACAGATCCTCTCAATGCGGCTTTTCGCTAAATAACGGATGTCCGTAGTTTCAAAGGGGATATTGGATGCCCAGAATCTGCTTCCTTTGGGAATCATTTCCTGCTTTTTTAGCTGTGAGATCGTAATGAGGGAGCTGGCAGGTATAATATGTCTCTGACTCCCCCCCAACAGCATCATATACTTCCGGATATGATCTGAACCAATCTGATCCATGTGAAACTGCTGTGTCTCTTTCAGCCATGCCAAAAGTTCCAATATGGTAATGCCCGGATCATGATAGTTATGATCCGTCCAAAAAGGACATAGATTTGGAATCGTTTTCCTGGCTTTTTCCATGATATTCTCAAATCTTTCATCATCCAGATTCACAGTTGGCAGCATACTCCACCTCCTCTCACTGATTTCCTACGGAAATAATGATCTGATGTTCTCCACTGAGTGCCACTCCAAAGGGACTCTCCTGCGCCGAAGCCCGATCAACCTCTACCCACCCCTGCCTGCTCTGGGTATATGCGGCCATCCTGACATTTCGGACAAAAAGTATACCGGATATTCCCTTGATGGCATTGTTGATCTGGATCTCATTGGGGATTTTCCCTATCTCCCATCCGCGCTTGTTAAAGTTACCGCATATGGGATCCAAAAACTCCTCCAGCCGTTCAAGCACCTTGTGTCTTACCTCAAATACGTCTTTAAAGTCTTTTACAGTAATATCAATAAAACATCGAAACTCAAAAAATGTAGGTTCCACCACATGAAATCTCCCCAAGGCTGCCATATCACCCGGAAGTCTGGGACGAATATAATTCAATACCTCCTGCTTTACCTGTTCAAAATATAATCTGCCGTCCTTAAAATACTTTTGCAGGACTACCAGAGTCACATCGCCAGATTTCCTATCCCCATTCTCTGAACAATTGGGAAAACACCTGACTTTCAGAACGGAACGAGAGGCCTCCACAGCCAATGCCTCGAAATCGCTTGCTGTCACGGCTCTCCCTCCGTGGCATAGTCTCTCTGCCTGTCTCGACACAGCCTCCTGAAGAGTCTCCTGATCACTGCCGCCGCTGGTAATGCAAGGATTGGTCACCCGGTTTATAAATCCTAAGGTTTTGGACATTTGATTTATACTGCCTGCAGGTTGATTCCCACGCTTACCGCCGCCGCAGGTGTAACAGATCCGTATTGTCTCCGTGTCCCCGGAGGATGGAATAGCTCCGGCTACTCCATCGGAGAAAGTCACAGTTCCTTGATTCCGCTCCACAACATAATGTCGGTCTGCATACCCTGAAAAGTAGAAGTTTTCCACTTCCGTCCATTTGACCCATAAATGCTCAAGGCTTCCGTCTGCACTACATTCTTCCTCCACAGCCCTCTCCTTTTTCAGTTCTTTAAGATGATCTTGGGGCAGGCTCGTTCTTTCATCAATCCACACCTCAACCCTCTGAATATTGGGATGCAGCAGGGGGCATATCTTGTTTTTCTCCTTAGGTTCGATTCGAAAACGCTCCTCCGGCATGGTGCGGACTTCCCGCACCCGGGCTGCATTCATAAAAAACCCGTTCACCATAGGACTTCTTGCACTGACCGGTCTCTTCCGATAACCTTCGTCCGCATCTATAATGCGGATCCAATACCCATCACGGCCCCACAATTGCATCCGTTGAAAATCACTCTTTCCCATGAATGTCAGGACACCGCTTTTACTGAACCGTTCCGTCCCATCCACCACCGAAAGGGGTTGAAAACCACTGCTTCCCCAGTATTCAAATTCTAATCTGGGAAGCGTCTCCCGAATGATCTCCTCCATGGTAAAAAGCATCTTGATAGGACCGCTTTCAAAGGGTCCCGAAAACCTCATGTAGAGACTTTTTCGCCGGTCACGAAGTCCTCGAAACAGAGGCCAATGTACTTTTCCTGATCCCATCTGCCTTATGGGAAACCGTGTGTTGATGCGATTGTTAAAGGTCTCCAGAAAATTCGGAGTTTTTCCGCTGTCTTCATAGGTAAAAGAAAGCCGGATGTCATCTATGATCGGAATAATATAATTTCCCCGCGGTTTAAAGAGATTGTCCATCTTCAGTATCCGAAGCCTGAGATATCTGGACTCCACAGAGTTTAACAAAAAAGGCTTTATATCATTCGGGCAGGCAAACTCTATTGTGATACGCTGTCCCAAAGTGCCGTCTCCACCGTCAAACAGATTACTGTATCTGTCATCCGAAAATAATCTGGCCCATCCGGTTCCGTTGTAATATTCCCAGGTCACCTGTTTAATGGTCACATCATACTCGGGATCCGGCGCAAAATCAGACTTTTTCATCACCAGTTTCCATTCACGCTCCTGGGGTTCAGGACTATCTGACAATATTTTTTCAAATTTCAGATGAAAGCTAAGGCATATCTTTGCCCCGGCCTTGGACAGTGCCTGATCGGAGGCGATATACACTTCTCGGAAAGGCGCCGGCTGATCTCCAAACAATCGAATATCCCGAAGCTCCTCTTCTCCATTTTCTGTCTGCACTGTATCGGGAAGAAGCTGCGCCGCCTCAGAGGAAATACCCAGCCACTCTACGACAAGATCTTCTTTTACATAAGGCTTAAGAAGACGACACCGGATCACATACTCCTGTCCGTCCCGCCACTCTGACCTGGCAAAAGGGAGCTGACCGTCTAAAAGCTCCAGGACCAGTTTATTCCCCTCCAGATATTTTCTCCCAAAGGGCATAAACCCGTTCTCCGTATAGTACTCAAATACAACCTCTTCTTCAGTCAACCACTCAATCCCTTCGTCGTCTTCCTTTGACGGCGCACAGGTCTGTATATGGAGGAACACTCTTGCCGGAGCAGACAAGTTCAGCACTTCATCCTGTCCCAGATAGAGCAAGTGTTCCTGAAGATTCTTTCGATCGGAGTGAAACAAATAGAAAGGAGAACTTCCTTTCTGTTCCTGCTCCGGTTTTTCATAAATCTGCTGGATCCTGTCACTATAGCCATCCGTCAGAAGTATTTCCTCCAGAGTGACCGGGGTCACATAGACATTATCCTGGGTCTCAAAGGAGACCTCCTCCCCGTTTTCACTGTTCCCAACCAAAACCATAAACCCCTCGGGAACTTCCGTGCCGCCAAATTCACTGCTGGACATGCCGAAAGTTACATATCCGTCAGCCGACACCGATGGGTGCAGTCTGGTTCCTATAGTGTCAAAAAAAGCAATCTTGTTTTTCATCGACAAGCGGTCATAGCGGGATATGGTTCCCTCAAACATCTCTGCCCAGATCAGGGCTAAAGCCGTTGCCACATCCGGATGCTCTTCATCAAACCGCCACTCCGGCGTATAGGCCGCAGCCAGCTTCTTCATCCGCTCTACCAGCTCTTTTCTGTCCATACTCATGTATCACTGCAATCCTTCTACATGTATTTTCTTCTAAATCTGCTGCCCCTCCTGAATATAGTAGGGGAAAACAAGATTAAAGGGATTATTCGTACTCCGAACCACATAACTGACCCGAATTTCCACCAATCCTTCTTGCAGTCTTTCCAACCCTACCTCCGCATCCGGATCAATGATCCTGGGTTCCCAAGCGATGAGCGAATTCACAATTTCCCGTTCCATATCCCGGACGGTGCCATAATCCATAGTCATAAACATAAACTCCTGAATGCCGCAACCGAAGTCCGGACGCATCATCCGCTCTCCTTTTCTGGTAAAAAGGATGATCCGGACAGCTTCGGCGATATCTTCCTCCTCACTGACGGTTCGTGCCCTGCCGGTAGCAAAGTCTATCTCCGGTGGAAATTTCCACCCTCTTCCCAGAAAATTTCCCGCACCGCGCCAACTTTCATCCATCTGTTACTCACCCTTTCCTCTGTCACAATGGCAATATCAATTCACTTTCACCATACTTCCCTTAACTTCGGTTATACCGCTGCTTTCTACTTTTAAAGAAGCCGTTCCTTTTATGTTCAGAGTAGTCTGAGACTCCATTTTAACGCTCTGCCCCTTGATCTCTGTGGCGCCGCCTTCCGCTGACAGTTTCTGCCCCTTCAGTTTCACGCTCTGGTCAGCCTCAATTTGAATTTTACCTGTCTTGAGTGTAATGCTCTGTCCGTTACCGTCAAGGGTGAGCAATTCTTTTCCGTTTATTTTAAAAGCAGCCTTTTTCTTACAGATAAACTCCAGCTTTCCTTCTTTTGAATCCAAAATAATTGCATTATCGCCTTTTTCATCCTGCAGAGAGATCTTTTTGTTCTCATCATCTAAAAATAATTTCTGCTTCCCGGTTGTCTCTATAGTGATAGTTTCCTTGCCGCTTTCCTCGGAGATGACGATCTGGTTTCCTCCTTTAGTGCGGATAGTTTTAATCGTATTTTTCTCATTAGCCGCAGCCGGCGGATTTATATCTTTTTGATTCCACATGCAGCCTATGACAATAGGGCAGTTGATATCCCCCATATGAAAGGCTACCAAAACTTGAGTGCCGACCTCCGGAAGAAAATAAGTACCATATTGTTTCCCTGCATAGGGCACCGCAACCGGAGTCCAGTCCGTCAGGCTTTTACCGGACGTTCCCAGTGAAATCTCCACCTTTACCATACCCGGATGCTTGTCGTCCCAATTTTCCTTGACCACTCCTATCGCAACCCCGGAGATATTGGCATCTCCGGAGTTGGGCTCTGATAAAAGTTCATTAAACAAAGCCATCAGTCAAAACCTCCTATCTCAAACTGTGTCTGAAACCCGTCACCCCCAAAATTATGCGTAACATTTTTCAACATATAGGTGCCGTTGATCTGACTGGACAACCCCGCCACAGCAACGGGTCTTCCCGGAAGCAACTGGGGCAGACCTGTGCAGGAGCCTTGACCGGACTGCTTTTTTTTCCTCATTTCCTCTGCTAACCTGGCCGCTTTCTCCGCCGCCTTTTGCTGGGTATCAGAGGTGGGGGAGACAACATCATATACCAGTCCTCCTGCTGCCACCTGCTTCGTAGAGGAGTCCGTCTTCACCTCCGCAGAAGCCGTTACCGTGTCTTTGCTGTCTTTCAAGAGCCCCATCACTATCACTTTCTGATTTGAATAAATGGATTCCTTTGTGAAGGAGATCAGATCCTGTCCCCATGTCAATGTGACCGAGGGAGACCTTTTTGCTTTTCTGCGAAAATATACGATATCATCATATACAAAAAATTCCCGGTTCCCTTCTTTGGCCAGACGCTTTACAAAGGTCAGATCACTCTCATTCTGCATCATGGAAACCACCTCATTGGCGGGTGTATCGTCCACTATCAGCTTGGAATAAAGCTTCTTATAGGGCTCCATGACTTTCCGAAAAATATCTGAGTAGGTAGTGTATTTCCATACCACGCTGCGCCGCATCGCATCCTCCATCACCCGGCGAACGTCCAATGCCGTGACAGAGAGCGAGGCCATATCCCCAAAATCCGCCTTCACGGAATAGATAAAACCGGTGAAAACTTTCTCCAAGCTGGAACCATATCCCAGTTCTATCTTTATCCGGTTTCCCAGTTGAAGTTGATCCATTACGGAGTTCATAAAAGAACTCTTTTCGAAATCATAGACATTGATGAGGGAAAAAGATGCACTGGCCGTGGTATCCAAACTCAGTGAGACCGACAGATTCTCCACTTGAGCGCCACTACTTTCCACCAGATCACGGTCACTGTCACCCACCAGTATTTTGGCAGCCGGTGTTAAAAAACCCTGATATTTGGAATAGAGAGAGCTCATTTGATTTCTCTCATTCATCAGATTGCCCATATATCTTCTCCTTACAATGCCGGCAGCTTAATCCTCTGTCCCGCCACAATATCCAACGGGTTTAAGATTTTATTTTCTCTGGCAATGGATCGCCATTCTTCTATATCCCCGTATTCCTCCCAGGCAAAATTCCATAGCTGTTCTTTCTCATGAATAACCCGCAGCTTGGTTCGATCCGGAGACTCAAAGGGAGATTGCAGCTTACTCTGTTTCACATCCAACAGGGACTTGAAGGTAAGATCTACTTTAGCCCGCACCGGCATTCCGTCCGCCAGAAACATCGTGTAGCTCTGATTGACGTTTGTGACCACCCCGGAGAATTGGATACCGCCCCATTTAAAGGTAACCTTGGGCGGTCTGTGCAGAGAGCCATCGATCTGAACCAACGCCGCCAACTTTTTGGTAATCTTGGTCACATCGGTTCCGCTTTCTGAAGCGTTCTGCAAAGTTGGAGGCTGATATGTGTCAAAATACAGGGTCATTTCCAGAGTCTCACTGTTTCCGGCTACATATTGTTGGATAGGGCCATCCAAACCGACTATCCTTTTTTCACTGTAGGTAGCGGAAAAAGAAAGATTGTAGGAGGCCGGATTAAACATAACCTGCAGTGTTTCTCCACCCTCTATGGATAAAGTCGCTTTCTTAATTCCCATGTCGTCTCCTCTCCGGAATCATGGCTACAATAGGCCTCGACGCATTTTCTCCAGTCTCAGATCATCTTCCATCTTCTTTACCACCTGACGTGTCAGTTGATTGATATTGACCTGCACCGGAATATTTGCCCTGCCGCTTTCCTGCTTCAGCTCACTTACCAGTTTTTCATGGTGTTCTACTTTCTTGCTGAGAGTTTCCAAAAGCTTTCTGTTTTCATCGATCTCCCTCTCCTGTCCGGTCTGTTTTAGCAAAAGCTCTGTCCGGGTGTCATCCCACTGAGCCGGCCAGGCAGCAGAAATATCTTTCTCTCTTAAAAGCAAGAACTGATCCGGCAGTGCGCTTTGCACCTGCCCGTTTTCCCAGAAAATAGGATACGATACCAAACCATAATTTCTTTGAAGCCGCCTCACCATGTTCTCAAAGTTTCTTCTGGTCTCTGGAAAAGTCTGGGCAGATGGTTGATGTACCTGCTCCCTGACCAGATTTTGCAAATACAATAACCTTTCTCTGCCCATAGAACTGACAAAATTTTCATTCCTAATAGCAGACAGATAGGAATAAGCGGCAGACTCCGCCGCCTCTCCTATCAGGCTCACAAACCCATGCTCCGCCGCACGGTCAGTCACCTCTTTCCTGACCGTAAAATAATATTCCAACCGCTCGGCATCCTCTCTGCCAAAAGTATCTCTTATTCCAAATTTGCGGATCCACTGTTCCAACCGCTCCAGCTTCTCTTTGTCCGCTTCAATGATCCGTCTTCGGATCACAGCCATGACCTTAGGTGCTTCCAGCAGTCGGATGAAAGCCTGGATCCGATTTTCTTTTTCCCGAATAGATTGTTCCTCTTTTTCATCCCGCCAGATCAGTTCATGTTCTTCTATGTAAAAGTCCTGCGTCAGGATGTCCACAAGCTCTTTTGCCGCTTCTCTGGCCCGCCCCGGCTCCGTGAAACGCCGCTCTGCAATTGTTAAAATATAGGACACGAGTCTGATCCCTTCTGTCTCCCTATTTTGAACCCGGCGAAAGATACGATCTTCATACTTCCGAAACAGGGAGGTTATTGTCCTTTCCGCAAGGCTGCCTCCCCGTTGTATTAACATCTGACGTATCATAAGTGATAATGCCTGGGGTTCTCTGTCCAACAGATGAACCAGCCGGTTGTTTGCTCCGTTGATGGAATGTTCCGTGCGCACTTCCACATCGGACAAGAGACTTTGTAAATTGCGAGGTCTCTTGTCCATGATCGCTGGTTCTTCTCTGTCGGGAGGTACTTCTTTATCCGCGCGTCCTTCTTTACTCAGACGTTTTTTCCAGATCCGCCATTCTTTTCGGACCATCTGCATTTCCCTGACCAGACGTTCTTTCCAGACTAGCCGCCTTTCGCTGGTTAGCTGTTCTTTTTTGTTCAGCTGTTCTTCTTTATTCAGCTGCTCTTCTTTATTCAACTGTTCTACTCTTTTCAGGCGTTCCCTTTCGGCCAACTGTATTTCTTTGACCAGAAGCTCTTTCTGCAGATTTCGTTCTTCGGCAATCTGTTTCATTGCCTGATAAATTTTAGCTTGAATTTGCACAAATTCCGCAGATGTGTATACCCGACCTTCCGAAAGCAAAAGCAGCTCATTCCATACTTGTTCACTTTCATCTGCGGTTAGGCAGCGGAACCATTCGTCCACATATCTTCGGTTGATACGTTCTTCCCGTTCCCGGTAGAGACGCAGCTTCAATCTCGCTGATCCGATTCCGTTCAATGGACGCAGCTGTCTGCTTTTTGCAGCGAATGGTTCCATCTGTCGCTCTAATTCCTCGATGGCTTTTTGCACCGTCTCTGTCCTTTGAAGTGACTGTTTTGTCATTGGACGAAGAATTCTCTCCACTTCCCGGGAAAGTCCCGATACCTGCCTCGAGATCATTTTGTAAAGCATGTTCCAATTCAGGTTCATTTTCTGATTGGACCGCTCACAATTTTGATACATGACCAGCAATTTCAGTATAAGATCCGTGTAATAGTTGGAGGATGCCCCAATTGCAGAAATATTTTCCCGATAAAAAATGAGAGAAAAATCGTCTAATCCATATGTTTCCAAAGAGGAATATTTTTTCAGGATCCGCTCCGCAAAGGAAATATCTATCTGCAGCATCCCCATATTGTCACCTGTCCTCACATTATTGCCCGACCCCGTTAGAGTATTGGATCCCTTCATGCATGATCTCAAGTTTTTCAATCAAGATTTCCCTTCCCATTGCATCAAGGTGAGAAATCTCCCATTTGGTAACCAATCCGTCTTGAATAGTGAAAGTCTGGCCGGTCTCCTTGCCTTTTGTGTCTAAAAGTGCCACCTCCAGCCACGTTCCCAGTTTCATTCCTGGTTTTATCTTATTGACCCAGCTGTTTCCCGGCGCTGCACCCTTTTCCAAGACCAGGGCCGCATGACTCTTATGGGGAACCGCAACCAGATGTGGCGCAGCATTGTAGCCGCCCTCATAGATTTCCTCAAAATCCAAGGTTTTCTCAATACCCGATATTCTGGAAAAACAGACTTTCCCATTATTTTCGCCAATCCTGACCGCAAACCGATACACCGGCACATAGTCGCTATGTGTCTGATTCATCCTGTCTCACCTCAAATCTCAAATACATTCTTAGGTTCATCATTCAGCTTGCTGTTGATCTTAGAAATTTCCTTACACCATCTAAGTCGGTCCATATGACTCATGGCCATGATGTCATCATGACTCCAGTGCATATAGTATGCAATAAATGCCGCTTCCTCATAAATTTTTTCGGCCGGATAGGTTAAAATGGACCGGCCTCCATAAAATTTACAGGCACCTCGATCTCTTCACTGCAATGAGGGCACACTGCCTTATAAACAGGTGTCTCCATCGTGTTGATCCTCTGGTACAGATCCTGAAGATACGCCAAGTCCATGGTATAAAGATTCTCGATCACATGAGTGTCCACCCCGGAAAGAGATCCCAGCTTGGTTACCACCCTGGCCAGCAGAATAATGGTCAGGTAGCCCGGATTCTGTTGCACTCTGGAATCTCTCAGCGGAAGAATTTCGTCCGCCGCATTGGCCAGACGCATAGTGCCTTCCCTATGGAGTACCCCGTTTTGATCAAGATATCCTCTGGGCAAAATAAAATCATATTCTGTCTGAAACGCCATTTTTTCACCTCATTTTATTTAAACATCCTTAACTCTCTCTGGTCAGTCCCTCGTGGGCGATCTCCAGAGTCTCTACCGCCACCTCGGACGCGGTCGCATTGAAATCCGGGCCGGTGTATTTCACAGGCCAGGCGTTGATCGCACGCCAGGAAGCCTTCGGGGTTCCGTCAGGTCCCAGCATGGAGATGGTAACCGTCTTCCTGGTCATTTCGGTGGAACCGGTGAGTCCGGCCATCATCCAATCATAGATAGCCTTGTCTCCCGATATCAGTCCTTTTTTCAGGGTAATATTTCCATATTTCATTAATCCCGGAAATTTCATGGGAGTCTGAACCATATCGCCCTCCCGGTATTCGATCACATCTACCGAGGCATCCACACCTGTCACTTCTGAGAAACCGGCCACCTCAATGCCTTCAATCTCCACTTTATATCTAAATCTTCCCAATGGATAATCAGCCATTGTTCTATTCTCCTTTCCTTGTACTTTGAGCTGTTTAGCTCAATATGTCTCTCTTATTCCGCATCGCCCGTCTTCTGTGAAACTCTAAAGATCACAAACTCGGCAGGTTTCACGGGAGCCACGCCGATCACACAAACCAGACGTCCGTTGTCAATATCGTCCTGACTCATGGTGTCACGGCCGATATTTACAAAGAATGCCTCATCCGGGGAACTTCCCGCCAGAGATCCGTTTCTCCACATTCCTGTCAGGAATACCTCAAGTGTCCTCTTGACACGGACCCACAACACCTCATCATTGGGTTCAAACACAGCCCAGTTGGTGTTGGCTTTGATGGATTCCTCAAGGAAGATGAACAGCCTGCGCACATTGACATACTTCCAGCTGGGATTGCTGGACACGGTTCTTGCACCCCACACGCGGATACCCATACCCGGGAAAGAACGGATCAGATTGACTCCCTTGGGATTCAAAATATCCTGTTCCCCCTTATTGAACTGGCAGTCGAGACCCACACATGCGCGGACGGTCTCGTTGGCCGGAGCCTTATGAACGCCTCTGGTATTATCGCTTCTGGCGTAAATACCGATGACAGACCCGCTGGGCGGAATCGGAATATTTTTCTTATCCAGAGGATCAAATACCTGAAGCCAGGGATGATACAGCGCCGCATAGGTGGTGTCAAAGATATCTCTGTGAGCCGTGATATCATCAATCTTTTTGGCATCCTTTGGTATATCCAGCACTGCAAAACGACTTGCCAGATTCTCACAGTGTGCAACCAGCGTCAGCTGTACATTGGGATCCGTAACTCCGGGAACCGCCATAATGGACACTGTGTCATTGTCCAGGAAAGACTGGATGCCGGTACGCTTGCCCGCACCGTTGTCCACTCCGATAAAATCAGCCGCACTCAGCGAAGCTACGCTGCCGTTGGATCCGCCGAGCAGAACCACAGAGGCAACCGCCTTCTCCGCATCCCCACCGCAAATGGCCGTAAAAGGCGCAACGATCTGGTCTGCCTGAGGACTGCTCTGTACCTCTATCAGGCTGGACTTGGCAGTTTTCTTGTCCGCATAATTAGCAGCTTCAATATTGAAAGACAGATTTTCATATACTTCAACCTGATCATCATATTTTGCCACCAGATTAAATTCACAGGTAGTGATCACCTTGGTGGGAAGCAGCTCCGTGTCAACCACATCCCCCTCAAAATCCTGTGCAAACTCAATGATATTGTCCTGACTTTTGACTACCTTGTTGTAGCTGGTCTTCTCTTTGTCAGAAAACATAACAATATCTCCGGCATTAAATCCGACAGAATTTTTTACATGATACTTCTTTCCGCCTGCTGTTTCCAAAATCTCCAAAATTTGGGTCTTTGCCTTGCTGGCCGGGGTGATGACAATGTTTAAGTCATTGCCCCATGCGCCCGGATTCTTTGCTGTCACGGAAATTACCGGGGCCCCTTCCGGTACGCCTCCGGTGGCACTTTTTGCGTCGCTGGGAGCGACACGGGAGATAAAGGCACGGCTTCCGCCGTTGATAAAGAAATGCTCCACAGCATAGGCCAGAAAACGATACTCACCAAATTCATTTTCCGACAAATAACCTCCGTATTTTCTCTTAAAATCAGCAAAATTGGTGACCAGTTGAGGAACGCCCTCCGTCGGTCCCATCTCCGCCAGTCCGATAAAACCTGCCGTGCTGGTTCCAACACCCTCCATCGGCTTTCCGCCGGACTCGAACTCTTCTACATACACACCAGGTGACAAATACTCAGCCATCTTTTGTGCCCAGCTCCTATGATCAATACTTGAAGCTGGATTCCTCCTTTCTTCTTTTTTGTTTTTTACTTTTTATTTTAACCCGGCCTAAGCCAAGGAGTTTTCAGTGTTCCCTTTATCGGGAGATCCTCCTTCATCCGCGGGATCCCCTTCTGCCTCATCCGCCTGAGGAACTGTTGTATGGATCGTCCGTTTGGGTTCCCACAGACTCTTTTGCTTTTTCTCTTTTTCCGGCTTCACCTGGACATTCAGCGCTTCCAACAGTATTCTCTGTTCTTCTTCCTTATGCGCTATATCTCTTCGCAAGGCTGTTTCCAGCTGTTGATCCGTCTCCCTTTGGGCGCGCGTCACAGGCTTTGCTTTGGTCTCTTCCAACATTTGAATCTGTTCCTTTTCTCTTGAAGTACTTAAGAACGAGAACTCATCGGACAGCAATGTTTGATCCGAAGCCTCCGCTGCAATCTTAAGCTGTCTGAGCAGGTAACTCATCTGCTTCTCATTTGAATCCTTTAATATTTGAGCGTTTTCTGTAGATACGGACGAACTTCTGTGCATATATAAAGGAGAAACAGGGTCGGCTTCGGATCCCTCTGCGCGAAAGATTTCCTCTTCCCTCGTTCTGCCCTTACCTTCATCCTTGGAAAAAACCATGGTCAATTTTTGCTCCCTGTTATATCCAGCACTGAACCTTCTGCCGCCTCCCTTGAGCAAAACCTGCTGCGTTGGCTCTGCCTTTTGCCGAAGTTCCTCCTCCGAAGCCTCATAGCCTTCCATGGGATACTTCTTGTGACTTTGCTCCCGCTCCTCTTTTTCCTGTGGAACCTTTCTCAAACGATGATCGGATCGCTTGTGCTGTTTTTCATACTCTGTCTCTGCATGAACAAAGCTCATGATACACCTGATCTTTCCACCAAAAGGTATCCGTACTCTCCCAGATCCTTTTGTGTCAACTGCCTTCCACTCTTAAGCAGTTCTTTCTGAATAGAACGCATAATATGTTCCATGCCCACATGGTCATCTCCAATTCTGGCTGCCAGAAACGCGGCATTTAAATAGCTGTTTTTGATCTGGCTTCCACTCAGCTCAAATCTCCGGGCCAAAAAGTCAAAATCCACATCCTCACCCAAAGGCAGCTCTTCCGGTGTCATGGAGTTCCACAGCAATCTCCTGCTCTCCTGGTCAGGAAACGGGAAATCGATGATATAAGTCAGGCGCCGTTTGAACGCCTCATCTATGTTCTGTAGATAGTTGGTAGCCAAAATTGCTACTCCCGTGTATTCTTCCATTTTCTGCAAAAGGAAGGCCGCTTCCATATTGCTGTATTTGTCGTGAGAATCCCGAACCTCTGTCCTCTTGGAAAACAATACGTCCGCCTCGTCAAAGAACAGGATGGCTTGAATTTTCCTTCCTTCCTCAAAAATCTGGTTCAGGTTCTTTTCGGTCTCACCTATGTACTTGCTGACAACGGCGGCAAGATCGATCTTGTAAAGTTCCAGTCCCAGCTCTCCGGCCAAAACCTGTGCTGCCATGGTCTTACCGGTTCCGGGCGGCCCGGAAAAAACAATGGAAATCCCTGTTCCGTAAACATTTTTCTTGGAAAACCCCCACTTTTCATAAATCTGATAACGGTTCTTTACCTGAGAACAGGCTTCTTCCAACTGCCGCATCCTCTCAGGCGGAAGGATCAGATCCCTGAAATTGTACTTTACGGAAACCCTCATCGCCTTTCCGACCATTCTGCCCCGGGGTAGTCCCCGACAGGCTTCTTTTATATGATATTCTTCAATCCGGTTAAGACCATCCCGCTTCATCAGACCAAGGGCCTGAATAAAAGCCCTGCGAATCTGTCCCGGGGTCATTACCATGATCCCTGCAAATTCTTCTGTGTGCAGGCCTTCAGCGCAGGGAAAACCTTTGCCCGTCTCCTTCCAGAGACAAGCCGCTTCCCGAAGCGTTGGCATGGGAATCGCTACCTGCACGGCCTCTTTGGGAACTCCTTTAAGCTCTTGTTCCTGTGCCTGAAGCAAGACCAATCCAAAAAGGTAATCCTCAGACAGACGAAAAGCCTGCTCTACCAAATTGTTTCCTCCCGTCTCCTCTTCGATACCGTCTTTCCATTCCAGACAAAGGATTGCCTGCCAAAGCCTGCATTCGCGGATCATTCTCCACAATACTTTCTTCTGTTCTTCCCGATTTAAACTCTCCAAGCTTCCTGCATCTGCACAAAAAGCGGGAATTCCATACTCCTGAACATAACGCCGGATCTGAGTCTTTTTGCCGACTCCCTCCACTCCTCTGATAAGACATACTCTGGGCACATTCAGGGAGTTGAAGAGACCACTCCATTGTCTGTATTCTCTCTCCCCAAAACCGCCTTTCATCTCAGAACTGTCGTATTCTCCCGGATAAATGAAAAAACCATACTCCTTCAAAGAAGAATCTTCCCACTGCTCTCCTATGATCAGGCCGCGCAGCCGCTCATCCAATCGGACCGCATCCCAGGGCCCCGGCCCATTATCCTTGCCACCCTGCATAACCCAGTTCTTCAGAGGCCCTCCCTCCAGAAAGAAACCATACAATTCCCGAATAAGGCACCGCTCCCCCTGAAAAAGAGATATCATTGCCGCCGGAGTCAAGTCATGGAAACCGATCTCATTCAGCCGCCTTATTGTCATCGGTTCATCCAATTCCTTCTCCAACAAAAGCAACAGACAAAATTGCTCAAACTCATTCAAACCAAATGCTCGTATCAGATACTCTATCGAACTCCGCTCACCCTGTTGGAGCAACAGCTCCGACGTATTTTTCCACAGACTCCAGGAAGGCAGATCTAGAATGCTTCTCCCTTCTTTATCCGGAGCCTGATAATTGCTGAATGCGTCATCTATCACATCACGGATGCATTCATCATATTCCTCTCCCATTTATCTTGCATTTCCTCCTCTTCTCCGACACCTTGGCATCGGAGATCCTTATGTACTCCTCGGAAATTCCGCACGATCTGCAGCTCTCTCCAAAGCGGCATCATCGTTCAAGGGTTCACCGTTTATCATACCATTGGGCCTCACCAGATTCATCTTCTGTTGAACCACATGACTCAGCTCATGCGGCAGATGTTTCTCCTGCCCCGGCCCGACATATACCTGGTTCCCCTGAGTATAAGCTAACGCTCCAAATTTAGCAGGACGATCAGAAGCATAATGGACTCGCACGTCGTCAAAGGATAACCCGCTGCGCTGCTCAAAGTCCATCTTCATTTGCGATGGGATACCGGTTAGATTCTGCTCCGTTTTTTCTTTGCGTTCTTTTACATTTCCGGCATCTGCATAACGCACCCCTTCACCTCCCGATCATTAATACATTTTTACAACATTCGACAAGACTGGTCATATATTAATATGTTTTTTGCAATATATTGTCACATTAATAACATATTAGCACAATAAAAATGCTTTGGCAAATAATTCTTTGTTCGGAATTCCGTACTTATAAGACGATATAGCATCAAATTTCCCCACCCCACATTAAAAGCGAAGTCCTCACACCTGACAGAAGGTACGAGGACTTTTTATTATTTCCTGATATGTTTAAGTAAGACAAAAGTGACAACAAACAAAACCATCGAACCGCCAAGCAGCCAATACTTTTCGGTAAAGCTCCCTGCCGACATGGAGAATAAAAAAAAATTTTTTAACTCATCTTTTAATGCAAAGTTAGATATATAGTATATCAGGGAAACCATGTAGCCGATTATAGTATTTTGACTGATCCCTGCAAAAAAGAATCCCAATGAACCGAGAAACAGTGCAGAAGAAAGTCCACCTACAAAATGACGAATAGTAACTTCGCATTCTCTGTATTGCATGATAACTGTGAAAGAACCAATTATAACTGCCAGAAAAAATATGGAATATGTCAGCCGAATCAGACATACTGCAAGATAGTCCGTCCGTTTGGAGCGTATCAGGTCGCGGATATTTTCATTTTGCTCAGGCAGAAAAACCGGAGTGAGCAATACCGTTCCCGCAAGTGATAACAGTCTTTCAAGTGGCTGTGCGGCTTCTCTTCCATCCAGTGAAGCAATTCCAAATAAAACCTGAGTAAGGAAGGCGATCACAAGGGCAATGACAAGGTGCGGTATAAAATTATGCCTTAGATTGACGCTTAAAATTCTGAAGGTTGATCTGAAACGGGAGTCCACCAAGCATCCCCCTCCTTTTCTGTTCATAAACAAATGTTGTCAGTGCAATTCCCAGCAGCGAAACCACAGTGAAAAAGATACGATTGAATACAATATTTTCCCACTGGGCATAAAAAATATCATGCCCTATAAGGGAGTTATGACGCATTACCAGTGTAAATCTGCCGATTCCTCCCGTCAGGCCACCCGTCGAGGTGAAGACACTTGCAAACCACCATACACCCTGTGCAAAAATTGCAAGCAACCCGGAGGAGCTTTCCGTGATCAGCATTCCAACCACGGAAGCTGTCGTGATATTGGGAACAAGCCAAAGCACTGCATATCTGAAAATTGCAAAACGATCCACAGCACAATCGGAATAAAGACTGTTTACCTTTGTTTGGGCAATCACTGCGGTTAGGATCACGGGAATCACCATGACGGCTATCAGCGATAGAAAGCGTGTAAAAACCAGCCTTGCTGAAGAAATTTTTCTCGCATAAGCGAGCTGTTCCATGCGTGATCTTTTGTCGAGATTTGCAAGGGCTGCTGCCACAAAAACAGGCAGGATTGCTAATACGATCCCCATATAGTCACAGTAAAGGCGGGCATATGCTCCTGTAATCTTATCCTCGTATAAAAATTGTTCATATTCCAAAAGGGCATCCTCATAGGGCATGGGAACAAGCGAAAAATTTTCTACGATAGAGTCGTCGCTGTACTTTGAGCCTCCCCCGATGATCTTATCCACTTCTCTCATCAGTTCACGGAAGCGCTCATATGTGAGGTTCCCCGGGATATTTACCTCCGGAATATTTGGCTCAAGGTAAAACATATAGCCGTTTTCATCCATATAATAACCGCCCTGTTCAAAATCTTCAAAGGAATTAAGCTCCTCTACTGTAATCACCGACAATGTGCGTGGACAAAATCACGATGCGTTCCTCCGCAACTTCACAGAGAAGATTCCGAAAACGGATACGTTCCTCCGGATCGAGACCGGCAGTGGGCTCATCTACAATGAGAACTTTAGGATTGTGAAGCAATGCCTGTGCAATGCCCAGACGGCGCTTCATGCCGCCCGACAATGCCTTGACTTTTTTATGTTTGTGTTCTGTTAAATTCACACGTTTTAACAAAAGTGCGATCCTCTTTTTACGAAGACGTCTCTCCATTCCCGAAAGTACACCCAGATAGTCAAGACTTTCCTGTACCGTCATTGACGGATACATGGAAAAATCCTGTGGAAGATATCCCGTCATGCTCCGAATTTCTTTTGCATGTTCAATAGGGATGCCACACACGGTTATCTTTCCGCTTTTCTTTAAGTGAAGTGTGGCAAGGGTTTTCATAAGCGTGGTTTTCCCGGCTCCGTTTCGTCCCAGCAGACCAAACATGCCCTGGTGTATGGTGAGACTCACGTTTTTCAAAGCCTGCTTTCTGCCATAGAATTTGTTGACGTTTCGGATTTCAATGCTGTTGTCCATAAAATCATTCCTTTCAAAAAAATAGCATGGTCTTTCGACCATGCTGTTATGATACATCATGACTTTCAACTTTTTATCTACTTTTGGAAATTTATCCGCAGAAAAATTTGGCTGTAACCTTGCCACCGTTTTCGTGATTCTCCATTGTAAGCGTTCTTCCACACTTTTCGCAGAGAATACGGCTGATGTAAAGTCCAAGTCCAAAATGGGTTTTGTCCGGTTCCTTCCCGTCCCGAAAGAACGGCTGAGCTGCATTTTTCAGCGCTTCTTCGGTAAAGCCCTTTCCATCGTCAAGAACCGAAATGGTCAGAATATTTTCGGCTATACCACAATTTACTGTAACGGTATTTTCGGTGTATCGGACGGCATTTGAGATCAGGTTTTCGTACACCTGTATTACAAGTTCCGTATCGATCGATATATTTCTGTGATCCGGAGCACCGTCCAGCCGGAATTTATCACCGACTATCATCTTTCCCGTTTCGGAGAGAATGGAAAATAGTTCTTCTTCCGGAATATTATGGATGTTGGGGACGATATCTTCCAGCTTCTGGACAGCGTTCATCTTCTGCGCATAATGCTCAAGCCGTGAAATCTGCCCATTCATCATGGAAATGACGGACAGAAGCTTTTCCTGTGTGACCTTGCCGTCCGGAATATACTTTTCCAGAAAATCCGTATAACCTCTGAGTACCGTCAGAGGAGTGCGCAAATCGTGGGAAAATGCAGAGTTAAGCCGCTTGCGCTCCTCCAGTGACCGCCACATTTCCAAGTTATTTTCATAGAGTGCTGACCGCATATCGTCAAAGGCCGTACACAGCATGCCAAGCTCGTTCTGCTTTTTGTATTCTACTTTAAAATCAAGCTCATTATCCGCAATCTTTCGGGAAGCGTCAAGCAGGATATCAATGGGTTTTTTTAGTTCCCAGTTGTAAAAGATGATCCCCGGCACGACAATACAGAAAATAACCCAGGCAGGGATCAAAATCATCTGTGCATAACTGATGATCCAATATACGATAAAATATCCCATATTGAAAGAATTGAGGTGTCTGCCCATATACCAGTCCTGCAAATAATTTGTACCAACTGCTATGGTCATTGTTCCCAAATATGCAGCGATCAGACAGAACGGCAGATAAGGTGCTATGCTCCACTTTAACGAATGTCTTTTCTTCTCTATTTTACCCATTTATACCCCATTCCCCAGACTGTTTCAATGTGATATTCCTGATCATGTTTTGCTAACTTTGCCCGGATACGGCGTATGTGTTCCGCAACAACGGAAGCTTTACCCTCAGCGTCATAACCCCAGATTTTCTCATAGATGCGTTCCTTGTCAAAGACTTGTCCGCAGTTCAGGGACAGAAGCTCTATGATCTGATATTCCTTTTTGGCAAGCTCTAAGATCGTTCCCGCCGCAGAAACCGTCTTTGCAGTATAGTCAATTGTCAGATCGCCAAAAAATCGGACATTTGCCTGTGCTTTGACCCTGTGGTCGCGCCGAATATGTGCGGACACTCTGGCGCCCAACTCTTCAATGGAAAACGGCTTAATGATATAATCATCGCCACCCGAGGCAAAACCGGAAATCTTGTCGCTGTCCTCAATCCGGGCAGTCAAAAACAGAATCGGGCAGGATACATGATCGCGGATCTTACGACAGACGGAGAGGCCGTCACCGTCCGGCATATTGACATCCAGCAGAATAATATCCGGATCCTGCAATGCCTTCTCAATCGCCTCCGCCCCGGTATATGCGGTGATGACCAGATAATCATTGACTTCAAAATAGTCCTTCAGCAGACTCACCACATCCCTTTCATCATCTGCCACCAGTATTTTGTACATAGGCATTACCTCATCGTTTTTGATACTATTATACTGTATAAATATCAACTTTTCATCAACACTCCGGACAATATATCAGCCTCTTGCTTAATTAGCTATCGTATCCTTTCCCATAAAGAACTGGATAACACATACTCCCATATTTCGCTGGAGATAAGTGGCTGAATGACAAACATGATCAGAAATACAACAACACAAAGGGCAATCGGCTCATACTTTCCATTAGAGTCCGGTAATTTAAGTCTAAGTTTTTCAGAAAACATTCTTGATAAACAGTATCCTATTATTGTTCCTGCAGTATTCGTAAGCAAATCATCAACATCTGTAAGCCTAAAAGAGAATATTTGAAGTATTTCGATAATGAAAGATAATCCTAGCCCTGTAAAGAAAGTGATCTTAAATGGACGATACTTGCTCCAAATGGCAGGCAATAAAAAGCCCAAAGGAACAAACAGTATAATGTTCAGCACTGTATTTTTTATATATTCTGTCGGGCTATTTATAATATCTATGACCGGAATCCAGTTAAATTCTGCGCTAACCGCCAATGTGTTTATGGTTGGTATACCTACTGCTGTAAAAACCGCAGACAAGTAAGCCGCATATATAAAGATAAATATCGTCTTTTTTAAATCGTGTCGCCTAAACACTGTATAATGTACAACAAACATTATAGGCAGCAGAACAACCATTGTCGAAACAACACCTATACTTATAGATAACAAACGAACCATTGGTATGCCTCCAAATAAAACAGTTTTGTCCATTATATCACAACGTTTTTTAAGTATAGATTAAGCTTGTTTAAGAATTCCTTAAATGTAAAATACGTTTTTCCGCGGTTTCTAGGCATTTTTTGTTACTAACCTGTTACTAACGGCTTATTTTTTATCAAAATTTTTCAATATCTTTCCGTACTTTATATAACAATATCTTAGTTATAGAACAATGCCTGAATCGTGTTATACCCCGCAATACCATCCTGAGTCAAGTTGAGCTTCTCATTCTTCATTCGCATGAGTTCCGCCATCGAAACTTTGGTTCCGGGTTTTGTGCTTCCCGGCTTATTAGGCTGGGTAAACCGTGCCTGTCCAGCTTCCAGATGCTCCTGTTCCTCATCAACGAACGCCGATGCATCCTTTTCCCTAATCTGATCAAGCAGATCTGACAGTCCGAGAATCTTGCCGTCTTTCAGTTTCAGCTCCGCCGCCTTGATCTGCGCCATAACATCACGCTTTGCTGCGTCAGAGGTGAACTTCACACTCTCCAGCTCCACCTTAAGCGCATCTGCAAAGTCACGCTCGTAGATCTGCTTCTTGGCATTCTCTTCGGCCTCCTCGGCTTTCTTCTTCCAAGTGTCCAGCTCACCCTGAATCTTTGCCGGGTCAATGCCCTCAAACGATTTCAGTATGGTTTCTGCGGTCTTTGCTTTCTCTTTCCAAGCGTCACGATCCGCCTCCAGCTTCTTGACCGCCTTGTCATGCTCTGCAACATTCTTGTAATGCTCAGACAGTGCTTTCTTTACTTCAGCCTGCTTATTCTCCGGAATCTCTACACCGAACTCTTTCAATGTTTCAAGTAACTTTTGCATATCTATCCTCCTGGTCGTGTTTATTGATCTGCCGCCGCAGGTATGGATTGAGATAGGATTAGACCACCTATCGGGGTAATGCACACGCCGGAAACTGCATCCGCTTTTCAACCTCCACCGCAAGGGTGTTTCTATTAAGGACGTGTGCCCTGTGAAAGGGTATCTATGGCAAATAAGATGTAAGCAATTAAAAAGAGCCGGACAACGTGCCATTTCTGGCATATTGGCTCCGGCTCTAGGCTCTGGCTCCGAAATATATTTACTTTTTCTTCCCTGACAGTGTCATCTCCATGTTTTCCACGTTGACCTCACTTTCCTGCTTGCACTTTGGACAGAACAGGGGGAAGTGTTTTACCACTGTCTGAGGAGTCACCTTAGTTTTGGTCTTGTTTTGGCAGATGGGACAATGTACCCAGCCGTATTTATCAATCATTTGCTCTTTCCTCTCTGATGCTATTGTAACGCATGTGAGAGGAAAAGTTGTATACACATTTTGAACATGAAAAAAGGACAGTGGTGACACCGTCCAAAAAATATTGTACTTTTTTGTAATATTATGTTATAATTCAACGGAATATGCGAGGCTCGGTTATGAAAATCTGAGTTTTGCGTATTCAGGATCTATTAAAAGTGATGGCGGCCATTTCATATCTGAAAGGAGATAAGTTATGGACGTTATCATTGTGTTAATTGTATCTGCGATAGGAGCTTATTTTGGAAAAGAAGATTTTTCTTTTTTATGTACTTTAATTTCGATGGCATTATCACTCAACCGTATGTATACCAATTACACAAATGATAAAACTGCGTTGCAGCAGAGGGATACAATTAAGAAAAAGCCTGGAGAAATTCAGGAACAAGATATTATAATTATCATTATTCTTTTTATGTAACCTCAAACGTGCCGCCATCATTTTTAACAATTAGATTATATTTTATATTTCGACATAATACAACATGATTCTGTCGTATAATCACGGGAAATAATACAACATATCGACAAGAATTTACATAAAATATTCATAATTTACAAAATATAATTATAATTTAAAAAAGAGGCAGCCTTCGCCACCTCTTTCCAACATTCCCTATTACGCCATCCGCATCTGTGCATTTTCCCATTCAATCTCCTGTGCTAGCACCATCGGCGGTCTATACTGCTCCACAATCTCCAGTGCTAACCCTGCCTGGTTCCTCTTGATCGCCTTGTATGTATCGATGCCAAACTCACGCTTAAGCTGCCGATATATGTCCGCGTATAGCTTCGCTCGTAAGCTCTTGTCATTGTAGGCGTTGTCAAGCAATGCTCTACTTTGCAATAAATACAATCTTCTCACTTGTCCAGAAATTTGGCTCAAACTCAAGAACAATGCTTTCCGCGTCTTCTGGAACTTCAAAGTATACTGCACCTTTCACCTTTTTGCCAGAGGAAAGTGATGCATCTAAACCATCATCACCAACCATCCATGATTGACTTACAGCATAGTCATCGGCATAACAATTCCAGCCAACCAAGGAAGAGATAGATTTATCAGAATTAGAAAGGTTTTCAATCTCAAACTCCATTCTGTAGTATACATTTCCCTCACTGGGTTGCAGAAACTGGTTGTCCTCCACATATTCTCCCGCACTAAAAAAGGAAATTCTCAAATCAGAAGTTTCAACTACATCACCAACAATAAAGCCATCTTCACTCTCTTGGCTTGCTTCTTCCCGACTTGTCTCCTCTTGCTTGGTCTCTTCTGGACTTACTTCCTCCTGACGTACATCTTCTTGTTTAGAATCGTTGTTTTGTTCCACAGTTCCTACTTTTTGCGCCCCATCGTCGTCGGAGCCCGAACCTAAAGCAGCCACAACGATCACAAATATAAAGATCACTATTGCTATTATGGAACAAACGAGTCCCCCAACAGCCGTCCCGTGCTTTCTGTTTTTACTTGCCAGAGCCACTATAGCAAAAATCAATCCCAGTGCCGCCGGCAAGATTCCTACTAGAAAGCAGGACGTTAAAAGGCCAATGATTCCGAGTACCAGTGCAGCTATTCCAAAACCACTTTCTTTCATTTGTGTTTTCATTGATAACCTCTACTTGTGATAATATTTTGTTATATTTTAACATAAGAAATATTTTTTGTCATTATAAAAGAGAGCATTTCTTCCCTCTATACCTCCTCCATAGAAAAATGTCGAATTTGTTGAAAATTATCTTTTTTTGTTGTATTATAATTAAAAACAACGCTTGGAGGCCGAATGAAAAAAGTAAAAGCTTTATTATTAAAAAAATGGAGATATATAACAATTTATGTAATCCTTATTGTTCTTTTAATAACTATTTTTATTTTGTTTAAAGTAAATCACGCATCAGGAATAATGGATGCATTGACAAATACTGAAATTTTATCAAAAGTTTATTATATTACGCAAATTATGACTAGTATTGCAGTTATAATAGGTGGTGTAATAGGTATATGGCAATATACACTTACAACAAGAGCGGAAAGAATTAAAATGAATGTTGATCGAATTCAAAAAGCAATTGATCTTGCAGAATATTACAAGATTAATATTTTAGATAATTATTCTGTAATTTATTCTGTATTTCAAAAGTGCGATTTACTAAAAATCATAAATAAAATTGATAGGGAAAAATAAATATATTTGATGTCGTTGAGTTAAATAAACTATTAACTCCCCACGATAAAAATCAAATTGAAAAGATAACAAGGTCTGATCAATTTATTCAGGCAGTGTTAGAGGTTGATAAAATTTATGGTCTTGATTTGGATATAGAAAAAAATACTAAAATTAATATTGATAACGAAAAACAATCAGTAGAAATCTCTTTAGATGGAAATGCCATTATTAAAAAATTTATGGGAAATATTGTAACAGAAACTTTAAATAATCTAGAATACTTTGCACTGCATTTCTCACACGAAACTGCTGATGAATCTGTTGTATACCAGTCTTTACATCAGACATATCTAGAAGTGGTTTATGTTCTATATTATAACATTGCGATTCAGAATAATATAGAAGGCTCAAAATATTATACTAACGTAATAGAATTATATGAAAAATGGAATAATAGAGACAAAGCTGAAAGAACACATAAAATAGATATAGCAAGAAACTATACGATGAAAGGGGCTACTGCCGAGAAAATAAGTAGTTGACACATCATGAGTTAGTGTATATAATAGCTTATAGAATGGGAAGGAGGATATACGATGAACGTTGGAGGTACCACAATTTTTGATTAGTATCTATCAGCGGGGTAGCATTAAGCTACTCCGCTGTTTAATTGCCGATTTCTCGAGACCGTTTCAAGTTTTGTGTAAACTCAATAAACTGGATATAAGATATGTTG
>JAFLRM010000026.1 GCA_022511465.1 Acetatifactor sp. | reverse complement strand
GAGCATAAAGTACTGATTTTGAGGACGTATGAGCCTTGGGGTCGGTGCTTTTTTTAGGGTAAAATTTGGAGGAAAAGAGTATGACACCCATTTTTGATACGCATGCGCACTATGATGACGAAGCTTTTGACGAAGATAGAGAGCAGCTTTTGGCAGAGCTGCCAGGACAGAACATTGTAAAAGTGGTGGATATCGGAGCCAGTCTGGAGTCCTGTAAAAAGGCAAGGGCGCTGGCGGAAACCTACGAATACATTTACTGTTCTATCGGCGTTCATCCCAACGAGGTGGGAGAGTTAAAGGAGGCCGATCTAGACTGGCTGAAAGAGCAAAGTCTCTATGAAAAGTGTGTTGCAGTGGGCGAGATTGGGCTGGATTATCACTGGGAGGAGCCTGCGCCTGCCGTGCAGAAGGAATGGTTTATCAGACAGCTTGATCTGGCCAGAGAGGTATCCAAGCCGCTTATCATTCATTCCCGCGACGCGGCGAAGGATACCGTGGATATCATGACTGTGGAACATGCCGGAGAGATTGGCGGTGTGGTACATTGTTTTTCCTACACAAAGGAGACTGCGAAAATTTTCCTTGACATGGGATTCTATATCGGGATCGGCGGCGTGCTGACCTTTAAAAATGCGAAAAAACTTAAGGAGGCAGCAGAGTACATCCCCCTGGATCGCATTGTGCTGGAGACGGATTGTCCTTATCTGGCACCGGAGCCGAACCGCGGCAAGCGCAACAGCTCCCTGAATCTGCCCTATGTTGTGGCTGCTATGGCACAGATTAAAGGTATCACGGAGGAAGAAGTGCGTGCTGCCGTTTGGGAGAATTCCCATCGGATGTATCGGTTGGGGTAAAGTTATTTCCAAAATCTTTCCTTTGCATAAGACAAGATATGTGGTAAAATGTACGCGGTGGCAATGAAACATGCCGGAGAAAGTGAATGCCCGGCAGAAAAACAGGCACAAGTGAGGTAGATAGATGACAAAGGTAATAGGAGTAAGGTTTCGCACAGCGGGCAAAATTTATTTTTTTGACCCTCTGAAGTTTGAGATAAAAAGAGGCGACCATGTGATCGTGGAGACCGCCCGGGGAATTGAATATGGTACCGTGGTTTCCGGAGTGCGGGAGATTGAGGATGAGAAGATCACCCAACCCCTAAAGCCAGTGATCCGCATAGCAAACGAGCGCGACAATGAGCAGCAGGCCAGCAATCGGTTGAAAGAGAAAGACGCTTTCAAGATCTGCCTGGAGAAGATCCGCAAGCACGAGCTGGAGATGAAGCTGATCGATGCAGAGTACACCTTCGACAACAACAAAGTGCTGTTCTACTTTACGGCGGACGGCCGCATTGATTTTCGCGAGTTGGTGAAGGATCTTGCGAGTGTGTTTAAGACGAGGATCGAGCTGCGCCAGATTGGTGTCAGAGATGAGACTAAGATTGTGGGTGGCATAGGCATTTGCGGACGGCCTCTCTGCTGTCACAGCTATCTGTCCGATTTTATTCCGGTATCTATTAAAATGGCCAAGGAGCAGAACCTGTCTCTGAATCCCACCAAGATTTCCGGCGTGTGTGGGCGTTTGATGTGTTGTTTGAAAAATGAGGAGGAGACCTACGAGGAGCTGAATCGCCGACTTCCCGGTATCGGTGACTATGTCACCACGGACGATGGATTAAAGGGGGAGGTGCAGAGCGTCAACGTGCTGCGTCAGCTTGTGAAAGTGATCGTTGACGTGAATGATGAGAAGGAGATTCATGAGTACGAGGTAGGCAGACTCCGCTTTAAGAGAAAGCATGGAAAGAAAGACAAGATGGACATTTCCAAAGAGGAAATGAAAGAGCTGGAACAACTGGAGAAGAACGAGAAACAGGAGGGAAAGTCAAAACTCAATGACAATTGATCTGAAAGAAAACGAGAGGCTGGACGACCTGCAGAGAAACGGCTATCAGATCATCCAGAATCCTGAGAAATTTTGTTTTGGCATGGATGCAGTGCTTCTGTCCGGCTTCGCCCGGGCGAAGAAAGGAGACGTTCTGTTAGACCTGGGGACGGGCACCGGCATCATCCCTATCCTCATGGCCGCCAAGACGGAGTGTGCACATTTGACCGGCTTAGAGATTCAGGAGGAGAGCGCGGATATGGCGAGAAGGAGCGTGGTACTCAACGGACTCTCAGACCGGATCGACATCATAGCGGGAGACATTAAGGAAGCAGACAAGATTTTTCCGTCTGCTTCTTTTGATGGGATTACTTGCAATCCACCTTACATGGTCGAGCAGCATGGATTGACAAATCCGGATGCACCGAAAGCCATTGCCCGGCACGAGATTTACTGCACCTTGGAAGATGTGGTAAGAGTGACGGCAAAGCTTTTGAAGCCGGGAGGGCACTTCTTTTTGGTGCACAGACCCTTTCGCTTGGCGGAAATCATGACAACCTTGTCACAATATAAGTTGGAGCCCAAGCGGATGCAGCTGGTATATCCCTTTGTGGACAAGGAGCCCAACATGGTGCTGCTGGAGGCGGTTCGCGGCGGCCGCTCCCGACTGGCGGTGGAAAAGCCCTTGATCATATACAGGGAGCCGGGCGTGTACATGCCGGAGATTTATGAGATTTATGGTTACTAAGCACGAAAAGAATTAATGATATTAATTAATAGAAACGGAGAGGAGGGATTGCCTTGTCGGGAACCTTATATCTGTGTGCCACCCCTATTGGCAATCTGGGGGACATGACACCCAGAGTGGTGGAGACGCTTCAGAAAGTGGATGTGATCGCGGCGGAAGATACCCGCAATAGCATCAAGCTTTTAAACCATTTTGATATTCACACACCCATGACCAGTTACCACGAATACAACAAAGTGGAGAAGGCCAGGCAGCTGGTGGGTCAGCTTTTGGGCGGGCAGGATATTGCTCTGATCACGGACGCAGGAACCCCCGCCATCTCCGATCCGGGGGAGGTTCTGGTGCGGATGTGTCAGGAGAGCGGAGTGCCTGTGACTTCGCTTCCCGGGCCGGCGGCCTGCATCACGGCACTGACCCTGTCGGGGCTTTCCACCAGGCGCTTTTGCTTTGAAGGCTTTCTGCCTGCGGACAAGAAAGAGCGGGCGGAAATTTTGAAAGAACTATCCGAGGAGAGCCGTACCGTGATCTTATATGAGGCTCCCCACCATCTGGTGCAGACGCTTAACTGTTTGTATGAGGCTTTGGGGGAGCGGCGGATCACTCTGTGCAGAGAGCTGACCAAGCGCTTTGAGACGGTGTTCCGCACCACCCTCGCAGGGGCATTAAAGTACTATGAAACGGAGGAGCCCAAGGGGGAGTATGTGCTGGTGCTGGAGGGCAAGAGCAGAGAGACCAAAAGACAGGAGGAGATTGCTTCTTGGGAGAGTATGAGTGTCGAGGAACACATGGCCCGCTATGAGGGGCAGGGCATGGATCACAAGGAAGCCATGAAGCAGGTGGCAAAGGATAGAGGTGTGGGAAAACGCGATATTTATCGGTATCTGGAGGAGGCAAAGGAGCAGCATGGTGAGTAATTGTGACATGTGTGTCAATTATATATACGATGAGGATTATGAGTGTTACACTTGCATGGTGAATTTGGACGAAGATGAAATGTACCGTTTTCTTACAGGCGGTCAAAGAGACTGCCCATACTTTCGTCTGGATGACGAATACGGTGTGGTGCGGCACCAGATATAAAGGCATAAAATACAAAAGAGGGCAAGGCGTAGCAAATGAAATTTCTATGGGATTTACTTGGGTTTTTAGTACAGAATTTGTGTGATGCAGAAACTATTGGCGGAAGAAGGATTCTTTTTGGTTTTATTCTATTATATCTCTTGTGGCATTTGTGTCGGGCTGTGATCAAGAATAAAAAAAGGGAAACGGACAGCTACGAGAAGCAGAGGATCACGGAAATAATTGAAGAGGTTTCCGGGGGAGATGATTCCCTCACAGTAGCATTTGCTCATTATCGGAGTGATCGGGGCACTTTACTCTGCGCGATTGGATTTAATAAGGATCGTCTCTATGTGGTTCCATTAAAGTTTGCGGAAGGCAGTCCCTATCAGATTGTCTACGAAGATTTCATGCTGATTGAGCAAAAGCAGCTGAGCAAGATTCAAGTAGATAATGATAAAGTAATGCTATATGAAAGGGATCGGGATAATCTAATTACATTGGAAATGATTGTTCATGTACACATAAGGGTCCAAGGTATCAAGGCGGCAAAAATTATAATCTCCCAAAGAAATATTGTGAAAAAATGGCGAAAAGAGTTTCTTCCTGAATGGGAGCAGAATGTTTACGATCACAGCGAGGATAATTAATAAAATATGGAAAAATCAAAGTATATTCGGTCTGCGCTTTGCTCATACTAACCACTGTAAAAAACTTTAGGAGGTTATGCATATGAGCAACATTTCAGAACTGGACTTACAGAATTTACGTCATCTCATCGGTGGTTTCGACACCTCACACTGCAAGATGCAGGCCTACGCCGAGCAGGCATCCGATCCTGAGATCAAGCAGTTTTTTGAAAAAGGTGCAAAATCCGCTATGGAAAATAAGCAGCAGCTTATGAAGTTTTTGCAGTAATTAATTTTAGAGTGAGAGAGGTAAAAAATATGCAGGAAAAGATTATGGTAGCAGACACACTGAACGGCATAAACGATGAGCTTACCCGTTATGCAGGCATGATCGCGCAGTCCGAGAATAAAGAACTGAAACAGACTTTGAAGCAGTTCCGCAACGCTTGCGAGCAGTCCCAGGAGGAACTGTATCAGATTGCCAGAGCAAAGTCTTACTATGTGCCCGCCAGCAAGGCGACGGATGAAGAGGTTTCTCACGTGAGAAATTTGTTCACGCAGGGCACGCTGTAAAAGCGCACGGTAAGATCATGGTCACCTAAATTAAAAACACCGGGAAAGGCAGAATGCTTTCTTGGTGTTTTTTATTTTCCTTCTTTTTTTATTGCAGAACGGCATCCAGTGCCGCTTTCACATTTTCTTTGCAGGCAGCATAATCTTCAGAAGGACTGGCTTCATACAGCTTTTTTCATCTTGTACCTCCAATTTAATGATTCTCTTCCAAGTCGATATGAACATTATAGCAAAGCCATATAGGAACCGCAACTCAGATATATTTTCCCCAGATAACACATAAAAATATTCATAAGAATAACCTTCAAAGAAAGAAGGAGACAAGACCATTTATGCTGAATTACATTTGGGCGTTTATGATCCTTTTGGGTGTACTCTATGGTGCGTGTACGGGACAGTTGAGCGAAGTGACTAATGGAGCGTTGGACAGTGCGGGGGAAGCCATTTCCTTGTGCATTACCATGGCAGGTGTCATGGCTCTTTGGATGGGGCTGATGGAGATTGCCAGAGAGGCGGGACTGATCCAAAAGATGACAAGAGGGATCAGCCCATTTTTAAATCTCATGTTTCCGCGGATTCCCAAGGGACATCCCGCCAGAGAGTACATTGCCACCAACATTATTACCAACGTGCTGGGATTGGGCTGGGCTTGCACTCCGGCAGGCTTAAAGGCGATGGAGGCATTGGCAAAACTGGAGGAGGAGCGGGGTAATCAGGACTATCTGGCACAGGGAGAGCGCCGCGCCAGCAGCGAGATGTGCACGTTCCTGATCATCAATATCTCTTCCCTACAATTGATTCCCGTCAATATGATCGCTTATCGAAGCCAGTATGGCAGTGCGAATCCCGCAGTGATCATCGCACCGGCGATCGTGGCCACCTTTTTAAGCACGCTGTCCGCTGTCATTTACTGTAAGCTGAGGGACAGAAAGTAGCAGATTTTATAAAATCCTTTCGGATAGAGGTCAGTGAGTGACAGAGAACCGGAAGGATTTTTATATTATTTGAAAGGAAAGACTCCCGTTTGCGGGAAAAAATGTTATAATAGACAAAAGAGGATGAAAGGAAAAGAAGCACATGGTAAAGATCATCTCGGACAGCACCTGTGATCTGTCGCAGGATCTATTGGAGAAATACGATATTTCTATTCTGCCGCTGAGCATCCTGCTGGGCGAGGAAGAATATAAGGACGGTATAAGTATTACGCCAGAGGAGATCTATCGGTGGTCGGAGGAGCATAAGACTACACCCAAGACCGCCGCGCCTTCCATTGAGCAGACGGCGGCACTGTTTGAACCTTATGTGAGGGGAGGGCGTGATATCGTGTGCTTTTCCATATCGGAGAGTATGTCCGCCAGCAACAATGTCATGCGTCTGGCGGCGCAGGAGCTGGATGCTGTGGACCGGATCAAGGTAATCAATTCCGCCAATTTGTCCACAGGTATTGGGCTGTTGGTGGTGGAGGCGGCAATTATGGCAAAGGAGGGGCGTTCTGCGGAGGAGATCGCACTCAGGATGGAAGAACTGAAACCCAAAGTGCGGGCCAGTTTTGTGGTGGACACGCTGACCTATCTCTACCGGGGAGGAAGGTGCAGCGGCCTGTCTGCGTTGGCGGGAGGAGCCCTGAAGCTACATCCCAGGATCGAGGTGAAAGACGGTGCCATGGGCTCCGGCAAAAAGTATCGAGGAAGTATAGACAAGGTGATCCTGCATTATGTGACGGACATGGAGGAAGATCTGAAAAATGCCAGACCCGACCGGGTATTTATCACCCATTCCGGGTGTGACCGGGACGTAGTGGAGCAGGTGCGGGATTACCTGCAAGGGCTGCAGGTTTTTAAAGAAATTCTGGAGACCCGTGCCGGAGGTGTAGTTTCGAGTCATTGCGGGCCCGGTACGCTGGGGGTATTGTTTATCTCAAAATAATAAATGGACGGTAATACCTCTTGCGATAATGCACAAAAGATGATATGCTAAAAGTACTATATTGTTGTTAAAATTCACATAGCACTATCAGTTAGCAGCTGAGAACATTTTATTGGTGAGTGGGTGAGAGCTATGAGTGTAAGTATGCCAAAAGAATTGGAAAAATTTGATTTTTCACCTGATCAGAAGAGAGAAATTGAAGAAGGAATAGAGGCCGGATTAGATATATCGATGTATGCGAGACCGGAGTTTCTTGCGATGCAGATGCGCCAGATTAAGATGGGATTGATGGAAGGTCTGGATGTGAAGATTTATGCTGACCCTGCCTACGACTGGTTCCAGATGGAGCAGCTCAGAAAGGGTTTGAGCTATGATATTGATGTGAGGCCGTATGCGTCCCCGGATATTTCTTATGACAAAATGAGGCAGGTGCGAAAAGGTCTGCGTTATGGAATTGATGCTTCACCCTATGTGAAGTACAGTTCCGACATTTTGAAGCAAATTCGCCATGCCATGAGGTATGATATAGATCTCATACCTTATGTGGAGAAAGGCTGCGATGGTGACGAATTGGAGCAGGTGCGATTGGCACACATGAGCGGCGTGGATCTGGATCCCTATCTGGAAACAGGTTTTCGCGGCGTGGCGCTGGAGCAGATCCGAGAGGGTCTGCGGAGTGGTGTGGACGTGTCTGTCTTTGCGAAAGTTGAGTACAGCTGGGCACAGATGAAGGAGATCCGTCTGGGTCTGGAGAAGCAGTTAAAGGTATCTGCATATGCGAATCCGCTTTACTCCCACAGACAGATGGAAGAGATCCGTTTGGGTCTGGAGAGCGGTCTCCCGGTGGAAACTTATAATAGTCTGCGCTTTTCCGCCACAGATATGGAGGAGAAGCGTCTGCGTCTTCTGGAGGAGACAAAGGCGCAGGGTGGGGCTGCCCAAAGCGGTGGCCGCGCTATGGGCGCAGTGCTGATGCGAACCTCCGATTCCGCTTCGAATCAGGAGGAAGAGGAC
Source organism: Acetatifactor sp. (assembly GCA_022511465.1). Classification (GTDB taxonomy): domain Bacteria; phylum Bacillota; class Clostridia; order Lachnospirales; family Lachnospiraceae; genus Acetatifactor. The sequence goes on along the minus strand of JAFLRM010000026.1, from coordinate 38,727 downwards.
AAGGTTGCCGCTTTTGAGTTGATGTTCACGCCGGATGATATGGAAGTATTTCTAATGCTCCGGGATGCTGATGCTGTGGTGACGGAGGATGAGATTCTCAGCGCCCTTTGGGCCAGCAAGGTCAGAAAAGGGATTCAGCGAAAGGAGATCACTGCCATTGCCAGCGGTGCCAATAAGAGTCGCAATGTGCTGGTTGCCTGTGGACAGCCGCCCAAGCAGGGAGCGGATGGTCACTATGAATTTTTCTTCCGCACGGATATCGACCGGACGCCTAAGGTGTTGGAGGACGGCTCCGTGGATTACCAGAATGTGGAGTGGTTTGACACGGTGAGAGAGGGTGAGAAGCTGGCTTTTTATCATCCCGCAGAGAAGGGAACGGACGGTTATACGGTCCGGGGGGATGTGCTCCCTGCCAGAAGCGGCAAGGAGATAGGGGTTTTAATAGGCTATGGATTTAATATGCTGGATGACAGGAGAACCTATATTGCCACCACGGACGGCTGGGTCAACCAGTATAAAAACCATTTGGAGGTAAACAGCAAGCTAGAGGTGGAGGAGGTGACAATGGCCACCGGCAATATTGTGTTTAACGGAAGTGTTCATGTCAAGGGCAACGTGGGCAGCCAGACGGAGATTCATGCGCAGGGAGATATCCTTGTAGATGGGTTCGTGGAGTCCGCCATCCTTGAGAGCGGCGGCAACGTGGTGTTGCGTCAGGGTATGAACGCGGCGGGAGCGGGCAGTGTGAAGGCTGCCGGCAATGTGAGCGGGCGCTTTTTTGAAGCTACTGACATACAGGCGGGCGGTAAGATTGAGGCCAACTACTGTATGAACTGTGAGTTGGAGTCGGAGGACTGTATCGAGATCAGTGGTAATCTGGTGGGCGGAAGAGCTTATGCGGTGAAAGGTATCACCGTGCAGAATCTGGGCAATCGTGCAGCGGTGTCAACCTATGTGAAGGTAGGCATCAACGATGCTATCCTAGAGGAATTCAAAGGGCTGTCGGATGAGGTGAATGCCATCTCGGAGGAGCTGGTGCTCTTACAGAACGCCCGCACGGAGTTTGAGAAGAAATATCCGCCTGAGATTCGGAACGAGATGGAAGTCTATTCCAAGATCAAGGATGCGATCTTTACCAAGGAAGAGCAGTATCAGGAGAAGACGGACAGAAAAGATGAGATAGAAGCGGAAATGAAAAAGATCAGCACGGCCTGCACCCTTGTGAAAGGCAGGGTGTACGAGGGCGTTCTGGCAGAGGTCAACGGTAAGCGTTGGATCTCAAGATTTATGATGAATATTACGATCCGCAAGACAGCAGATGACAAGATTGCGGTTTATAAAAACTAATGGACCATAGAGTCCGGAAAGGGCAGCCATGCGTGACAAGATACTGATTGTAGATGGAATTGAAACGGAGCGGGCCGAGCTGGTGCGAATGTTGGAGCAGGATTATGGCATTTTGGAGGCCGGCGATGGCGAGCTGGCACTGAAGCTGATTGAAAAGCACAACGAGGAGCTGGCAGCAGTGCTCATAAAGCTGATGATCCCCAAAGTGGATGGTCTTAAGGTGGTGGAGAGCATGCACGCCAATAAGTGGATAGAGAAAGTACCGGTGTTGATCATTGACAAGGCCAGCTCGACGGCTATGTATGAAAAGTGTTATGAATTGGGTGTGTGGGATTTTCTTCATAAGCCTTTTGAAAAATCATTCATAAGACATAGGGTGGTCGCCTCGGCCGATAGCTTTCAGCAGAGGCAGGAACTGCAGAAAAAGGTCATTGCCCAGACGCAGACGATGAAGAAGCAGTATCAGGTGATACAGAAGCAGAGCAAGGATATCGAGAAGAGCAAACTGGATATGATGGATGTCTTTGGTGCCGTTGCGGAGTACCGCAACGCAGAGAACACGAATCACATCCGTCACGTGAAAGCGATCACCCAGCTTCTGGCGGAGCAGGTTATGAAATCCTACCCGGAGTACGGTCTGGACGCCCGCAAGATTCAGATGATCGTGGCAGTCAGTGCGCTGCACGATATCGGCAAGATTGCGATACCGGATCACATCCTGTTGAAACCGGGGAAACTGACGGAGGAAGAGATGGAGCTTATGCGGTCCCACACCACCAAAGGCTGTGAGATCCTGAACACTATACAGGAAACTTGGAGCGAGGAACATGCCAAGTTTGCAACGGAGGTGTGTCGTTACCACCATGAGCGGTACGACGGAAACGGTTATCCGGACGGTCTGCAGGAGGATGATATTCCCATCTCTGCGCAGATTGTTGCTCTGGCGGACGTGTACGACGCGCTTATCAGCGACCGTGTCTACAAGAAGGCGTACACCAAGGATCAGGCGTATCACATGATCGTTGTGGGAGAGTGTGGTGTATTCTCGCAAAAATTATTGGGTTGTTTCCGTGATGTCAAGGACGAGGTAGAGAAGGTGGTTTCGCGGTAGGCGAAAGCGGAAAATGTCAGGTATTTTTGCGGACAGCGTCTCATATGTTTTAGAAAGGGACGGAAAGCGGAGTACAGGGCAGATGACAATTTTGACACACCTGTCAGATATTATCATACCGCTGATCATCTTTTTCGTGGTAGGTTATGGTATCACATCGGGAATCAAGGTATATGAGACTTTTTTAAAAGGTGCAAAGGACGGCCTGCGGATTGTAGTGGAGATTATGCCCACGCTCATCGGATTGATGGTGGCGGTGGGAATCCTGCGATCCTCGGGCTTTTTTGCGCTTTTTGGGAAGATTTTTGCCCCAATAACAGAGCGGATCCACCTGCCCGCGCAGCTGCTCCCGCTGTTGATCGTAAAAATGTTCTCCTCCTCTGCGGCCACAGGGCTGGTGCTGGATATCTTTAAGGAGTACGGTCCGGACTCCTACGCCGGAATGGTGACCTCCATCCTGATGAGCTGCACGGAGACCATCTTCTACACCATGAGCGTGTACTTTCTGGCGGCCAAAGTGACGAAGACCCGCTACACCCTGCCGGGTGCGCTGTTGGCGACGCTGGTGGGGACGGTGGCAAGTATTTTGCTGGCGGGGATGATGGTGTAAAAATGTAAAAACTACTGAAGTAGTGTATTGACAAACTCAAACTACTGTGGTAGTGTATAAATATAAACTACTGCAGTAGTGTGAAAGGAGAGCTATACTATGGAGATAAAACTCTTTGATTCCGAGCTGAAGATCATGGACGTGCTCTGGCGGGAGGGAGATACCACCGCAAAGCATATCTCTGATGTGTTGAAGGAGGAGGTTGGTTGGAATATGAACACAACCTACACCCTTATCAAAAGATGCATCAAAAAAGGTGCGATTGAGCGCTCGGAGCCCAATTTTATGTGTCACGCATTGATTTCCAAAGAGACAGTGCAGGAATCGGAGACAGATGAGCTGATCGACAAGGTGTACGATGGCTCTGCGGACAAGCTGTTTGCCGCTTTACTTGGCAGGAAAAAGCTTTCTGCGGAGCAGATCGACAAGTTAAAGCAGATTGTCGGTGAGATGAAATGAGGTGATGAATATGAGCTTGATGCAGATGAGTTTTTCAGGTGCGGTAATGATATTTGCTATAGTTGTTGTGCGTGCCCTGGCAATTAATAAATTGCCGAAAAAGGTGTTTGTATTGCTCTGGGAGATTGGGCTTTTGCGTTTGCTGATACCTTTTTCCATCCCCTCTATGCTGAGTGCGTATTCCCTTGTGAGAAGAAGCACGCCCATACAAGATGCGATTGCTGAAATGCCACCGGAGGCTATTGTTCCCCAAGTAGTTCAGGGGACCCTTAACATGAATGTTACGGCAGCGGAGATGGTACAGAATGATGTCTCGGGTGTTTCTGTATGGCCGATTCTGTGGATTGCGGGCGTGATTCTCTGCGCGACGTTTTTTACAGTTTCATACTTGCGCTGTTATCTTGAGTTTCGGACATCCTTGCCTGTTCGCAATGCATTTGCGGAGTGGTGGCTTAAGGAACATCGGTTGAGACGTGTTATCCGGATCCGGCAATCAGATAGGATTTCTGCCCCCTTAACATACGGGATTTTGAGACCGGTGATTCTGATGCCGAAAAATACGGACTGGGAAAACAGACAGCAGCTGCAATATGTTCTCCTGCATGAATATATACATATCTGTCGCTTTGATGTGGCATGGAAGCTGATAGTGATGCTCGCATTGTGTATTCATTGGTTTAATCCCATGGTGTGGGTTATGTACATCCTTTATAACAGGGATACGGAACTATCCTGCGACGAGAAAGTTGTGCGCCTGTCCGGCGAAACTTCCAAATCCACATATGCTATGATGCTGATCACCATGGAAGAAAAGAAGAGCGGTCTGACACCTCTTTGTAATAATTTCAGTAAAAACGCTATTGAAGAGAGGATTACGGCGATCATGAAGATAAGAAGGATTACAAAATGGGCGCTTGCGATAAGTGCAGCATTGCTTGTGGCTGTTGTGGTATTGTTTGCAACCTCCGCAGAAAAGGAAGTTTCGGCACACGCGGATAACGTGGGGATCGTAGTGGAGGGAATTGAAGTCCCTGATGCTGTGCTGGAGTCTGCAAAGATGCTGGTTGGACAGAGGTTTGCAAATGTACAGGACAGTGGTTACAGCAATTGGAGAATTGAAGCATTAGCGCATGTGTACACGTATGATGATCTGGCAGGAATGACCTTACCGGTGTACCAAATGAATTATGAATTTCTGGCGGACGATCCGGATGAAATAACGCTTGCGGGCGGTATGACAATTGATGAGGAAGGCTGGGTAGTACCGGAATATGCTAACAGCATCTATCTTGTATTTGAGCAGAGAGAGGGAGAACTTGTCTTTTTAACTTCCCTTATGGAAAATGACTGTTTCCCCGGAGATGACATATTTACAAATGATCTGATGCAACAGATAGGTGGTGTGGGGAATACCGGTGAGGAAACGACTCCAAATATCAGAGAAAGTAAAGTGATGATCCCGTATGAACTGGCAGGGGATATTGGAGAGATGCCCGCCACGCTCTATGTGGGGGACGGTTTTTCCATCTATATTCCAGATGACGGATGGCAGATATATGATGAAGCTCTGGAGGCTCCCTATCAAATGGAGGCAGTTTACGAGTCAGCCCTTCATGTTGACGTTGCCCGCTATGTGGATCAGACATCCGCGGATGTGGTAACTCTTTTGCAGTCGGAGGGGTATACTTACAATGAGATCACCGGTAAAATGCAAAAGTTTGAAGGTGAGCTTGGAAATGAGATGCTGTTGGAGGCCAGAGTTTACGGATATGAAAATGATGTGTGGGTGATCTACAGCAGATTCTTTGCCGCGGTGGAATGGGGATCCAGGCTGGATGCTGTTGCGGACACCTTTGCGGTTACAGTGAATGATGCCGAAACCCCGCTGTTTGCGGGAACGGAAGCAGCCGGCCTAAAGAGTGAGGGTGCCCGAAAGTTGGAGCGTATCATGACACTATTTTACACGGCTTACTTTGACGGAGATGTTGACACGATCAAGCAGTATCTGGTGAAAGATTACCAATGGAATCTGGATGTATATGAAGACCCTCAGCATGCGAGTGAAGTGGAAATAAAAGGGATCAAGGGGTTAAACAATATTGACCAGTTAAATATTGAGGATCAATATGAAGTATCGTTGGAATTTCGCATTCCCGATGAGGATTCCTTCACTTATCTGAGCACAGTTTTTGTATATGACATAGACGGTAGTTGGAAGATAAGTTATTATGGATTAGAAAAATAAATTAGTTAGCATGACAAGATAATGCTCGGTGGCCCGGTCAGCTCCATTTGAATATGTTCAAGTGGAGACGACCGGGCCGCCGCTTTCTATGTGCAATTTTATATTGAGGCATGAATGTTATACAAAATTAATGGTTGACAGTAGTAGCACAATTAATGTATTATATAGTTGGTTGACAACTGTAGCACAAATAGGAGGCATAGAAATGAAAGATGTAATTATGCTGCAGCCCAGCGAATGGATCATCATGGAGAAATTGTGGGAGAAGAATCCCAAGACAATTATGCAGTTATATCACGAATTGAAAGAGAATCCGGGCTGGAGTAAAAGCACTGTAAACACCCTGTTGGGGAGAATGGTTAAAAAAGAGATCATTTATTATGAAGAGGGAGCAAAGGCAAAACAGTATTATCCGAACGTAAGCCGGGACGAAGTTGCGATCACGGAGACGGAAAATCTGATTGAGAGAGTATACAAAGGTTCCGTCAGTATGATGCTCAGTACCCTGATACGAAATAACAATTTGAACGAGGATGATATCAAGGAACTGTATCAAATCTTGGGAGAGGCGGTTGATAAAAATGATTGAGCTGATCATTACATCATCGGTATTAATTGCAGCCGTTTTGATCATTTCCTCTGTAATGGAGAAAAGGATAGATCCATGCTTAAAGTATGCGTTGTGGTTACTGGTAGCGGTCAAACTGTTGGTTCCGATACCGAGATTTGAATCAAATATCAGTGTCATGAATGCCGCAAATGAAATCAGAGAAAGCAAAGTATCTTATTTATTTGTTGACAATGGGGCGGCAGAAGATGACAATGATGCGAATGCAGCAAACAACCACATACAGGTTGGCGGCAGTGGAACAGAAAATGAGATGCACGCCGGTGAGCAAATCCCAAATGACAGTGAAATGAGCGCCATAACAGCCCCTGGAATGAAACTTGCTGTGATATGGTACGGGGTATGGATTGTGGGGGTAATCTTGTGTGCAGGAGTGTTCCTTTGGAGCAATCGGCGATTTTCCAAGCAATTGAAAAAGAATCGTGTGTTGGTCGGCCGGATGAAAGACAGCATTAACATATATAAAGTGGCAGGCAACACTGGATCATGCCTGTTTGGTTTTCTGAAGCCGTCTATCTATTTGCAAGATGGCAGCGGGTTATTGCCGGAGCAAGAGGAATATATTTTGGCGCATGAGTACAGTCACTACAGACATGGGGATCATGTGTGGGCACTGATCCGTTGTCTGTGCGTCATTTTGCACTGGTACAATCCTTTGGTATGGCTGGCAGCGCGAGTTTCTATGAAAGACAGTGAACTGGCCTGTGATGCGGGAACCTTGAAACTGATAGGGAGAGAGAACTATATAAAATACGGGAAAACCCTGATTGAGATTGCCAAAGGATTACCGGAGAGAACCACCGGTATCTCCGTTTTGGGATGCTCTACAAGTGCGGCAGGAGGGATGAAGGAAATGAGAAAGAGGATAAAAATGATCGCGAAACAGCCTCGCACGAGATTATTATCCGGACTGATTTTACTCTGTATGTGCGTTGGACTTGTGGGATGTACTTTTGGAGGTAAGACTGATCAAAAAGGAACAACAAATGTACCGGTGGAAAGCATGGAAGAGTCGGGCGCAATACAGGATCCGCCAGATAGCATTCCTTTGGATGGAGAGGTCGAAGGGAAAGAGTCCCAGAGTCTGATAAGCGAAACCACTAACTTATATAAACAGGCGGAAGCGGACAAGGTATGCATTAGGGTGCAGCCTTCCGTACTCAGAGATCAATTATGCTATTATTATATTCCCACAGATGAAGATCAGGAGTGGTTGACAGATCGGATAAAGTCACTGGATCTGGAAGGGGAACCCTTTGGCAGAAGATGGGAGGGCATGAAGGAAAAAGGTTGGACAGTTGTCTATAATGATATGGAGTTTAGGGCTTTTGAACAGGGATATTTATATTACACCTACACGGATGAAAGTGGGGACAGAGAGAGTCTGATCGAAGATTTAAAGCTGTATGATTATATACAGATCATGCTTCTTCAGGAGCTGGACTATGATTCCTTTGAACCGGCACAGATAAAGGATATCACCTCCGCCACCCTGGATGTCTGCAGCGTATTTACAGATAGGAAACCTTACAGGCAGACTATAGAGGATGAGGAAACATTGGAACTGTTTGCAGATTGGTTCAGTCATGCTGAGTATATTTATGGCGGTGTAGATTGTGGCAATGCAAGAGCCTGTCTGACACTGACACTGGCGGGAGGAGAGGTTGTACGCTTGTCTATGTCCACGGACAGCTGTTGTAATTTTGGAATCAACGGCGTTTACTACAATTACCAGCCGGCGTCTGATCGGGATAACAGAGAATTTTTTGAATGCTTTGATGAGATCCCCTGGAATTGGTAAAATGCTGGTTTTGAAACAGGTGCTGTTTGGCGCAGCACCTGTTTCTCTATGCATCATAACCCACTAGGAATCTGCAGCTTCCTCCACCAAACGCTCCCTCAGTGTCGTAAAATCCGATGGCCCGCAGTCCAGATAAAAGGTGTGAAAACGCAGATCAGAGTACTCTTCATCCCACAGTGTCTTTGCCTCTTCTTTCAACTGCAGAATCTCCAGATAGCCCACATAGTATTTCAGATAATTACATGGCTCCTCCACAAGATAAGCATACACGGCGCGGACGGAAGAACTGTCCTCAATCCCCATGCCTTTCAGAACGTCGACCACCTGACTGTAGGAGGCATTTTCATAATGGATCATAATGTCCAACAGGCAGTAGAGGCAGAGCTGCAGGCTGCGATCGTGTTGTTCCAACTGAGTCAGCACGGCGGCCGGATCGTCACCCTGCTCTGAGTAAATGTCCGCCGCATAGTCGAAAGAGTAAAACTCCGTGTACAGTCCCCATCCCTCCAGATAGCCGCCGTACCAGAGAAGTTCCCGCACTTTGTTCTCTTCTTTTTGCAGAAAGGATCGATTGCTGTAGACGGTTTGATACAGATGACCGGGATAGCCCTCATGCGCCAAGATAGTGTACAGCTCCAAGCCACTTGGAGAGGTGCTTTGGTTAATATATATGACGTTGCTGTCAGAATCGTCTATAGGTGCAGTCAGATAAAAAGCCGGAGCTGAATAGTCTTCCAAGCTGGGGGACACGGCTTTTACCGTGGCTGTAGGAAGTGAGGAGACTGTCGGGCTGACATTGTCGGAAACGGTGGGAAGTCCGGGGAAGTCTGCGCTCATGCGTGCTTGAAGATCGGCCAGCATGGCATCTGCGCCGGATATCGGGAAATTGACAAATGCGTCATTGTAAATTTGCTCCAGGACTTCCGGATGGTCTGCGGTCAGTGTCAGAATTGCATTGTATTCCTCGTAAAATTTGTTTAGCAAAAGTTGTTCAACCTCGGTGATATCCCGATAGGAACCGGTCTCGGATATAAGCAGGCGGCGGTAATATTCCCGCCCTTCCGGTTTGGAAGCCAGACCACTCAAAGGTATGGTCTCGTCCTCCAGCACGAAAAGGCCGTCCGCCAGCGTCTCATAGGCGGGCAGCATAACGGTCTTGAGAAGGCGGTTGTTTTGAGCCTGATATTGCAATGCCTCCTCCTCGGTGATGATCCCTCGGCTGATCAAAGGCCGTAACCGCTCCGTGAAAGTGGTCTGCAGAAAATGAGTTCCTGCCTCCAATTCCTCCTTGGTGAGAATGGTATCGCACTGTTTTTTGACTTTTTCCAGCGAGGCAGCCGACATCAGAAGTCCGGCCTTTGCTTTCTCCTGCTCGAATGTGAGGAGAGAGAGGAAGTAGTCGTCTGTCTGATCCAAAAGAGCGAGATAATCCTCCACATCCCGGCGGGTGCGGAAAGTATATTCGGCCAATAAAATAGGAAGTTGGGACTGCATTCCCGACGAGGGGGACAACGGTTCCTCGTAGTAGGTGTAGTTGCTCAACTCCAGGGAACTCTTCAATGAGCGCATCAACAGTATGTAGGTGTACCGATTTGATGGGCTGAGTTTTTGAGGTTTCAGTTCTCCCAGCGTGTGCAGGAGTTCCTCCGTGGCGGCTTGGCTGGCATGGCGACTCTCCGCGCTGTAGGTAGGGAGAGTGGCTTTATAGTCATAGATGCCAAAATTAGCGGGATAGGCCAGTGTATAATGCATGTTCAAAGTGTTGCCTGAGATCTCATCCGTAAAAAGCTGGGAGCTGATCTGGGTAAAACGCTTTTCGTCACGCTGATATCCGAACAAAAAGGCGGTGAGTCCGGCAAAGGTGAACAAGAGACAGCACAGAACCAGAAGCTGTTTCCAGGAAAGCATAGCACGTCGCTTCAAATGACTATCCTCTTTTCCAAAATATCATTCATATATATGCCGTTTCCCTTCGTAATGTGCCAAAAAGGAAATAAAAAATTTAGATTTTATCCAAAAGAAACTATTGCGGAGTCTGTCGCAACGTGTGATAATAAAAGGGAAATTCAGAAAGGTAGAGACAGATGGCAGACAGGCAAAATGGGGCAAATCTGGGGGAACAGATGAAGAGCGCTGTGGCGGAGGCTCTGCAGAGCGGCGATTTTTCTGACTTGAATCGTCTGGTGACGAACACGGTGGAGAATGCCCTGAAGGACGCGAAAGTTCCGGACTGGCAGGAGCGAGCCAAGCAGCGGGAGCAGCAGAAGCAGCAGGAGAGACAGCAGAAGATCCAGCAGGATTGGCAGCGGAAGCTGCAGGCCCAGATGCTGAAAAAGAATCTCCCGGCTAAAAATATTGAGCTGATCAAATTTCATAAAGTGGGGAGCGTTTCCAGTGTGCTTTACCGGGTGTTTGGTGGGATTGGTCTCGGAGTTACCGGACTCGCCTTATTTTTCAATATCATTCGCGCGGGGATATTGGGCGGAACAGGAGGATGGCTTATCCTTGCGCTGTTCCTGCTGCTTTTTTCTTTGATGATCCGTCAGGGTGTGGCACAGGCCCACCGCTTGGAGCGGGCGGAGCGATACGCAGAGTTGTGCGGCAGCAAGATGTACGGTGAGACGGACAAGATTGCGGGCAGCACCGGTCAGAGCAAACGTTCTCTCCTGAAAGATATACGGAAGATGCTGCGTCTGGGAATATTTCCGGAGGGGCATCTGGACGAACGTGGCGACTGGTTTATGTTAAATGACGTAGTCTACCATCAATATCAAAATCTTGAGCAAAGTACCAAAGAGAATGAGGCAAAGCAGCTGTTGGAGCAAAAAGGGCAATCTCAATCCATCGGTGAGATGATATCCAATGCGAAAAAGGCTCAGGAGGCAGAGCTGAACTCTATGGTCGCAGAGGGGATGGAATACATTCGCAAGCTGCGGGATCTGAATGACCAAATTGAGGGAGAGGTGATCTCGGCCAAGCTGTACCGGCTTGAGAACCTTTTGAATGAGATTTTTGACAATGTGCGTGAGCACCCGGAGCAGATGCACCGGATGCACAAGTTGATGGATTACTATCTGCCCACAACCCTGAAACTGGTGGAGGCATACGAGGAGTTTGACCATATCAGTGCTCCCGGACACGATATCTTGTCGGCCAAGGGGGAGATTGAGCAGACGCTGGACATCATCAATCAGGCGTTTGCGGAGCTTTTAAACAACCTGTTCCAAGACACGGTGCTGGATGTGACCACGGATGCACAAGTGCTCCAGACTATGCTGGCACAGGAGGGGCTGACCAGGGAGTTGGAGTTTGAAAAGGTATCAAGAAAATAAAATCGGAGGAAAAGAAAATGAGTGATAATTTGGACGAGTTGTTGCAGGAGGCGCCGACCCTGACCTTTGATCCCTTCCCGGATACAAAAGGGGAGGTGATATCCGCAGAGGCGGCAGCAGAGACTGCTATTGTAGAGATTCCACAGGCCGAAGATGCGAAGGTGCCGGAGATTGTACTGACGCCTGAAGAGCAAAAAATGGTAGATGACTTTGCGGAGCAGATCGACATTTCCAACACACAGCAGGTATTGCAGTATGGTGCCGGGAGTCAGAAGAAGATCGCTGACTTCTCGGAGAGTGCGCTGAACAATGTGCGCACCAAGGACATGGGTGAGATCGGACAGATGCTGACCAATCTGGTGTCGGAGCTGAAAGGTTTTGACGATGAGGAGGAAAAGGGATTCTTCGGCCTCTTTAAGAAAGGCAGCAATAAGCTGGAGAGCATGAAAGCAAAGTATGATAAGGCGGAGGTCAATGTCAACAAGATTAGCAAGGTGATGCAGGATCACCAGGTGACTTTGCTCAAAGATGTGGCCATGCTGGACAAGATGTACGAACTGAACCTGAATTATTTTAAGGAGCTTTCCATGTATATCCTTGCGGGCAAAAAGAAGCTGCAGCAGGCCAGAACGGAAGAACTTCCCGCATTGGTGGCCAAGGCGGAGCAAAGCCAGCTTCCGGAGGATACACAGGCGGCCAGAGATTTTGCGGCAATGTGTGACCGTTTTGAGAAAAAGATCTACGATCTGGAGCTGACCCGCACCATCTCCATGCAGATGGCACCCCAGATCCGGCTGATCCAGAGCAACGATACTGCCATGTCCGAGAAGATTCAGTCTACTCTGGTGAACACCATTCCCCTGTGGAAGAGTCAGATGGTCATTGCCATCGGTCTGGATCACTCCAGCGAGGCGGCCCGTGCTCAGAGAGAGGTCACGGATATGACCAACGCGCTGCTCAAAAAGAATGCGGAGACTTTGAAAGTGGCAACCATTGAGACTGCTAAGGAGACGGAGCGCGGCATTGTGGACATTGAGACCTTGACGGCTACCAACCAGACCCTGATCAGCACATTGGATGAAGTGATGAAGATTCAGGAGGACGGAAGAGCCAAGAGACAGAGTGCCGAGCAGGAGCTTTCGCGGATCGAGCAGGAGATGAGGGAGAAGCTACTTGAGATGAGTAAGCGATAAAATTTTCAAATTGTAGAAAATAGTATATGACACAAGTGTCGGAATGCGGAGGAAATATGAGCGAAGCAGTAAGAACAGTGATCCGGTCGGGAAAGGCAGTTCTCGGTATTGAGTTTGGTTCCACCCGCATTAAGGGAGTGCTGGTGGACGAGAGTCATATGCCCATCGTCACGGGAACCTACGACTGGGAAAACCGTTTGGAGAACAATATTTGGACATATTCCATGGAGGATATCCGAAAGGGGCTCCAGGGTTGCTACAGGAGTCTTGTAGAGGATGTGTGCAAGCGATATGATCTGCCTCTGGAGCGTCTGGGGGCTATCGGGATCAGCGGCATGATGCACGGGTATCTGCCCTTTGACAAAGACGGTGAGCTCCTGGTTCCTTTCCGCACTTGGCGAAACACAATGACGGGAGAAGCCTGCAGCAGGCTGATCCCGTTGTTTCAGTTTAACATTCCCCAGAGATGGAGCATTGCTCATCTGTATCAGGCAATTTTAAATGGCGAGGAGCATGTGAAGGACATTGCCTTTCTCACCACATTGGCAGGCTATATCCACTGGCAGCTTTCCGGAGAGAAGGTGTTGGGAGTCGGTGAGGCATCGGGAATGTTTCCCATCGATTCCTCTGTTATGGATTATGACAGGAGGATGCTTGAGCAGTTTGACGAGTTGGTGTCGGGAGAGCATTTTTCTTGGAAACTAAAGGATATCTTACCCAAGGTGCTGACTGCGGGGGAAACGGCGGGGACTTTGACAGAGGAGGGAGCGAGGTTGTTAGACCCTACGGGAACTTTGCAGCCCGGTGCGGCCTTGTGTCCTCCCGAAGGGGATGCGGGCACGGGTATGGTGGCCACAGACAGCGTGGCGATCCGCACCGGCAACGTGTCTGCGGGAACTTCGATCTTTTCCATGGTAGTGTTGGAGGAACCGCTTAAGAAAGTGCATGAGGAGTTGGATCTGGTAACTACGCCGGACGGCATGCCGGTGGCCATGGTGCACTGCAACAACTGTACCTCGGACTTGAATGCGTGGATGGGATTGTTCGAGCAGTTTGCGGCAGCCTTTGGGATGACGATCTCGCCGGACGACCTTTATGGTACACTGTATAGGGAAGCGCTCGGGGGCGATGCGGACTGTGGGGGGCTTGTGTCCTACAATTATTTTTCCGGAGAACCGATCGCGGGAGTGGAGGAAGGCAGACCTCTCTTCGTGCGGAAACCGGACGCGAATTTTACGCTGGCGAATTTTATGCGCACTCACCTGTATAGCGCAATGGCAGCGTTGAAGATCGGTATGGATATTTTGACCGGGGAGGAGCAGGTTCCCATCGATCGGCTGATGGGTCATGGAGGTCTTTTTAAGACACCTGTGGTAGGGCAGAGACTTTTGGCCGGAGCTATGAATGTGCCGGTCACAGTGATGGATAATGCCGGGGAGGGCGGCCCTTGGGGAATGGCAATCCTTGCGGCGTATATGGTGGAAAAAGCGGAGGGCGAGGAATTGGCAGCATACTTGCAGAATCGAATCTTTGCTGACCAGACAGGAACGACGATGGAGCCGGAGGCGGGGGATGTGGCAGGTTTTGAGAGCTTTCTGGCGCGTTACAAGGCGACGCTGCCTGCGGAGAAAGCGGCGGTGGAGGGACTCTCGGGATAAGGCGGTATGAGAGAGTCATATAAAAGAGAGGGATCGGTATGTTAGAAGAATTAAAAAAGCTGGTGTGTGAGGCGAACCTGGAGCTGCCGCGGTATGGGCTGGTGACTTTTACATGGGGAAATGTCAGCGCCATTGACAGGGAGAGCGGTCTGTTTGTCATTAAGCCCAGCGGCGTAGATTATGACAAATTAAAACCCGAAGACATGGTGGTAGTAGATTTGGAGGGAGAGACGGTGGAGGGTAACTATCGGCCCTCCTCCGACACTGCGACCCATCTGGAATTGTATCGGGCTTTTCCGGAGATCGGAGGGATCGTACACACACACTCTACCTACGCCACCGCGTGGGCACAGGCCGGAAGAGATGTTCCCTGTTATGGAACCACCCACGCAGATTATTTTTACGGGGAAGTGCCCTGTGTGCGCTGCCTGACAAAAGAGGAGATTGAGGATGACTATGAGGGGAACACGGGACGCCTGATCGCCGGCGAATTTGCACGTCTGGGAAAGGATCCGAAGGCAGTGCCGGCGGTGCTCTGCAAAAATCACGGCCCCTTTACATGGGGGAAGGATGCCGCGGAGGCTGTCCGCAACGCGGTGGTGTTGGAAGAGATCGCGAAGATGGCGTACCTGTGTGAGACGATCGATCCCCAGGTAAATCCTGTGCCGCGGGAACTTCAGGATAAGCATTATAACAGGAAACATGGGGAGAATGCATATTACGGCCAAATCTCTATAGACGAAAGGGTGGAATTGTGATAGTATTATATACGTCGAAAATTTTGTAAAAAATTGCGTATGAATTTTGACATAATGTATTTACGACAGAATGGAGGAGACCATGAAAAATTTAGAGCTGCAAAAGCATGCGAACGATGTGCGCAAAGGCATCATTACTTCCGTTCACAGTGCAAAGGCAGGACATCCCGGCGGTTCCCTTTCCGCGGCGGATGTGTTTACTTTTTTATATTTTGAGGAGATGAATATCGATCCCGCCAATCCGGAGATGGATGAGCGCGATCGTCTTGTGTTGTCCAAGGGGCACGCGGCGCCGGGCCTTTATGCGGCGTTGGCACATAGAGGTTTTTTCCCTGTGGAGGATCTGACCACTCTGCGAAAGCTTGGATCTTACCTGCAGGGGCATCCCTGTCTGGGTATTCCGGGTGTAGATATGGCCACCGGTTCCTTGGGACAAGGAATCTCCGCTGCCTGTGGTATGGCTGTGGGCGCGAAGCTTCAGAAGAAGGATTATCGTGTATACACAATCTTGGGCGACGGCGAGATTGAGGAAGGTCAGGTGTGGGAGGCGGCCATGTTTGCCGGCTTCCGCAAGCTGGACAACCTCTGTGTTATTGTGGACAATAATGATCTGCAGATAGATGGGTCTATCGGTGAGGTGTGTTCTCCCTACCCCATCGATGAAAAGTTTAAGGCATTCAACTTCCATGTGATCAACGCGGATGCCCACGATTTTGACTCGCTCCGTGCGGCCTTTAAAGAGGCCAGGGAGACTAAGGGGATGCCTACCTGCATTGTGGTGCACAGCTTGAAAGGCAAAGGCGTGTCCTTTATGGAGAATGTTGCGGACTGGCACGGCAAAGCGCCGGGTGACGAGGATTTTGCTGTAGCTATGGCCGACTTAGATAGGATTGAAAAAGAGTTGGCAAAGAAAGAAGGTGAGGCGTAATGGCAGAAGAAGTAAAAAGGATTGCAACCAGACAGAGCTATGGTATCACCTTGAAAGAGTTGGGAGAGGAGTACCCCAATCTGGTCGTGCTGGATGCCGATCTTGCGGCATCGACTATGACCGGAGTTTTCCAGAAAGAATATCCGGATCGCCACTTTGATTGTGGTATTGCGGAGGCCAATATGATGTGCGTGGCAGCAGGTCTATCTTTGACCGGCATGATCCCTTTTGTGAGTTCTTTTGCCATGTTTGCGGCGGGGCGCGCCTATGAACAAGTACGCAACTCCATCGGCTATCCTCATCTGAACGTGAAGATCGGTGCAACTCACGCCGGTATCACAGTGGGCGAGGACGGAGCCTCCCACCAGTGTAACGAGGATATTGCGCTGATGCGGACCATCCCCGGCATGGTGGTGATGTGCCCGGCGGACGATGTGGAAGCCAGAGCCGCAGTCCGCGCTGCGTTTAAGCATAACGGTCCTGTGTATCTTCGTTTCGGACGTTCCGCAGTTCCGGTGATCAATGATCATCCCGGATATCGTTTTGAGATCGGGAGAGGTACCGTAGTCCGTGAGGGCACGGACGTAACCATCGTGGCAACCGGTATCTGTGTGGACTCTGCTTTAGGTGCGGCCGAGCTTCTGGCGAAGGACGGGATAAATGCAGAGGTGATCAACATCTGCACCATCAAGCCTTTGGACGAGGCGCTTATTGTAAAGAGCGCGAAGAAGACCGGCAATGTGGTGACGGTGGAGGAGCATTCCATCATCGGCGGACTGGGAAGCGCAGTTTGTGAATGTCTGTGTGCAAATCTGCCGACTCCCGTAAAGAGACTCGGCATGCAGGATATCTTCGGAGAGTCCGGCTCTGCGGCCGACCTGATAAAAAAGTACGGTCTGGACGCCGAGGGCGTGTATAAGTCGGTGAGCGAGTATCTGTCATGACGGATGAAAAAGCCTTTGCATGGCTCTGAATAGTTACTAATAAACAATAAACCCGGAGTGCATTCACATCTGTGAAGCGGCGCTTCGGGTTTTACATTTTAATGAACCATTTCCCTTTGTAGAACGTCTAATAGATGTACAATAAAAGTGACGCGTCAAAAAGTACACAAAGAATATAGAAAGGGGTAATCCCATGGACAAGGAAGAATTCACGCGGCTGGTGCTGGCGATGGAGAGCACCCTGTTCCACGTCTCCTATACCCTGCTGCACAATGAGCAGGACTGTGCGGATGTGGTTCAGGAGGCTGTCATCAAGGCGTACGCAAGCCGTGGCAAGCTGCGAGAGCAGGGATATTTTAAAACATGGATTGTGCGGATCCTGATCAACGAGTGCTATACCTTCCTTCGCAGGCAAAAGAGATATGTTCCTTTGGAGGAGGAAGCAGTAGGAGGATACGGAATAGTGACGGAAGTGTCATCTCCTATCCGAGAGGAATATCTGGATCTGTATCGGGCCATGGAAGAGCTCTCTGAGAAAGACCGTCTATGCATACAGCTGTTCTACATGGAGGATTACTCTGTCCGGCAGATCGCGCAGATCTTGAAGATACCGGAGGGCACAGTAAAGAGCAGGATGCGCAGGGCGAGACTACAGCTTAAGGGGCTGCTTGTGGAGGAGTGACAAGGAGAATGCTGTGGACAGGCAAGAGTATGGCAAGGTATGAGTAATGACAGCAAGAATGTGCACAGCCACATAATTGCGGGAAATGGAGGTTTATATGAAAAAGAAGAAAATTGATATGTACCGGAAAGTTCCGGAGATGTTTCACACCCGGCTGTGTGATACCTTGGATAATCTGGAGGAGGAACGGAGTGTAGTTCCCTTCCGCGGCAAAAAGTTTGTGGCCATAGCGGCGGCATCCGTGCTTGCCTGCGCCGGTCTGACCGTGGGAGCGGCAGCGCTCTTTGACTGGCATCCCACTGCGTCGGAGCGCTTTGGAACGGAGAGGGAGCTGGAAAACAAATTGACTGCTCAGGGCGCAGCTATTCCGGAGAATAGTACGGTGACTGCAGACGGCGTAACCTTTGAGGCGGTGCAGGCGATCCGGACGGATGATTACTATTATCTTTTGATGAATATGAAGCTGCCGGAAGGCTTTGAGTGGAATGATGATATGGGCATAGAAGAGACCAATGTAGAAGGCCTTCCGAAAGATATTTATGCCGGTCATGTGACGAACTGGGCCGGAGAACCGGACGCGGAGAATCGCATTCCCGTGGAAGTGCAGCTGTTTGTGGACGGCAATATGCCCCTTGGAGATCAGGTGACGCTGCAGTTTTCCAATCTGGCGCAGTATGAGAAGACGGATCATGTGGAAACTGTGCTGGAAGGCCAGTGGGAACTTTCCTTTGTACTCCCACAGGAAGCCGATACTCTGGTGTACCAGACAAAAAGCGTGCTGGCTGTAGGTACACATGAACTGTTGATTGACAGTGTGGAGATCAGTCCCTTCCAGATTCGCCTGTACACGGAGGAGACAGCGGCAATGCATGCAGTGGCTTACAGTCCCATCCGACTCACCGGGTTGGAGTATACTGACGGAAGTGTCATTGAGGATATGACGTTGGCACTTGGCATGAGTGGTATGAGGGATGGCGATGGAGGATTCGGTTTCCGAATGGATCTTGACAATGCCGTAGATCCTGAGAAGGTTGCCGCGCTGCACTTTACCGAGTGCGAAGAGGAATTTGTTCTTGTTTTGAACGGATCGGATGCCGGTGAAAGCCACGCTCAAGTTCAAAACATGACAAAATTGTCAGAAATATTAGCTTCTCTGGGTGGTGCCGAGAAGGTGACGGATCTGCAAATCTTAGATGTAGACAGCGGCAATGTTATTCTGGCGGATGATGACCACATTTATCTGTGGGATGCGGAGTGCGACAATGCCATGTGTTTGATCACTCTGTCTGAGCACGGTTATTCTGCGAAAGCAGGCGGAGAATTTATCAAAATGTACAGCGGGGACACCATTTTCATACACCCCACTGCGGACAGCGATCATGTGGTAATCTGCGCACCCGGCACGGAGAGTGAGACGTGGGAAATCTGGGAGATGCCGGCAGAGTCTCTCTGGCCCTATCAATATGAGTATATGTGGGAAGATTGCTTCCAAGAGATCGGGAAGCTTGTGCCGGATGCAGGCAAAAATTATTGTGCGGAGGCATTTATGTCTAAAAATCAGTGGTATGCTCTGTACAGTGAGGATGGCACGGCGGAGAAGACCGAGCTTATCTTAATGAAAGATTAATATTTCTTAATGAAAAAGTGTATTAAAATGATACAAATTTCCTGTATACTGAGTAACAGAAAATAAAGATACCAAAGAGGGGCGGAAGTTATGGCACAAAGGAGAAGCACTGCAGGAAAATTGCATCTGGAACTGGCTGATATGAAAAGGAATCCTTATCTGGCAGACTATGATAGAGCACGAGGAGGAAGCCGCACAGTTGAGAGTGGATACCGAAAAATATCAGGCGAAACCAGGCGTGTGCGTCCGGAGATTGTAGGAGAGGAAGGCCGCAGAAGGCAGGACAGAAGAGGGTACACGGTAGTTCAAGGAGGAAAGAGTCTTTCCGCCCGGGACAGAGCTCGTCTTCGGAAAGTGCGGGCTCAACGTAGACTTGTATTGTCTGGAGGGATTGCCTGTATTCTTTTGATCACACTGTTGAGTTTGCGCATCTGGGGTAATACAAATTCCAAAGAGTCAGCGGGTAGCTTCTCTGATAATGTAAGCAATTTTTTGGGAAGTCTGAGTGAAGAACGGATACAAGGGCTTCGGGCATCTGTCTTTAACAGTCACCCGGAGTGGACGGAAAACTTTTTAACCGTCAACGAGTATTCTCGACCGGGGGAAGCCCTGCCGCGAGTCGACAGTATTTTTGTTCATTACACCGCCAATCGAGGGACCAGCGCGGCTCAGAACCGCAGCTACTTTGAAAATTTAAAGGATAATCACGAGCGGAGTGCCAGCGCACACTTTATCATTGGCTATGAGGGTGAGATCATCCAGTGTATTCCCTTGGATGAGATTGCTTATGCGGTGCAAACCCGCAACTATGACTCCATCTCCATCGAGTGCTGCTATCTGGCAGATGACGGTTCCTTTACGAAGGAAACATATGATTCGCTGGTCAAGTTGCTTAAATGGCTGAAAGATACCTACGGACTGGACACGGAAGATATCCTGCGGCACTATGACTGCGGCGGCAAAAAATGTCCCTTATATTACTCGGAGAACCCTGATGAATGGGAGCAGCTTTTACAGGATGTGGACAGCTTATAAAAAGAAAGAACAAGGAAAACTACTCTTCGGAGTAGTTTTTCTTGTTGATCGAATATTGCAGGATGTGGTCGTTTTTGCTAAAATAATAATGTTGATGCTATGGGTTGGGAAAGGATCAGACTATGAATATTTTATCGCCATCGATCTTGTCGGCTGACTTTTGGCGGCTTGGAGAGCAGATCAGGGAAATAGAGCGCACCGGTGTGAAGTACTTGCATATTGATGTGATGGACGGGCTGTTTGTGCCATCCATCTCCTACGGGATGCCGCTCATTGCTTCTTTGCGGAAACATACGGATCTTTTTTTTGACGTACATTTGATGATCGAGAGGCCGGAGCGCTATGTGAAAGACTTCGCGGAGAGCGGCGCCGATATGATCAATTTTCACATTGAGGGTACGGATCAGATTGGGGAGACCATCAAAGCGATCCGCAGCTATGGAAAAAAGGTGGGCATTGCGATCAAACCGGGCACCCCGGTGGAAGAGGCAGAACCGTATCTTGATCTGGTGGACATGGTGCTGGTGATGACGGTGGAACCAGGTTTTGGCGGGCAAAAATTGATACCGGAGTGCCTGGACAAGGTGGTTTTGATGCGCCGCATGGTGGAGGAGAGAGGGCTTTCCACAGATATCCAGGTGGATGGAGGTATTGCGATCGACAACGCGGAGCGCGCAGTGGAAGCGGGTGCAAATGTTATTGTGGCAGGGTCAGCAGTGTTTAAAAATGACATCTCTGTCAATATAAAAGAGCTTCTGCATAAGATGAATAAGTAAGATATTTGATAGGGGGACAAAGTGATGGAATTGGAGATTCTGCATGCGATACAGGGACTACATCGGGATTGGCTGGATCCGATCATGATCTTTTTTTCAGCGATCGGAAACGGCGGACTTTGCTGGATTGCAGTAAGCATTGTGCTGGCTTGTATTCCCAGGACGAGAAAGTGTGGCTTCACCATGATATTGGGCATGGCTTTCACATTTGTATTTGGTAATTTGATCATAAAAAATATTGTTGCGCGGCCGAGACCGTGTGCGGTTGACACAAGCGTCACATTATTGATCCCTTTTCCCTCGGAATATTCCTTTCCCTCTGGACATTCCGCCAACGGCTTTACGGCGGCCTCCATTATTTTTGCATACTACCATCGGACAGGCGTGATAGCGTTGGTGATCGCCTGTATTATTGCTTTTTCCAGAATGTATTTGTTTGTACATTACCCCACGGATATTCTGGGGGGAATCTGTATCGGAATTCTGGATGCTTTTTTGGCATTTCAAGGTGTGCGCGCGTGGGAGCGGAAGCGTGCTGTGCAGTAACAAAATGTAAAAGTATGTAGAACCGTAGGACGGATACCTGAATATGATATAGAAAAGTGTATTTTCAGGTGAATTATGAATTCCTACAAACCATCAAGCGAACTTAGCCTTGTGACACAAAAGTATTTAAAAACCTACAGATGTATTCTAAACGACATGATCAAGGGGATGACCTGTGCCAAACTGACGGACAGCATCTCCTATAATTTTATGGTGCAGATGATCCCTCACCATCGGGCGGCCATTGAGATGTGCCAGAATCTGCTTCAGTATACGACCTGTATTCCTTTGCAGAATATTGCGGAAGGGATCATTGCAGAGCAGACCAGGAGCATTGCCGACATGGAAGAGATTCTATGTTCCTGCGGACGCCAGCGAAATTCCGGTCAGGATCTTAACTGCTTTCAAAACAAGATGAACCGGATCATGGAGACTATGTTCACGGACATGGAGAACGCCTGCAGCGACAACCAGTTAAATGCCAATTTTATGCGGGAGATGATCCCTCATCACAGAGGCGCGGTGGAGATGTCCAAGAATGCACTGCAGTATAATATTTGCCCCGGGTTGATACCGATTTTGAATGCGATCATTGCCTCTCAGGAGAGAGGGATCTGCCAAATGGAGGAATTGCTTAGGGAGATCAGTTAAAAGAGGGGGCTTTTGCGAAAAGTCACTCCCGGGGAAGCCGGACTGCCCTTCCTCGACACTGCTTTCGAATGGCATTTTTCTAACAGGGCGTATAAGTATTTGTAAGCTTCCGGGTCGGTCTCAACGGCCATCCTTGGCCGATGAGACCTAGCTCGGCCATCCGTGGCCTCGCTCCCCTGGAAACTGCACGCCCTGTAAGAAAAATGGACATTCTACAGAAAGTGTCGAGGAAGGGCGGTCCGGCTTTCCCCACAAATTGTTCAAATTCTATATATTTTGACTCAATGTGTTGCAAGGCGTAAATTTATGGATTATATTTTCAATAAGATTATATTAAATTGAGGCGATGGAAAATGCAGATAATTTGGACAAGTATATGTGATGTTTATGGTAATGTGAAAAGAGCGATTAGAGAAGCTATCTCAAATCAATGCAGCGATGAAGAAGAGTTGGAGTTGGTTAGTTATGGTTTGTTCAGGCTATGCCAATCGGTCTGTGGTGTAGCGATAGCTGTCATAATCGGTGCGTTGTTAGGGATTACGGTGCCGATGATATGTTTTCTCATCTTTTTTATCCCTTTAAGGGTGAATGCAGGTGGATCTCATATGAAAACGGTGTGGCAATGTGCAATTAGCTCAGCAACGTTCATATTGTTAATTGGTGTTATCATTCGAAGTGTAATAGTTCATGAGATATGGATAGATTTATTTCTAATTGGTATATCGGGACTATATATCTGGTTCATGGCTCCCGTTGAAAATAGTGCCAAGAGGCTATATCCACATGAAAGGAAGAATTACAAGATAAAAGTAAGAATACTACTGTTTTTTGAGATTCTGACCTGTGTTGCTGCAACATATTTCAGTAAAAGTCAAATTAGATTTGAGATAATGTTAGCGCTGGTTTCAGAAGCAATTTTTATGATGGTAGGAAAAATGCAGTTGAGAGAAAAATGTATGATGAGATAACTCAGATTAGGAAGCGGTGGATATATGAAGTACAAAGTTGGTATATGTGATGATGAAATTATTACGTGTGAAAAGATAGAAGGCATGCTTCGTCGTATATTTGAAAAGAATAACCTCAAAACAGAGATCAGTGTTTTTTATTCCGGAAAGACATATACACAATATCTTCAAAAAGGAAATACCTTTGATTTTTCAATCCTGGATATAGAATTGTTTGAGATGAATGGTGTTGATATTGGGAAATATATTCGGGATATTCAAAAGGACTTAAGGACACAAATTATTTACATATCATCGAAGACAAGGTATGCCATGGAGCTGTTTTCTGTTCAGCCGTTAGATTTTTTGATAAAACCATTAGATGAGAATATGCTGGAAGGCGTTATATTGCGTGGACTTCAATATCTTGGGACTTCGCAAGAATACTACGATTATCAGGTCGGCCAGAACTTAAAAAGTGTCTCTTGTGCAGATATTCTCTATTTTCATAGTGAAGGAAGGAGGGTTGGGATATTTACAGTAAAACAGGAAGACCATTTTTATGGTCGGCTGACAAATGTTAAGGCCAGATTGCCTGCTTATTTTGAACAGGTACATAAATCCTACCTTGTGAATATGAACATGATAAAGGAATGCCGGTATGAAGAACTTCAACTGATGAATGGTTCAATAATTCCGATCAGCAGACCATACAGGAATTCCCTGAGAGCGAAGATACTGGAACGAAAGATGAGAACGGGTGGAAGTCATGATTTATAGAAGTGTTGTAAGTTTGTGTTGTAATATTTTTTATCTTTTTCTTATTTTGCAGTTGATTTCCTGTTTCCTGAATAAGAAGAAAATTTCCATGACATGGAAGATTATCTCTTATGCAATTTGGTACACAGGTGTATTTATATGCAGTGAATTTGTGCAAATACCATTGTTGAATTTTGCGATCAATACGCTGCTTGTTTTTCTGATCGGCATGTGTTATGAAGGTGCACTGCTCTATAAGCTGCTAGTGACATTACTGATTACCGTTTTGTCTGCCGCATGTGATTATGCTGTATACTCGCTGCTGGTTTTACAGCTTGGGATCAGTGATAGCTATTATATCAGCTACATTTTTACAATCCTTTTGTTTTGGCTGATCGTTCGTGGAGTAGGTTTATTTACGCAAAGTAAGAGACCATATCCGTCAAATCAAAACGAGATACCTCTCTTGTTTGTGATCCCTGTTCTTGGTCTGATCATCTTGTATTGCGTGACGGCAGGTGGCATAGACGGGGTGTATCTGCCCATTGCGGGATTGGGAATCCTTGGAATCTGTGTTATGGCTTTTTATATTCAACATGTTGTGCTTGAAAATATGAGTGAACGGTGGAGGAGAGAGGCTCTTGAAAAGCAGGTAGGTATCTATCAACATGAGCTTTCTATCATTAACGAATCTCAACGAAGGCTGGAGGGAATAAGACATGATCTGAGACATCATCTGATAGAGCTTAAGGGGATGGCAGAAGACAGAAAGCAAGAGGAACTTCTCGCTTATATCCGGGAAATGTCTGATGATTTTTCTGATAGAGAAACTGTGGTTCATTCCGGAAATTATGAAATTGACAGTTTGGTAAATTACCTTCTATATAATGCAAGGGAAAAACTGGACTGTGTAGATGTTAAGGTGAGCATTCCGGAAAACATGAAGGTTGATTATTATAAGTTGAATATTATCCTCGGGAATCTGCTGGAGAATGCAATTGAAGCGGCCGTAATGTCCGATGAAAAGCTGCTTAAGCTTGTAATGACGGCAGAGCGGGGAATGCTTTTTATCTCTGTGGAGAATAGTTATAAGGGCGCTATTGTAACCGGAGTCGGAAAGATAGAGAGCAGCAAAAGAGACGGGAAAAGGCATGGTCTGGGAATTGGCAATGTACAAAGGATTGTGGAAGAACAGAACGGGGAGATGAAGATTCTCGCAGAAAAGGGAAGGTTTATGGTTCATGTGGCGGTATATCTGGATAAAAATTGAGGGGATTTTTACTTTGGATGCAAAATTTTACAATTAAATGGTTAATTATTACATTTGATATTTTTCATTTTAAAAGTTGGTGTATATTATTAGGTGAATTCGAATTCATAAAATTTAACCGGAGGTGGACGCCATAAAAAAACTAAGTGATAAGCTTGGAAAGCTTTGTGTCAGCCTGGGGAAGACTATGGCCGACGTGGATACAAAGGTCAGTTGTCCCTGGATTCATTATCAGCCGGAGGAACCGAGAGCATTGAGGGAAATGCGGGCTGGAAAGGTGAAGAAATGACAGTAGCTTTTTAGGCGTTAAAGAAGTATTACTATCAACCATAATATATGATTGGAGGAACAAAACAGATGAAAAAATTAACAAAAGCCATTGCAATGATTCTCATAGGAACCATGCTGGTTTCCACGACCGCATTTGCGGCGCCTTACGAGGAGGCATCCGTTGATGGAGTTGAGCTCAAGGAGACGCAGACCATCGATAGCTACAAGCTGGAACTTAAATCGTGTTCTTCTTCGAAAGGACAAATTGATGCAATAGTACTTTGTGATTTTGTTGCACAATGGAATGAAGGAATTGATGGATGGATTAATAGCGCAAAGTTTACGGTAAGGCGTGCGTGGATTGACGACGTTGAATGTGCTAAGGATAAGATTGTTATCAGTGGAGGAGTAGAGCGCGTTGGATCCAGCATGTACCAAAATTATCAAATTGATGGAGAAATGGTGCGTTTGTCAATAACTATTGATGAATGGGGTAATGTGACGATGGAAATGGTTCAAGCTTAAAGAAAACTCAGCCAGAGGCTGTTTGCTTTAAGCAACTGCCTCTGGCTGAAAACCATGTAGAAAGAGGGATTAATGTTGAAAAAATGGAAATCTCTTTTGCTGTTAACGTTCTTAGTGTGTTTTCTCTGCGCTTGTGGACAACAGAAAGATCTGAAAGAGAATGGTAGCAGAGACGGTGAAGAGCGCTGGGTAATTATGGAGCAGATGGAAATTCCCAACGATATAGATTCAAGATATGTACTTTACAAGCAGTCTTCACTATTTTATTTGAACAGTGATATAGGTGGCTATACGCTTATGATTCGGCCATATGAAAGTAAGCATAAAGAGATTGTTGGAAAATTACAATATCCGATGGTAGAAGAAGGAGCTAACTATTATCTTTGGAGGACATATTCTGGTAATCCTAAGTCAGATGACTTTTTAGCACTGTGGCGAGTTTACTCCGGAACTGAATATTTCTATGAATTGGTAAAGTATGATACTCAGGGAAATGAATTGGAGATTATAAATCTAAATACCCTAGGAATGCAGGAATATGTAGCTGATGCGATAGATATGGTTGAGAAAGATGGGATTTATTATTTTTTGACGAATAAGATGCTGGTAGTATTTACCGCTCAGGGAATACTGAAAAAAAACGAGTTGGGAAGTGAAAGATATGAGATCTGCGCTACACAGGAAAAGGTATTTTTCATAAAACGTTTTGATTCTAAAATTACAATCCATCAAATTTCTAATGGAATGATCTCAGACATTATATTTGAAACTTCTTTTTCTGGAAATTTGACTTTTGTTGGAGATGAGAATGAAATTTTTGTATCTACCGGTATTGAATTATATAAATACGATATAGGAAATAACAATGCAGATACTGTTCTAAATTGGACGGATGTAGGTTTATCCGGTCCCGATATTTACCAAATTATTGGGATATCCAAAGATACGATTACAATTCAGGGTTATGACAACAATGCTTTTGTCATCTGGACAATGAGGCTTACAGATGTGGTGGATGAGCGTACTATAATTACCCTTTCCACATTAAATATTAATGATTCATGGTTGCAGGATAGAGTAAGAGGATTCAATGAATCAAATAAAGAGTATAGGGTCATAATTAAGAGTCCGATGGATGGTGCCGGTTTCTACAGCGATGAAGATGCGCAGATGAAGCAACAACTCTGGCTGACTTCTGCTAATCCTCCTGATCTTATTGACTTGGCTTTTGTGGAAAATTGGACGAGTTATGCAAAAAACGGAGTTTTCGAGGATCTTTCGCCTTATTTGGAAGCTAGCGGTGCTCTTCAAGAATCGGACTATCTGCCAAATATAATGGCAGCTGGAAAGCTTGATGACGCGCAGATTTTCATTCCTTATTCCTTTGATTTCACTATGTTGTATGGACTGGAAAAATATTTGGGAAGCGACCCGGGCTGGACGTTACAGGAAATGGTGAAGTTATGCAATGATCATAAAGATATAAGCGTGATAAATGCCGATCCGTCAAAGTGCATGCGTTATTTGATGACATTTGGAATGAGAGAGTTTGTAGATTTTTCAGAATTTAAGTGTGATTTTGAGAGTCAGTTGTTTTATGACTTGCTTCAAATTGCTGCGAAGGCTGGTCGTACAAAAAGTGGCTATGAATATTTTTATGATGATATCGTGGAGGAGAGAGCGTTGTTTCGCGAGACAGCCATTGTTAATATAGAGTTTTATTTAGGTTTTACGGGGACTGTACCAGCGGGTGATTTGGATGGCGATGTTGAGTTGACGCTAAAAGGCTATCCATCAGAGGACGGTCAGGCCACCGGTCGTGCAAGTTTGCCAAATAGTACCTATTTTGCCATTTGCAGTGGTAGTGCGAACAAGCAAGGAGCATGGCAGTTTATTGAGTATTTACAGACATACAAAGATCCTTTTCATGGGGAGTTTCCAGCAAGGAAAGACTGGCTTTTGGAGAGGATTTCGGTGGTGTCTCCACAGTCTTTTTCAAATGTTACGTTAAGAGATTGCACAGAGGATGATATTGAGACTTTGTTGTTCCTCATTGATAATGTAAAATTTCAGACGAATCAGGATGAGACAATTCTGCAGATTATAACAGAGGAAGCCCAAGCCTACTTTGACGGTCAGAAGACAGAGGAGGAAGTGGCGGAGATCATCCAGAACCGCGTGCAACTGTATCTGTCGGAATAAAAAGGAGGGAGGCCAAAATGACAAGAGTACGCACCCGGATCCTGATGATAGTGATGGTATGCCTGTTGTGCGCCTGTGGCAACAAGGAGGAGGCCGGGTGGAACATTCAGGAGGAGACAGAGGACAGCTGGGTCGTCTCGGAATCAATAAAGCTTCCGGACGATATTTACTCCAAGTATATCCTGAACGGGCAGGGGTCATTGATCTATCTGTACAACGACACAGATGATTATTCTGTCTATTCTTTGAATAGGTTAACATATGAGGAGCAAAGAATAGACAGGATTGCGGAAATGAGATACCCTGAGGGGGAGAGTGCATCAGATCCTTATCTGGAAGCGGCATTTTGTGACAATCAGGTGGAAAGTGGATTCCTGACTTTGTGGCAGTTACGTTCTGGTGAAGGAACTGGCAAAAGCTATGAGCTGATCAAATATGACAGCAAGGGAAAGGTGCTGGATGATGTGCAGCTCAGTGCCCTGGGATTCAAAGAGGGATTATCCAATGTTAATAATATCCTTGAGGAGGATGGATGCTACTATCTGTTGACAGACCAAAAGTTGCTTTCGTTTGCTTCCGGGAAAGAGATCAAGGAAACCAGGTTGGAGGATGGAATACATTATCTTTTTTCCTTACATGGGGAACCATATCTGGCAGGATGTACGGAAACCAAGACCAAAATTTATCCGCTTTCAGACGGGAATCTGGGGGAGGCGCTGTATGAGATACCGCTGTCCGGAAACTTGTTCTTTGTCGGAGCGTCAGGGGAACTTTTTTTGTCAGATGGGGATCGATTATACCGATGTGATCTGGAGAATGCAGAGGTAACACGGATCCTGAATTGGATAGATACCGGACTGACAGGCAATGACATTCAATTTATCATGGAGGCTTCGGAGGAAAGAATTTCTTTTCTGGGATATCGGGGAGGCAGCCGCATGATTTGGATGCTGGAACCTTCAGACGGAGCTGATGAGCGCACGGTAATCACTTTACTGAGTACAAACAACGGCGGGGCGATTCAGGACAAGGTGATAAGATTCAATGAGTCAAATGAGCAATACCGGATTGTAATGGAGGATCCAATGGATGGACTGTCATCTGACACATGGGCCGGGGAGGAAGACATGCAGACAAGGATACAGCTCTCCTTAATCTCACAGAATCCGCCGGATATTGTATATTTGGACATGATAGATAACTGGGAGAGCTATGCGAAAAACGGAGCCTTTGAGGATCTTGCTCCCTATTTGGATGCCAGCAGTGTGCTGAGTGAAGAGGACTATCTGCCTTCCGCGCTTGAGTGCGGCAAAGTAGAAGATAAGCTGATTTATATCCCTGAATTTTTCCTGATTCGTGTGCTGTATGGACAGAAGCAGTATCTGGGAAGTGGTATGGGATGGACGCTGCAGGAGTTGTTGGAGCTCTGCGATGACCATGAAGAAATGAGTCCCTTCAACGGTGCTCCGGAAATGGGACTGAGAATTCTCTTATCCTTCAGCCTTGAGGAATTTGTTGATTATTCCGAGTCCAAATGTGACTTTGAGAACCAACTGTTTTACGGCGTTCTTCGCTGTGCCAACAAATGTCACTTCGAGGAAGCTAGAAGCGGAATCTATTATCGCGCAATTACGGACACCAACGTTTTGATAGAGCAGACTACACTTTTGCAAATGGCAGATTATTTGAAAGCTACAGGAGCGGTGCCCGGGTATCTGCCGGACAGCACAGTGGAACTGGCCATAAAAGGATTTCCTTCAAAGGATGGGCAGCTGAGGACAGGAATGTTGCTTCCAATAGGCACCAATTTCGCAATATGCAGCCGCAGTGAGAATAAAGAGGGTGCCTGGCAGTTCATTGAATTTCTACAGACAAGCGGAGAAAGCGTGACGAATCCCATATTTTCTGCAAGAACTGATATCCTTATGGAAAATATAAGGCATGTTTCTCAGTCATATGGATTTGAGTTTAGAGAGTGTACGCAGGAGGATATAGACAATCTAATATCTCTTATCAATGGAATGGAAATCCAGACAAACCAGGATGAGACAATTCTGCAGATCATAACAGAGGAAGCCCAGTCCTACTTTGACGGTCAGAAGACAGAGGAGGAAGTGGCGGAGATCATCCAAAACCGCGTACAGCTGTATCTGTCGGAGATGCAATGAGGATGAGAGAAAACTGTGTTTACTGTTTTTATTTTTTTAGAGGGTACTTTCCAAGTGAAAACAAGGGAAGTGTCCTTTGAGTATTATAAAATAAAATATAGGTTTAGGACCGCCAATATTTATCTTGCATCTTTGGGATAAATATGATATAAAAGAAACATTGAATTACTTAAAACACAAAGCGATCCAATCTTCGGACGCTGGGTGTGTCTAAAGGCCATTTCGGCCAAATTCTCACAGTATGGATAAATGTCCACAGGATAAGTCTGTCTTTGTATCTTGACAATTTAATAAGGCTTTACACCTCAAATAAAATTCCCTATAATATGGGTAGTAACAGTAACCTATAGAAAGGGGTGTGAAAGGGTGGTCGAATATATGCCAACAGATAAACAATATGATGGACAACTTATAGAGGAGTATTCAAGATTAAAACGTATTAAAGAAGTTGCATCAAAAGAGAACGCAACCGAAACGGTGAAAGCAATTGATGTGGAAATTAGCTATATCAAATTGAAACTGCAGCCACTGGAACTTCCGGAAGATTAAAGATAACTAAATGAGCAACAGATAAATAATGGTGTAAAGCCTTGTTAAAGGTTTTGTTTCAAACCTCCGATAATTAATTATAGTATAATGACCTTATTCCGGAACAAGAAACGGCCGAATGGCCATTAACAGGAGGGAGACCATGCAGGTAGGAGGAGTCGGCAGCAATTTAAACGAGCATACGCACCATGTCACCAACTGTTTGCATTCTCATGCGGCGGAAGATAAGCATCCTATGGGGAGCATGCCCAGTCAGCCAATGTCCGGCGGTTCTGCCGGCACCTCAACGGTGCAGCAGATCCGTGTTTCTCTGGCGGAGTGGATCGCCGATCCCTTAAAAGATATCCGTAAGTTTGCCAGCCGGATCTGGAACGGCGGGGATCAGAGCGGCAGAGCGGTAAATGGCAGCGGTGATAGGGCGAGCTCCGGTGAGGAGCAGATTTTGGCCAGTATTGCGGAGGACATGGACGCGGATGCCATGGGCGGCAGCAGTTTGAACGGCTCAGCCAATCATCAGGCAGAGCAGCAGGCCGCACAGATACAAGCCCAGACGCTGGCCCATACTACACACCTGCATACCCCACAGATCGCAGCGGCAGCCACCGCCATACAGCAGCAGAATATTCACAACAACCCTTATTTTTCGGCTCTTGAAGATACCGGCAGACAGCCCCAGCATATCTGGCAGAAAATGAAAGTGCGGTTTCATTCCGTGACGGGATTCTTGACAAAACGCTTTTCATTCTCCGGCAAAAATTCCTTTCAGGCGAAGCAGGGAAAGCCCAGAGAGGATCTGCGCAAGCGAAGCCGCTATCATGGCGAAGATCTCGAGGTGGACTGTGTTCTCACCGATGACAGTTACCTTCTGGACTCCTACGACCGCAGCGGCAACTACAGCCAGCTCTCCACCAAGGGCAGTGCTGCGGCAAAAGGGATCACGGCAGAAAATGATTGACAGACGAGGGCGTGTTGTGCTAATCTGTCTCTAGTTATAAATAAAGTGAAAAGTTTTCAAAAGCAATGACGAAGAGAGTACACTTTTAGAGGCTCTACAGAGAATATTCCGGGCGTAAGGCCAGCTGAGAGGAATGAGGCGGACAAAAAGTGGAAGATGGCTTCCGAGCAGCGCACCGAGCCGTATGAGCTTTCGTAAGGAGTGCGGGTAGACTGCGACAGGTTCCGCCTGTTATAGCGGATAGGGTTATTGACCTGATGAGGTCTGCACCGCGAGATGCAGATGAAGAGAAGTGGTAACACGGGCATATGGCTCGTCTTCTGTGGAAATACTATCCAATGGTATTTTCCGGAAGACGGGCTTTTTTAATATAAAAAGCTGAAAGGAAAGAGAGGAATTGTCCCATGCAGAACAAAGGAAAGTATTATTTGACAACCGCCATCGCCTATACCTCCGGCAAGCCCCATATAGGCAACAATTATGAGATCGTCTTGGCTGACAGCATTGTCAGATTTAAGAGAAAGGAAGGATATGATGTCTTCTTTCAGACCGGCACGGACGAGCACGGCCAGAAGATCGAGCTGAAAGCGCAGGAAGCGGGCGTTACCCCCAAGGAGTTTGTGGACAAGGTAGCAGGTACCATTCAGGGTCTCTGTGACCTTCTGAACATTTCTTATGATAAGTTTATCCGCACCACGGATACCGACCACGAGCAGCAGGTGCAAAAGATTTTCAAGCGGCTCTATGATCAGGGTGACATCTACAAAGGGGCTTATGAGGGTTTATACTGTACGCCTTGCGAGTCTTTCTGGACGGAGTCTCAGCTGGTGGACGGCAAGTGCCCCGACTGTGGCAGGGATGTGAAACCCGCCAAGGAGGAGGCGTACTTTTTCCGTATGAGCAAGTATGCGGATAAGTTGATCAAACATATCAACGAGCATCCGGAGTTTATCCAGCCGGTATCCCGCAAGAATGAGATGATGAATAATTTCCTGCTGCCCGGTCTGCAGGATCTGTGCGTGTCCCGCACCTCTTTCAAGTGGGGGATCCCTGTGACTTTTGACGACAAGCATGTCATTTATGTGTGGCTGGATGCACTGACCAACTACATTACCGGTATTGGTTACGACGCGGAGGGAAACAGCACCGATCAATACAAGAAACTCTGGCCGGCGGATCTGCATTTGATCGGAAAGGATATCATCCGTTTCCATACCATCTACTGGCCGATCTTTTTGATGGCGCTGGATGAGCCTCTTCCCAAGCAGGTGTTTGGTCATCCCTGGCTTCTGATGAGTGGGGGCAAGATGAGCAAGTCTAAAGGCAACGTGCTTTATGCCGATGATCTGGTGGATTTCTTTGGGGTGGATGCGGTGCGCTACTATGTGCTCCACGAGATGCCCTATGATAATGACGGCAATGTCACATGGGAACTGATCGCAGAGAGACTGAACTCCGATCTGGCCAACACGCTGGGCAATCTGGTGAACCGCACCATTTCCATGAGCAATAAATATTTTGGAGGTGTGGTGGCGGATAAGAGTGCCAAGGAGGCCGTGGATGATGACCTGAAGAATACTGTCACTGGCACCTATGCCAAGGTGGTGGAAAAGATGGAGACCCTGCGGGTGGCGGATGCCCTGACGGAGATATTTGGCATCTTCAAGCGGTGCAACAAGTATATTGATGAGACGGAACCCTGGGTTCTGGCCAAGGATGAGGCAAAAGCTGACCGCCTTTCCACCGTGCTGTACAATCTGGTAGAGGGTATCGTCATCGGCGCTTCCCTGCTGCAGCCCTATATGCCCGAGACGGCGGAGAAGATTGCGGCTCAGCTAAATACCACTCTGCGCGATTTTGACCGGTTGGGGCAGTTTGGTCTCTACGAGAGTGGCACCAGGGTGACAGATCAGCCGGAGATCCTCTTTGCCCGCCTGGATATGAAGGACGTGATAAAACGTGAGGAGGAGTTAGCGGAGGCTATGATGGCGGAAGCGGCAGTTGAGAATGGTGAAAAACAGCTGGGAGATGTCATTGATATCGATCCCAAGGCCGAGATTTCCTACGATGATTTTGCCAAGCTGCAGTTTCAGGTGGGAGAGATCATCAAATGCGAGGAGGTTCCCAAGTCCAAGAAGCTTCTGTGCAGTCAGGTTCGTATCGGCAGTCAGGTGAAGCAGATCGTATCCGGTATCAAGGCGCACTACTCACCGGAGGAGATGGTGGGCAAAAAGGTTATGGTGTTAGTCAATTTAAAGCCTGCTACGTTGGCAGGTGTGGTGTCCGAGGGTATGCTTCTGTGCGCCGAGGATGCGGAAGGCAATCTCGCCCTGATGACACCGGAGAAGACGATGCCTGCGGGAGCGGAGATCTGTTAAGAAAGAAAACTTAATATTTTTTTCCGAAAAAGGGTTAAAATTTTTGGAAGAATAATATATAATAAAATCATGCATTTATAAATGCATGATTTTATTATTTTCCATTGCTTCTGCGGCACTGCAAATGATATTTAAACTTGTTTCGGAGGATCCGGAATATGAGAAAAGAAGACTTCTATTTTGATTCGCGGGACGGTAAGAACAAGATTCACGCGGTGCGCTATCTGCCGGAACAGGGAGAGGCGGTCGGCGTGGTACAGATTGTGCACGGCATGGCGGAGTATATAGAACGATATGAGGAGTTTGCAGCGTTTTTGACGGAGAGAGGGTTTGTGGTCACGGGGGAGGACCATCTGGGACACGGAAAGTCGGTTTCGGAGGGAGGCCTCTACGGCTACTTCTGCGAACAGGATCCGGCCACTGTGGTGGTGCGGGACGTTCACAGATTAAAGAAGATGACCCAGGAGCTTTACCCTTCTGTCCCCTATGTGATCCTGGGACACAGCATGGGCTCCTTTATCCTGCGCAACTACCTTTGCCGCTACGGAAGCGGTATATCCGGCGCAGTTATCATGGGAACAGGTATGCAGAGTACGGGCTTGGTTAAATTGTCCAAGACTGTCGCAGCAATTCAAAAAGTATTTTGCGGCGGGAGACATGTGAGCAGACTGATCGATAAAGCAGCCTTTGGCTCATACAACAAGCGGATTGAGAAGCAGCGCACACCGGTGGACTGGCTCAGCAGGAATAAGGAGAATGTGGAACGGTATGTGGCGGATCCGCTGTGTGGTTTCACGTTCACGGTGAACGGATTTCAGACGCTGTTTGAGTTGATCTCCCGCATTCAAAAGGAAGAGAATCTGGCGAAGATCCCCAAGGAACTCCCCATATTTATGGTGTCCGGTTCGGAGGATCCGGTGGGAGAGTACGGCGAGGGTGTACACAGGGCATATGAGTCCCTGAAGAAAGCCGGTGTCAAAAATATCGACATCAAGATGTATGACAAAGACAGACATGAGCTTTTGAATGAGACGGACAGAGCGCAGGTGTTTCAGGATATCTATGACTGGATCATGGGTACAGTCATAAAAACTGTTCTGCACGACTCAAAAGGATAGAGATCGGAGAATAGTCATGGGCGTTATAGAGATCCCTTATGAGGTCAGATGGGCGACGGCGGACGAATGGAAGCCCGCCATGGTTATGATCTGGAAGACCTTTTTGAAATTTGAAGGTCAAGACTATAGTCAGCAAGGCATACAGAATTTTTTTGAGTTTATAACGGATGACGGCCTTTACAGATCTTTTTTGGACGGAAGATATCAGATGATGGTGGCAATAGATGACGGTCGCGTCATTGGTGCAGGCTCCATCCGCAACAAAAATCATCTGTCGCTCCTTTTCGTGGACGAGGACTATCACTGCAGAGGTGTGGGGAGCACTCTGATGAACCGCTTGTGTGAATATTTGAAACGGGAAGTAGGAGAGCGCTTTATGTCGCTTCAGGCGGCGCCATATGCAGTCTCTTTTTATCAGAAATTAGGGTTTCGCATCGTGAAGCCGGAGGAGGATATTTCCGGTATCCGGGTGACTGCTATGGAGAAGCGTTTGCGATAAATAAAGGAAAAGGAAAGGGATAGTAAGAGATGAAATTTTTAGACTTGGACAGCCCCTTGATGCGCTTTCTGGACAAGGTGGCAGATCTGATGTGGCTTAATATCTTGACGATGGTCTGCTGTATTCCACTGTTTACCATAGGGGCATCGCTGACGGCACTGCATTATATGGCGATAAAGATCGTTCGGGAGGAGGAGTGTTATATCACCCGTGGTTTTTTTAAGTCTTTTCGGGAGAATTTCCGTCAGTCCACAGTGATCTGGCTGATCCTTGTGGTGGTGTTTGCCGTTTTGGGCGGGGATTTCTACTTGATGATGCAGCATGGAGTGGAGATAAATAATATTCACAGGCTGTTCATTATGGCGGTGGGTGTTCTGGTCTTGTTTACAGCGGTTATGGTGTTCCCCATGCAGGCCAGGTTTGCCAACCCGATCAGACTTACTTTCAAAAATGCTTTCACAGTGGCAGTATTGCAGTTTCCGAAGACTTTTCTGATGATATTGCTGCCGGCGTTTCCGCTGTTACTCTGTTATCTCTCCTGGAGGCTGTTCCCCGTTGCCTTTCTGTTTGGGATATCGGCACCGGCGGTGGTGTCTGCCATGCTTTACAACAAGATCTTTTTGAGAATGGAAGCGCAGTTGATGGAGGCCAACGCGCCGGAGGATGTGGAGGAAGGGCAAGAAACAGAGAGTATTTTTAGTGACAAGTTGGACGAGTCAATTACGGAGGATACACCTTTTCAATGAAAAAAAACAGTTTTATCGAGGGCATTAAAAAGAAAAACGGAACGAAAAATGTTAACATTCAGGAAATTTTATGTCTGGCGATACTTGTGGTGCTCGCTATCGCCATGTTAGCAAATTTCACCCGCAACAGCAGAAAAGAGCTGCGAAACATGGTGGAGAACGGCATTATGCGGGAGTTGGAGACCTGCAGTGCGCGCATCACGGCTGACATGGACAAGGTGACGGGAACTGTGATGGTGGCTAATCGAGTGTTTGAGGATGGCTGGCCAATAAACGATACCGTTGTAGAGAATATGCTTTCTGTCATACCGGATTCTTGTAAAGCCTATCTGACAGTCTACTGTAAACTGGACGGTTCCGCAATAACCAGCGGCGGTGAGAAAGTGGATTTAAGAAATACAGAGTATTTTTCGGAGTTGAGAACTTGGGAGCCTTTCTTTATCTATGTGGAGGATGACGGAGTAACGGGTGAGAATGCTGTTATGTATGCGCATCCGGTTATCCGAAACGACAGAAGACAAGGCTATATTCTGGCATTTTTGTCAAGGGAATTCCCAGTGTCGGCGATCGAAGATTCCACATATGAAAATATTGCTTTTTTTGCGATCGCGGAAAGAGAAGGCCGTTTGTTGCTGACTTACGGGGACACGGAGGACACCGAACTACTGGTGGATGATTTTTGGGGCAAGCTGAGAGAAGAGCGGGTTGCCGGAGAAGACTGGCAGAAGCTCGAGAGAATGATCCATGAAGGTCGGACAGATTTTATTTACATAAATGATAAAAAGGAACAACGCCTGGTCAGCATCACACCGCTGAAGGGGACGGACTTGCTTCTGGTGATGGGCTTGCAAGAAGAATACGTTTCGAATCTGGAAAAAAATGTGTGGGATGAAAACAGCCGCATTCAGCTGTGGATATGTGCACTTCTTCTGGGAATTTTGGTGGTGATCATCGTGTTCAACACAAGGAACCGGCAGCGCAATAAGGAGGAGAGCCGCCAGTTGGAGAACAAAGCGGATACAGATCTTCTCACCGGGTTAAACAACAAGATTGCCACGGAGCGCAAGATCACGGAGTACATGCAACAGAATCCTGGCAGTCAGGCGATGATGGTGGTGCTGGATATTGATAATTTTAAGAAGATCAATGATACTCTGGGACACGGATTTGGAGATGAAGTGCTGCGGAACCTGGGGCATCGGCTGAGTGCTATGTTCCGTTCCAGTGATATTCTGGGGCGTCTGGGCGGCGATGAGTTTGTTATCCTGCTGAAGGATATCAAAGACGATGCACACATTAAGAAGGAAGCCAAGAAGCTGGAGGATTTCTTCCACCATTTTGAAGTGGGAGAGTATGTGAAATATTCCGTTACAGCCAGTTTGGGTGCAGCGGTATTTCCCCGGGATGCGAACACCTTTGAGGGCATGTACAAGGCGGCAGACACGGCACTGTACACAGCGAAGCGACGGGGCAAGAACCAACTGGCCTTCTATGAGAAGAGAAAAGCGGATAATGCATAGGGTTGTGTAAGTTGCTGAATAAAGTGTGAGTTTTTTGGTCAAAGTGTCAAGCCTTTGTAAAAATTTGCAAGATTATAAGCAATTCATACAATCAGAAGCAAAATCTTTGTGAAATAGTGGTATGGCGTGCTTTTCACTTTTTCGTTATACTATTTTCAGTATCAAACTATACTTTTGATGTGAAAGGAGTTTACTCTAATGGCAAGTTTATCTTTGAAGAATGTCTGCAAGGTATATCCCAATGGTTTTGAGGCCGTTAAGGATTTCAATCTGGAGATTGCAGACCAGGAATTCATCATTTTCGTAGGACCTTCTGGATGCGGTAAGTCCACCACCCTTCGTATGATCGCAGGTCTGGAGGATATTTCCTCCGGTGAGCTGAAGATTGGCGACAGAGTTGTAAACGACGTGGAGCCCAAGGACAGAGATATCGCAATGGTATTCCAGAACTACGCTCTGTATCCTCATATGTCCGTATATGACAATATGG
>JAFLRM010000025.1 GCA_022511465.1 Acetatifactor sp. | reverse complement strand
CTGCTGCACCAGTCCAAAGGATCGATCGTCCACAAAACCGGGATCATGTTGAGCTCCTCCTCAAATTTCTTATCCCATGTTCCATAAGGCGGGCGCACATAGATCACCTCCTGCCCCGTGATCTCCTCTATCACCTCATTGGTCTTCATCAATTCCTCCTTAAACTTCTCCCGATTCCTCTTTGTCAGCTGCATATGGCTGTACGTATGGTTCCCGATCAGGTGCCCCTCCTCCTGCATCTGCTTGATCACATCCGGATGGAGACTGGCATGCTCCCCTGTCACAAAGAAGGTTGCCACCACTCCTCTTTCCTTCAATCCATCCAACAATTGCTCCGTGTAATAAGGATGCGGCCCGTCGTCGAAGGTAAGCGCAATTTTTTTCAGATCGCTTTCCCCTTCAAACATCTGTCCCGTTTCATCCGTTCCTGCTGCCACATCCATCACATTTTCCGCATGATTTACACGCTCTGTGACTACCGGCTTGTTTGCTTCCACAAAAAATAACGATAATCCCATCAATAAATTTACGATCGAAAGGATTATCGCCACTCTTTTTTTCATGACAGTTACACCACTATTCACTCTTATGTCATAGAGAATATATGCCGGTATCCGCTGCAAATAGACCAGTTTTTCATACAGGAAACTGCGTCTATAACTCTTGAATACTACAATCCCCGTCTTGACTGTAATACTTTAAACTGTTAGAATCAAAAACGTAAGCTACTTAAAATTATTATAAGGATGGATAGAACCTTGAAAATACCTATGCTTTTTTGGAAGAAAGTAAATAAAAAACCGATGGAAGCCTGCCTGACCCTGCTGCTGATCTTACAGGTTCTTCTGATCGCCCTCAGCAATCTGACATTGATAGATCAAACTCTGGACCACGATGCTGCAAAGCTTTTAAAACATATCATCACTATGTGGGAAGAAAAAACCTGGGCGATTCCCCAATGGTCCTATCTCACCACGTTAGAGTGGGATTGTACCACCCTTTTTGCCCTGCCGCTGTATGGCCTTACAAAGAATATTTATCTGGCCTGTACTTTGTCAAATGTTATTTTTACTCTAATTTTGCTCCGAGTGATCTTCTTGTTATTTGAAGGCAGTGACCCTCTGTATCCCTTGCTGTGTGCAAACCTGGTTTGTATCCCTTATCGTGTAGGAATGCTGGACTATTACAATATGTTATTTTTTTCCGGAGCGCAATACATTGTAAAGATTCTCATTCCCCTTCTGTTAATTGGCATTTTGCTTCTCGCAGAGCAGAAAAAGCCTTTAGTAAAGAACAGACGCTTCTGGTTTTTTACGCTCTTGTACCTCGTGCTGCTGACTGTGAGCAGTTCCTCCAGCAATGTGTATGTAGCAGCTTGCGGGCTGGCTCCAGTGTTTGTGGCATATCTTGCTTATAAGTTCTTAAAATGGGAACGGGTTCCCTCCTTAGTTTTTGTTCTAATAGGCCTTTCTGCCCTCTGTACATTTTTGGGCATGAGAGTGAATGAGACCCTCATGGGCGGAACCAGAGCGGAAGGTATGAAATTCTGCAGTGTTTACGATATGCTGAACAATGTTTCCTCCTGCTTTTTTGGTCTGTTTGAATTGGTGGGCGGGGCTACCGCAGAGTTTGACGCCGTTATATTTTCCGTTGACGGGATGATCATGTTAGCCAAATGCCTTCTGATGGCTGCATTTTTGCTATGCGGCCTATATGCCATTGTAAAATGTGTGAAAAAAAGAGGCGATTTGCGGTTAATATTATTGCTTTCTGTTTTCGTCTGGAATTATTTTATTCTAAACGTGTCTTATTCGAAAGCTGGCGCTTCCACCTATGATTATCGCTATCACCTGATAGGAGTGATCCCCCTGATGTGTGTGGCAGCTGTGGTGATGGTGCAATGGTTCCGCGGACTTAGTAACATACAACAGAAATGGTTATTTTTATGCGGTTTTGCAGCATTTTTTATGTTTCAAGTTCTTGTTTTTCGGGAAGTTTTTATCCTCGGGGAACAAAATAAAAGCTTAAAAGATTTGGTCGCATATGTAGATGATATGAATTTGGAGACAGTATATACATACTATAGCGGCGGCGAGGCAGAAATCTGCAGATTATTAGGCGGCGATTGCCTGTACCTTGATATAGATGCAGAAGGTCTCACAATGGCCCATGATTATTACAGCAGATATGAGTATGCTCCCATATGGACGGAAAACGCCATCGTGGCCGTTTATATGCGAGACCAAGGAGACAGCTTTGAGTTGGGAGAACATTTGGTGGTTCGGTTTGACACTGTAGGAGACTGGACTTTGTACTATTTTGCAAGTTAACAGAAAATATTGTGAAGCTTGTTCGCATATACACTAAAAGCAGCAATCCCATGTCACACCCAAGATCAGGATTGCTGCTTTTTTCTTTTTTCTACGGGACACCTATAGTATCAGCTTCCTTGCGTCACTCAAATTGTGCCTCATACAATTGTCTGTACATACCGCCCCTCTGCATCAGTTCTCGATGGGTGCCCTGTTCCACCACCTCCCCGCCGTTTACCACTAAGATCCTATCCGCATTTTGAATGGTAGACAGTCTGTGGGCAATGACAAAGCATGTCTTTCCCTGCATCAACTGGCTCATAGCCCACTGAATCTGCTGCTCCGTGCGGGTGTCCACGTTGGAGGTGGCTTCGTCCAGGATCAACATTCTGGCATCCAAAAGCATCGCCCTGGCGATGGTCAAAAGCTGCTTCTGCCCTTTGGAAATGTTGGTTCCCTCATCTGTCAATATTGTGTCATACCCCTGAGGGAGACGCTTGATAAAGGAGTGAATGCGAGCTGCCCTCGCCGCCCTTTCTACGTCCTCTCTGGTTGCCCCCTCCTTTCCGTAGGCCAGATTATCATAGACACTTCCGTAGAAGAGCCAGGTATCCTGGAGCACCATGGCGTAAGCTTGTCGTAGACTTTGTCTGGTCAGCTGGGACACACTTTTTCCATCCACCCTAATCTCCCCCCGATCCGCATCATAGAATCGCATGAGCAGATTGATCAGCGTGGTCTTTCCGGCTCCGGTGGGGCCTACAATGGCGATCATCTGCCCCGGTTTCACATGAAGGTTGAAGTTGTGGAGTATCGTCTTACCGGGCAGATAGCCAAATTCCACATGGGACAGCTCCACCTCTCCTCTGACCTTTCCATCATTGCCTCCCAGTTCCAAAGCCTCCGGAGCATCGGCGGGCTCCGGATCCTCCTCCAGCAGACGGAATACCCGTTCCGCCGCTGCCAGCGCCGATTGCAGTTCGCTCATGATATTTGCCGCCTCGTTGATAGGGCCGGAAAATTTTCGGGAATACAGCACAAAGGAAGAGATATCCCCGATGGACATGCTGCCCGCCAGATACAAAAGTGCGCCAAACACACTGATCAACGACAGCGACAAGTTATTTACAAAGTTCACACACGGCCCTACAATACTGCCGTAGTATTCCGCCCGATAGTAGGCATCCACTGCTGCCTTGTTCTTCCCGTCAAATCTTCCAATGGTGTAATCTTCCCTGCCATAAGCTTTCAATGTCTTCTGCCCGGAGATCATCTCCTCCACAAACCCATTCATCTCCCCAAGCTTGGCGGATCTCTCCCGAAAGAGTGGTCTTGTCTTGCCTGTGAGAAACTTTGTCATACAGATGGAAAGCGGCACCGTGAACGCAAACACCAGAAGCAGTCTCGGAGATATCGTAAACATCATCACTAACGCGCCCACCACTGTGATCACCGTAGTCAAAAGCTGTACCAGATCGTTGGACAGAGAGGCGTTGACTGTATCAATATCATAGGAAATACGGCTGATAATGTCTCCGGTCTGATGGATATCAAAATATCCTACCGGCAGCGTCATCAGCTTCTCAAACACGTCCTGCCGCATCCGGTATACCACTTTGCGGCTGATGGTCAGCATCAGCACCTGCAGTCCGTAGGACATGGCGGAGGAAACCACATAGAACACCGCCATCCAGACCGCATAATACCACACTGTTCCAAAGTCCACTGCACCCTTGCCCGGCTCGATGGCACCAATGGCATACCCGGTCAGCCTGGGACCGATCAAGGCAAAAAGATTGCTCCCCAAAGTACACAGGAAAGCCAGGGACAAAAGTCCCTTGTGATAAAAAAGATATCTTCCCAGCTTCAGGATCGTACCTTTGGAATAGCGTCGATCTGTCTCAGACATTCTGTGTCACCATCCTCTCCGACCCCTCTGCCAGCTCCCCCATCTGAGACTGACTGATCTCCCGATACACCTGACAGCTCTCCATCAGCTCCTCGTGCTTCCCGTAGCCGATGGTCCTGCCATCCTCCAACACTAGAATATGGTCAGCTCCGCGAATAGAGCTCACACGCTGTGCCACAATGATAAACGTCGTGTCCGGCAAATGCTCTCTGATCCCTCTGCGCAGAGCAGCATCCGTCCTATAGTCCAGCGCGCTGGAGGAGTCGTCCAAAATCAGGATCTCCGGCTTTGCCGCTAACGCTCTGGCGATCAAAAGACGCTGCTTCTGTCCGCCACTTAAGTTAGCCCCCTTGATATTCAAGGTCTCCGCCGCTTTCTCCTCTCTCTGTTCCACAAATTCGCTGGCCCTGGCATAGAAGAGCGCCTCTTCAAGCTGCTGCTCCGTCAGTTCTCTGCCCAACGACACATTCTCCGCGATCGTACCCTCAAAAATCGTATCGTTTTGAAATACCACACCAAACTTGGCCTTCAGCTCCTCTCGGGTATACTCCCGCACGTCGCGGCCGGCAACCAGAACCCTGCCTTCGTCCACATCGTACAGACGCATCAAAAGGTTTATGACCGTGGTTTTTCCGGAGCCGATCTCTCCAATGATCCCCAAGGTCTCCCCCTTTTTGATCACAAAATTTAGGTCTAATAAATTAGCATTCTCGCGGGATGTCTGCACGGCGGTCGTCATCTCCCCCGGAGACTGCCGCTCACCTCCTGCATGATAGAAGAATGTAACATGCTCAAAGACAATCTCACTTTCCCTGGTAGCCCCTATATCCCCTTCGTAGAGCCTCTCAACCACATCCATATCCTCTCCACTATCCAAGACCTGCCAGATACGATCACCGGAGGCAATGGCCTTGGAGAGGACGACAAACATTTTGGACACGGACATCACCGCATTTAAGATAATGGTAAAGTAAGTAGAGAAGGCCAGTATCTTTCCCACCTCCGTGGTTCCATTATTCACGCGCATTGCGCCTACCAAGACAACTGCTACAAGCCCCAGATTCAAAAGTACATTCATGGACGGATTGATCACCGCCATAACCATGCCGTTTTTGCGTTCCCGCTCCACCACCTCCCGATTGATCTCGCGAAACCGCTCTACCTCCACGCCCACCTTGGAAAGGGCCTTGATGACCCGGATGCCGGCGATATCCTCCCT
This sequence comes from Acetatifactor sp., assembly GCA_022511465.1. Classification (GTDB taxonomy): domain Bacteria; phylum Bacillota; class Clostridia; order Lachnospirales; family Lachnospiraceae; genus Acetatifactor. The sequence continues at coordinate 43,656 of JAFLRM010000025.1, read as the reverse complement.
CACCATGCGCACAAAGCGGTCCTGAGCCTCCTGCAGGATGCTGTACATGGGAATGCTCCTCCGAGACACAAACACGGTGATCGCTGCCAGAAAAGGCATCACCGCCAGCAGCACACAGGCCATGGCAGGATCCAACGTAAAAGTTACACAGACTCCCCCGATCAGCAGAATCGGCGCTCGCACACCCAGCCTCTGAATGCGGCCGATCATCTGATGCAGATTATAGGTGTCCGTGGTCATGCGCGAGATTAAAGAGGGCTTGGTAAAGTCGTCCGTCTGACGGTTGGAGAGATACATGGTCTTACGGAACAGATCGTGACGGATCACCTCTGTGGCATCGCTGGCCACCTTGGACGCCATTCGATTGGCCACAATGTTAAAGGCCACTGCCAGAAGGGAACAGACGATCATAAGCGCTCCCCACAAAAGCACCAGTTCTCTCCGGCGCAGAGGGATCACTGTGTCAATGATGTATGCCAGTATGTACGGGATGCACAGATCCATTATGGTTCCCACAAATTTAATAAGGAACCCTACTCCCATCCGAGGGAAGTAGGGTCTGATATATCGCATTATAATTTGTTTCAAAACTTGCTCCTAATCTCTTTTGCAAATAATGATCATGTGTTTATTATATACGATCCAGCAGTGCCATGCAACTGCTTTTCTCATTTTGTGTACAAGGAAATCACGTCGATCAGGGATAAATTTCACTTTTAGTATTTTCAAACTCTCAAAATTATTATATTATAAAAGCAGGATCTATATAGGAGGGAAGGATCATGTTTCAATTTACATCGGATTGTATAATAGGAATAGAAGAAATAGATAATGAACATCGACATCTGTTTGAATTGATCGGTCAGGTGGCGGAAGCCCTGGAAAAGAGTACTATGTTTGATCAGTATCAAAGGATCGCGGATCTCATTGAGGAGTTGGAAGAATATGCGGATCAGCATTTTGCCCACGAGGAGGCATATATGGAGGAGATTCTCGATCCCGAACTGTTCCTGCAGAGATCACAGCATATGATGTTCCGCGAAACCGTCAACGAGATGTCCGTGCACAACATCGACTACGAAGAGGGACAGATCGAGGTGCTGAAGGATATGAATGAATTTCTTGCCAGGTGGCTGTATCGCCATATTCTGGGCAGTGATATTCTGATCGGCAAACTTCCTCCTCTGGAGAAATGGATGCTCCAGGAGAATCCATGCGAGTTTATAGAGGAATACAAGACCGGCATTCCCCTGGTCGACGCCGAGCATAAACAGCTCTTTTCCATTGTCGATAAGGCAAACCAGCTGGCCCGCTCTGAGGATGTGGATGAGAGATATGAAGAGATTGTCCAGATTCTGGAGAAGTTGAAATCATATACAGCGGAACATTTTAAGCATGAGGAAGAATATATGGAGAGCATCCGCTATGAAGGTTTGACGGCGCAAAAGCATGCTCATGAAGCATTTATAGACAAGATAGAAAATATCTCTTTGGACGAACTTAAGTCCCAGCCCAAAGAGTATATGCAAAGCCTTCTGGAGTTCTTGCTGGGCTGGCTGATCAATCATATTTTACATAGTGACAAGAAGATCCCCGTGGAATGTTAACTCCAAAATGGCCGCCCCTCAAACTGATGAGGTCGCGGCCATTTCCATTCTCCCTGACTTTCTATTCAAATCTTTAAATCTTAAATACGGAGATTTCTCCCTTTAATCCCTTCATATTCTCGCCAAGCGCTTCTGCTGTCTGATCCAAATTCTCCACATTCTCAAGAAGCTTGCCTGCCACTTCGTTGACCGTCTCCGCACTAGTCGCGGTCTCCTCTATGATATCAGAGATGCTCTTAACCGCTGCCACCGCTGCACTACGCTCCATGTCGGCCCGCTCCGTTCCTGTCACAATCTCCTGAAGTCCGCCCACCAGATCGCCCATACGCCCGCGCATCTGCTGGAATACATCCACCACCTGCTCCACGGCCTGCGATTGCAACGCAACCATGTCTCCGGCTTCATTTGCACTCTGCACGCTGTTCATAGTTTGTGCCGAAATATGTTCCACATTATTGCGGATCTCTCCCGCGGCCCGTGCGGAATCGTCTGCCAGCTTGCGAATCTCCTCTGCCACCACGGCAAAACCTCTTCCGGCCTCTCCCGCTCTGGCGGCCTCAATGCTGGCATTTAAGGATAAAAGGTTCGTCTGCTCTGAAATATCGGTAATCGTGCCCACAAAGGAGTTGATAACCTCGGACTCCTGACGAAGAGACTCAATGCTTTCACCTACCTTAACGGTCATTTGGGTGGTCTCTTTGGCACGGCTTCCCAACAGCCGGATAATCTCCATTCCCTGATTGATCATCACATCGGTCTCCTCAACCAGATGCTTCACCTTCTCCACAATAGCACTGACATTCTGAATCTCGTTAGAGAGCACATCTGTCTTATCTACGCACTCCTGCGCGTGTCTGGCTTGTCGGCCAATGCCCTCGTTGATCTCCGCGATTGCCTGCGTAATATCCTGCGAGTAGCTATGGATCACACCCGATGCCTGTTCTACCTCCTTGGAAGACATCTCCAGCTGGCCGGTGGCCGCATTGACCTTGTCAACCAGCTTCTTGGTGTTGGTGATCATGTTTGTGGCAGAACCTGCCAATCCGCGGAACTCATCGCGGCCTTTTGCAGTCACCTGCACAGTAAGGTCACCCTTTGCAACCTCTCCAAACTTCTTAGAAATGCGCTTCATGTTGTTTTGAATACCGATCACGATCAACATACCGATGATCACAACAGTCACACTGGCCAGGATCACCAGCGTCACCGTCATACTGCGGATATCCTCCGCCTGACCGATCACAATATCCGTGGGAACCAACGCACATATGGTTGCCCCCGTCTTCTCGCCTACACTGTAGAGGAACAGATACTCCTCTCCCAGGTAAGTTACCTTGTCATTGCCAGTCAACTCTTCTTGCGCACTGATCTTGTCAAAATATTCTTGTCCAAAGAACACTTTCTCCCCTTCAGGCAGATTACTCTCCGCACCCTCCGGCAACGTCTCACATATAATCTCTCTGCCTCCCTTGGTGACAAAGCCTACGATGCTGCCCTCGCCAAAGTCTAACTCCTGCAAAAACTCCTGAATCGCAGACTCCTTAACATCAACGACAATGCTGGCATTGTTGGATTTGGCAAGCGTCTGATATACCAAAATATAGCGATCGTCATTGGTGATCATCTCCAGATGGGCATCCAGCGCTTCATGGGAATCTATCCACGTATCCAGCGTCTTGCCGTCCTCAGTCACTGAAGCCAGATATTCCTCCAAAAAACCTTCTATGCTGGAACCAGACTTGGTGGAGAGCATACCAACACCCTTCTTAGTGATAATATGTACATTTGAGATAAACGGATTCGCAACCTTGGCAGCCGCCATATTCGTCCTTGTACTGCTCAGCAGATTGGACTGTCCGACAGGATCTGCAGCGTACATCCCCAGATAATATCTGTTCAAGTCATCATCAAATGCATATCTCACCGCCTCAGTAGAGATGAATGTGCAGCTCATTTCCACATACTCTGTGGCCATCTCGATCGTCTGCATGGAGGATTCCAAAAACTTGTCGCTCATACCCTGCGCAGATGTCTGGTACGCAGAAACACCGATCACCACCATAAAAAGAATTGGAACCAAAAAGCAGAGAATGATCTTGTTCCGGATACTGAACAACATAAATCCACCCTGCTTGACGGGCTTATCCTCCTTGTGTTCCTTTGCAGCTTTTGGTACTTTGGCAGCCTTTGCTGCTTTGGGCTGTTTTGGCGCTTTCGCTGCTTTGGCAGCTTTCGGTTGCTTTGGTGCTTTTGCAGCTTTTTGGGGCTTTCCTGTCATCTGTGTATTACCAGTCGTTGCCACGTTATCACTAATGGTATTGTTCTCTTGCAACTGCTTGACCTCCAAATATATTTTTATACTCTCCGATTCGTTTCTTAATGAATTAATTGTACCATATTCTTCAACTTTTTTAAATATTTATTTCAAATTTCCTGCAATTCCATAAACTGTAAAAAAAGTTCATTAAACTCGGCTTGTTCTGCCAGATTCCTTATCTCCACCTGACATCCCTTCTGTTTCCAGAACTCCTCAAGAAACTCCTCCGGATACCCCTGACATAAGATCTGTTCACCAACATGCGCCGCCCCCGCAAGTGCAGTATTGCCGCCGGATACAGCCCGTTCTGCAAGGACACGGGGCAGAAGTCCGATCACAACGGCAGCTTTCGGATCCAGATAGTAGCCAAATCCTCCGGCCAACACCACCCTGTCAATGGCTTTCAGCGCCACGCCGTATTCCCTGGCAAGAATATGTATCCCCGCATGGATCGCTCCCTTTGCCAGCTGAACTGCCCGTATTGCCGCCTGCGTCACATGGACACCACTAACTTGGATCCCCGCGTCAAAGTATGGATCAGCCAACAAACCTGTCTCGTCCAAGATCCCCTTCCGCCGCAATTCAGCCAAAATCCGGATCATGTCGCTCCCCCATACACCGCGGTTGACACCGCCTTCAAAAGCCGGTCCTGCAGCTGTAGCACAGGCAACAATGTGTTCTTGGTTTCCCAGCACCAGCTCCCCATTAGTGCCAAGATCAATGAGCAGGGTCAGCTCGTTCTGCTCCGCCATCCTGCAGGCATAGATACCGGATAGGATATCTCCTCCCACAAAAGCCGACAAACCGGGAAGGATCACCCCTGAAACATCAACTCCCTCCACATTGATGACAATGTTTTCCGTCTTCAAATGGCTGGCCGCAAAGGGTGCCCTTCCAAGCTCCGCCACGTCATATCCCATGAGCAGATACACCATGGTAGTGTTGGCAGCGATCACCAGAAAAAGGCTTTCCTCCGGCTCTATTTTTCCCAGAAAGCGTTTGAGCCCCTGGCACAGTGCCTCGCGAACGGACTCCTGCATCCGTCCCGCCGCCTCCGCGTTATCCGCCGCTTGTATGCGGGAGATTACGTCCGCACCGTATTCCACTTGGGGATTGATCTGGACAAATTCGTCCTGAATACTCTTGTCCGTCCCAAAGAGCTGCATAGCAATGGTGGTAGTTCCGATATCTACTGTCACCAGACGTCTCTTACCTGTGTTTTCCAGAGTGCCTTCCCTCTCCCATGTCAGTTCAAGATCCGACTGGGTGAGCACAGAAACCTTCCTCTCTATACCAGCACAGCGTCCGCAGCCGGTGCAAATATCACATTGTGTTCCGGCGCCTTTCTTTCCATATTCTTGATCACTGATCCCATTACGGTAACTACACAAACTGGTTTCTCTCCTCGTCGTAGCGATATTGAATGCCGGACAATTTCTGCAGGATCTCACTCTTCTCCACGTCCAGATCATCACAGAGATCATCCAGACTTTTGTAAAGATCACGCAGCTTCAGATTGACAAAACTTAAAAGCATCACTGGATCTTGAGGTATCATAGCATTTACTCCTGACATATTAGCTTATTTTACGCTGGCCTTCAAACCGTCATCCTGCACAGAGATCAAAATAGTGTCCCCTGTCTGCACCCTGTCTTCCAAAATCAGTCTCGCCGATAGTGTCTCCACGTATTTTTGAATATAGCGCTTTAAAGGGCGGGCTCCATACACCGGATCATAGGCATTTCCCACGATATAGTCCTGTGCCTCCTTTGACAGTTCGATAGTCAACTCTCTGTCTGCCAGACGATAGTTTAGATCCGCAATGATCAGATGAATAATGCCGCCGATATTGTCCCTCGTCAAAGGTTTAAACAGGACGGTCTCATCCAGACGGTTCAGGAATTCCGGACGAAAATGTGCACGCAGTTCACTCATCACCAGTTCCTCCGCCTCCGGTCGAATAGCGCCGTCCTCCTCGATGCCCTCCAACAGATAGTGCGCTCCGATATTAGAAGTCATGATCAGGATCGTATTCTTAAAATCCACTGTCCTGCCTTGAGAGTCGGTGATCCGCCCGTCGTCCAGCACCTGCAAAAGAACATTAAACACGTCTGGATGGGCCTTTTCAATCTCGTCGAAAAGCACTACACTGTAGGGCTTTCTACGAACCGCTTCCGTCAGCTGTCCACCCTCCTCATAGCCCACATATCCGGGAGGTGCTCCGATCAATCGAGACACGGAAAATTTCTCCATGTACTCGCTCATATCGATGCGCACCATGTTGTTTTCATCGTCAAACAATGCGGCCGCTAGCGACTTGGCAAGCTCCGTCTTACCCACGCCGGTGGGCCCCAGAAACAGAAATGAGCCGATAGGTTTGGAGGGATCCTTGATCCCTGCTTTGGAACGGATGATGGCCTCTGTCACCTTGGTGACACCTTCCTCCTGGCCGATCACTCTACGGTGTAGCTCATCGTCCAGATGCAGTGTCTTGTTGCGCTCGCTCTCGGTCAACTTCGCCACCGGAATACCCGTCCAGCGGGAGATGATCCGCGCGATCTCCTCGTCCGACACTCGCTCATGTACTAAGGACATGTCTTCACTGTTTACGCGTTCTTCCTCCTCTTCCAGCTCCTTTTTCAGGGCCGGCAGCCTTCCGTAGCTGAGTTCTGCCGCTTTCTCCAGATTGCCTTCCCTCTGGGCGATCTGAATCTCGTTGTTCACCTGATCTATCTCCTCGCGCAGGTGGGACAGCCTATCTACGGATGCCTTCTCGTTATCCCATTGTGCCTTTCTGGCAGCAAACTCGTCCTTCAACTCCGCCAGCTCTCTCTGCAGGTCCTCCAGACGCTCCCTGCTCAGTCGGTCGTCTTCCTTCTTCAGGGCAGCCTCCTCAATTTCCATCTGCACACATTTCCGCTGTAATTCATCCAGTTCCGTGGGCATACTGTCCAATTCCGTCTTGATCAAGGCGCAAGCCTCGTCCACCAGATCAATAGCCTTATCCGGCAGGAACCGGTCCGCAATATAGCGGTTAGACAAGGTCGCCGCACTGACCAGCGCATTGTCCATAATTCTGACTCCGTGGTACACCTCATAGCGCTCTTTCAAACCTCGCAGGATGGAAATAGTATCCTCCACTGTAGGTTCCTCCACCATGACGGGCTGGAAACGCCTCTCCAGAGCGGCATCCTTTTCAATGTACTGGCGGTACTCGTCCAATGTGGTGGCTCCGATACAATGCAGTTCACCCCTGGCCAGCATGGGCTTCAGCATATTGCCGGCGTCAAGCGCGCCGTCCGTCTTGCCCACCCCCACAATGGTGTGCAGTTCGTCGATAAAGAGGATGATCTGTCCGTCGCTGTTCTTTACATCCTCCAGCACAGCCTTCAAACGCTCCTCGAACTCGCCGCGGTACTTGGCGCCGGCCACCAGCGCTCCCATATCCAGCGCAAAGATTTTCTTATCCTTCAACCCCTGTGGCACATCCCCCCGCACAATTCTCTGTGCAAGCCCCTCCACCACGGCGGTCTTTCCCACACCGGGCTCACCGATCAGCACCGGGTTGTTCTTGGTCTTGCGGGAGAGAATACGGATAATGTTACGGATCTCTGCGTCCCTGCCAATGACGGGGTCAAGCTTCTGGTTTCTCGCCCTTTCCACCAGCTCCTGACCATATTTTTCCAGTGTGTCGTAAGTGGCCTCCGGATTATCACTGGTGACGCGCTGATTCCCCCGCACGGTAGAGAGTGCCTGTAGAAACCTCTCTCTGGTAATCCCGTACTCTTTCCAGATCTGCGCAAGCTCCCTGTTGGGAGATTTGATCATGGCCAGGAACAGATGCTCCACGGACACATACTCATCCCCCAGGTGCTTTGCCTCATCTTCTGCATTCACCAACACCTTGTTCAGATCCTGACCCACATACACCTTGCCGCCCTGCACTTTGACACGCTTCTCCACCGCCTGTCTCGCCCGGTTCACAAAATGATCAGTCTGAATCTCCATCTTCTCGATCAACTTTAAGATCAGACTGTCCTCTATCGTCAAAAGGCTGTAGAGTAGATGCTCCTGCTCAATCTCCTGATTGCCGTACTCATACGCCAGCTTTTCACATCCCTCTACAGCCTGTATAGATTTCTGGGTAAACTTTTGAATATTCATACACGCTGTCTCCTCATTTTCTTTTTTGTTATTTACTTGTTATAGTACCAATATAACACACAGCGTATAGAAATCAATAAAGAAAATATAAAATTTTGGAAAATACTTTCTTTCCCTAAACTTTCTACGACAGATAATCCCGCAGGCTCATCATTTTTTGATCCAGATTGTAGATTGCCTTGGCACACTCACGAAACTCCTTTCGCACCACATCCCTTGGCAGCTCGTCATTCTTGTATACAAAATGATGCTCCACACCGGCCCAGAAGTCCATGGCCTGTGTACGCAACTGTATCTCTGCGCGGATCTGACGCCCGTCCGGCCGCGGTATCCCGAGCACCAAATGCAAACTTTGATACCCACTGCGCTTGGGTTTTTTTACATAATCCTTCTTCTTGATCACCTGATAGCCAAAATCGTTTGCCAACCGCTCACAAAGAAGATAGATATCGTCCAGAAAACTGCAGATCACACGGACACCCGCAATGTCATTCAGCCGCTCCGCCGCATTTTCCGGTGTCAACTCCCTGCCCTTGCGTTTTAGCTTCTCGGCACAACTCTTCGGACCTTTCACTCGCCAATCCACCGCAATGATAAAGTCTCTTCTAAGAAGCAGGGACATCTGTCTGCCAATCTCACGTATCTGTCGTTCCAGCTGTCTGCAGACCTCGCCATACTCATCCCGAAAGTCAACAGAACCGACCAGCTCCAAAAACTTTTCCTCTTCCATATTCAGTCACCTTATCCCCTTCTCTTCACTATTTTTCGCGTTTTATCTCAGATTATAAGGGATAAGATCACTAATCCATAAATTACCGAATTTCAAGTACCTTGTAGTCCTGATCCTCCACAGCCTTCTTCAACACTTCATCCGCCACATCGGCCTTTAAACTGACCTCTGCGATACCGGTCTCGTGGCTTACCAAAGCCTCTTCCACCTGCTCCAGCGCCTCCAGGGCTTTCTTTACACTGGCCTCGCAATGTCCACACATCATACCTTCCACCTGCAATGTCTTCTTCATGTTCTTTTCCTCCACTTTCTGATTTGATTTTTGTTTTTGAGTTCTCTTTTTATCTCTGCTTGCGTCGTGAAGCTTTACCAGATTCAGGCGCAGAGCATTGGTAACCACACAAAAGCTGGAAAGGCTCATAGCTGCTGCCCCAAACATAGGGTTCAGCGTCCAGCCAAACACAGGGATCCACACACCTGCTGCCAGCGGGATCCCGATACAATTATAGAAAAACGCCCAGAATAGATTCTGGTGAATATTTTTAAGAGTCGCACGGCTCAGTCGGATCGCTGCGGGCACATCACCCATTCTGCTCTTCATCAGCACTACATCCGCCGCGTCGATGGCGACATCCGTCCCCGCACCGATGGCAATACCGATGTCAGCTCTGGTCAGTGCAGGCGCATCGTTGATACCGTCGCCCACCATGGCCACCTTTCCCTGCTCCTTCAGGGAGCGGATCACGCTCTCCTTACCCTCCGGAAGCACTCCGGCGATCACCTCGTCCACGCCCGCCTGTGCCCCGATCGCCCTCGCGGTACGCTCATTGTCACCGGTCAGCATGACCACGCGGATCCCCATGTTCTGTAACTCCCGCACCGCCTGAGGTGCATCCTCCTTGATCACGTCCGCCACTGCGATGATCCCTAAGAGGGAACCCTCCTTTGCGAAGAACAACGGTGTCTTTCCCTCCTCGGAAAGCTGCTCTGCACGGAGCTTGATCTCTTCCGACACATCGGCTGAGTCGCTCACAAACCGAAGGTTTCCTCCGATCAGCCTCTCTCCCTGATACAAAGCGCTCAGTCCGTTTCCCGGAAACGCCCGAAAATCCGACAACTTCGTTAGATCGCCGAGAGGCATATTGTCTTTATCCGCCGTTTTGTCCGGCTTCGCCGCCCGCAGCTCTGCCACATAAGACGTCACCGCTTTCGCCAGCGGATGCTCGCTTTTTTGCTCCAGAGCATCCGCATATAGTAAAAGTGCGCTCTCTGTCACGCTCTCCACAGGGATCACATCCGTCACCCTGGGTGTGCCGTTTGTGATGGTTCCTGTCTTGTCAAGAGCCACGATCTGAACTTTTCCGGCCTCTTCCAGAGACACCGCCGTTTTAAACAGAATACCTCCCTTGGCACCCACGCCGTTGCCCACCATGATCGCCACAGGGGTGGCAAGTCCCAATGCACAGGGGCAGCTGATCACCAGCACGGAGATCCCTCTTGCCAGTGCAAACCCTACGCTCTCCCCCGCAAACAGCCAGACAGCGATAGTCACCAAGGCGATGGCGATGACCGCCGGCACAAAGACACCGGACACTTTATCCGCTACTTTGGCAATGGGAGCCTTGGTGGCCGCTGCGTCGCTGACCATACGGATGATCTGGGATAACGTAGTGTCCTCCCCCACTCTGGTGGCCTCACATTTCAGGAATCCTGACTGGTTCAGGGTAGCGGCAGACACGCTGTCCCCCGTCTCCTTGTCTACGGGAATACTCTCTCCTGTCAGTGCCGCCTCGTTGACAGCACTGCTTCCCTCCCGTACGACGCCGTCCACCGGGATATTTTCACCGGGGCGCACTACAAAGAGATCGCCCGTTTTCACCTGTGCGATAGGTACCGTGATCTCCACACCATTCTTCACCACCGTCGCCGTCTTGGGCGCAAGCTTCATCAAACCTTTCAGCGCATCCGTGGTTTTTCCCTTAGAGCGCGCCTCCAGCATTTTTCCTACCGTGATCAGGGTCAGGATCGTGGCCGCAGACTCAAAATAGAATTCGTCCATGTAGACCATGACAGCTGCCATATCGCCCTTCACCTGCGCGTCCGTCATGGCAAAGAGGGCATACACGCTGTACACAAAGGCCGCTCCTGCTCCCAATGCCACCAAAGCGTCCATGTTGGGTGCGCGATGCCACAAACTCTTCACACCGTTTACGAAAAACTTTTGATTGGCTATCATGATCGCCGTTGTCAAAAGCAGCTGCAGCAGACCCATAGCCACATGGTTGCCGTCAAAAAAGGGCGGCAATGGCCATCCCCACATCATATGCCCCATAGAAAAGTACATGAGCACCACCAAAAATACCAGGGACACGATCAGCCTTTTTCTCAAGAGGGGCGTCTCATGATCCGCAAGTAAAGCCTCGTCCTCTGCGATTGCCACATCATTTTCCGCACTGGTTCCGCCCTTGCCTGCTCCTTTCAGAGAAGCTCCATATCCGGCATCCACCACCGCCTTGACGATCTCTGCGACGGATGCCGTGCCTTCCACTCCCATAGAGTTGGTGAGCAGACTCACCGAACAGGAGGTCACGCCGGGCACTTTGGACACGGCTTTTTCCACTCTGGCGCTGCAGGCGGCGCAGCTCATGCCCGTGACTGTGTATTGTTCCATGTTATTTCCTCTTTTCTATTCTCTTTTAAATTTTCTTCTTTTTATCGCATCAGTTTCTGCAAGATAGCCAGCACCTCATCCAGCGATTCTTCCTTGCCTTCCTTAATATCCCTCGTCACACAGGTTTTCATGTGATTTTCCAACAAAACTTTGTTGAAGCTGTTTAGTGCCGACGTGGCCGCAGCCACCTGCGTCAGGATGTCCGTGCAATAAGCGCCTTTCTCCACCATACCGCGGATGCCTCGGATCTGCCCCTCAATGCGGCTTAAACGGTTGAGCAGATCTTTGTATTCTTTCTCTGAGCGATCCTTGGTGCGGGCAAATGGCATTTCTTCTATGCCGACATCCGCTGACTCTTCAGGAGGAGTGCAGCAGCAAGAACTTTTTTCCTTTTCCATAAATGTTTTTCCTTTTGTCATAAAACTATTTTGCAAACCAAAATACCCCATGGGGGTATTTGTTCCTCTTACAGAATATACCCCCATAGGGTATTTGTCAAGTACATATTAACAAATAGTATTTTATTATGTGACGCTTCTCACTCTATCAATAAATGCTCCGTCACACTCTGCAATAGCTATGATATCCTTATCCGCCATACCTCTCTGAAGCATATTTTTGACAATTGTAAAAGTCTTCTCCTCTTCACCCTGTTTAATTCCAGTCTGTATTCCTTTTTGTATTCCCGCCTTAAGTCCTTCTCTGCGACCAATATTTCGCTCTTCCTCAGACCATTCTCTGATTGCCTGACACATATCATATTCCTCCTTTTCTCCTTCACAGTTAACTTGATATTTTATCCGGTTTCCCCAGACAGACGGCAGCTCCAGCATTACCGACATAACCTCCAGTGTATCGGCATCCACCTGTCTATAATCCGGGTCATTTTGAAGTAGATGCTTTAACCCCTCTCTATCTTTTCGGTACTGAAGCGACCGAAACAAAGTTCCTACTTCTGTTTGAAATACTTTCAGTGCTTCCTGTTCTTGTAACTCATTGATACAATATAAGCGCATGGGGTAATCGTTGAAAATTTTTTGAAAGTACTTCCATTCTTTTCCAAAGTCCATCATGTCCCACATTGATCTTGGACCATCCCATTTCTCTGTCCCATGATACAGGCATAGTGTATACACAGGCACTATATGGTCTGTCTGTCTCAGTTTACAGATAATCTCCGACTGCGTCTTTAATCTGCCCTCCCAAATATTCTTCTTTTTCAGCTGATTCAGTTGCTTTCCATACTCCATGGTATCATACTGCATACATCGGAAAGGCATGGCATAATCAATCAACTCCTGGTTCTCCAATGCCAGAATGCGCAATGTCCCCCCACTTTTCATCATCTTACGCACATCGCGTATGCGCTCTGCCCTATTTCCTGCACATCTTTTGCGAGTATGATTTACCGCCACTTCATGGTAAACCTCAGAAGCTTCTGACAACTCTTCCGCCTTCACCACTGCTTCTCCCTGAAAACAGACTCCGTTAAACAAATCTGCAAATCTTTGGTTGTCACTAAAATAGTGATTCATTACGTTACTGATTTTGCCCACAGTATTCCTCCTTTGTCCTGACAGAGGATTACCAAAAACAGCAGCCATTTGCAAACAATCTTCCCACTGCATTGCCCTTATGACAACCATCTCTGCCACTTATCAATTTTATCTAATTCTTGAGTAAAATGGCAGATTTTGCCTCGAATGTACCGATTGTACGCTTCACCGATTACTCTTGATGGATAGATTGTATCATTTTGCTCTCATTTTGTCAACTTCTTTTTACCTGTATAACGACATGCCAAATTGCCTTAATCACAATTTAAATAAACGCCCCTCATTAAAATAATAGATATCTTCCCTCTTATAGCCATACTTAGATCCCGGCACGCTGATATGTGGTTCGAAAGTAAACATTTCCACCTCTGACAATTTAGTATGGTTGCCCCTCTCTGTATAAATTCTGTCACTCTTTTTTTGAACGATCGAATGCCCTAGATTTCCCAGAAAATCCAAGTTGACAAAGCCTTTCTTCACAATTACTTCGTTCATTAAAAAGTATAATTCTTCAAAAGTCATATCCTTCGTGGCAATCTTCAACAGCTTCCCATGCAAATACTCCTCCATCCAAAGCCCCTGCCTCCACTCGCTGTTTTGTATCTGCTTCACATCACGGATAACCTTCCCATTCTCAATAATGATAGTCCTTGCATAGTCTCCCCATATATTTTCGCACTGTGGACTCAGGTCAATTGTCACAATATCGTTTACCTGAATCGCCTTGTCCGCTGTTTGATACTGCTTTCCCGACACGGAAAGAATCGTATCCTCCCCAGAAAAGACAAACGCTCCCACGCCCCAGTACCAAAAAGAATCTGCGCCATGATTCAACATGTATGATTCGCACAATCGTCTGACCTCAGATAATGACATACCAACACGAATATTCTCTGAAATATACTTTATGGTCATTCTGTTAAGATCCTGCATATCCAAATGAGTCATATTTTTACCTCACAACCTGCACTCAAAAATATGTCACCACATCCGCCAGCTTCCTCTTGGGCACCACATAGTCCCGATCATCGTCCAAATAGTACTTAAAGTCCTCTCCCTTCTCCAACGGAACCACATAGCTTTTCACGGAAGGGTATCCGAAAGCCACCACTGTGTGCAGCTTCTGATTTTCTGTCAACCCAAACAACTCCGACAGCTTCTCCTTGTCGCATGCTCCAATAATACAGCTGCCCACACCGTGATTCCAAGCGGCCAATGTCATGTTGCCGATGGCAAGCCCGGCGTCCGTGTCGCAGTCCGGATTGATGTCCGTGTTCTCCACCACGGCAATAAAGAGCACCGGATGTTCGTCCTCTCTGGGCTGCCCTTGCTCAGGAGGGAGTGCTCCCGCCCATCTGGTGTACTCAAACACCTGCTCCACCTTATTTGTTCCTTCGATGATAATATAAGACAATGGCTGTCTGTTAGCCGCGCTGGATGCCAGCCTGGCAGCTATTAGTATCTCGTCCACGATAGAGGGATCGATCTTCCTCTGTTCAAAACGACGGTAAGTGCGTCTGGTCGCCAATAGTTCCATTAAATTCTCCATATATATTCTCCTTTCTCTCCTGCTCTACCTTCAACAACGAAAGGATGACCCATCCACTGCTCATGCAGATTGCACACAGCGACAGATCATCCTTTCCTAATCTTTCACTATCTCATTGTTGCGCTACATCCTTCATGGAGAAGCTGATCCTGCCCATCTTATCCTTTCCAAGGCAGACCACAGTAACCATGTCACCCAGAGTAAGTACATCCTCCACTCTGTTGATCCTCTCCTTGGCAATCTTGGAAATGTGAACCATACCCTCCTTGCCGGGAGCAAACTCGACAAACGCGCCAAACTCTTTAATACTCACAACCTTGCCCTTGAAGATCTGGCCTTCCTCGAATTCTGTAGTGATGATCTTCACCATATCCACGGCCTTGTCCATCATCTCCTTGTCGGTTCCACAGATGGATACATTACCATCGTCGGTGATATCAATCTTTACGCCGGTGCGGGCAATGATCTCATTGATGGTCTTGCCTCTCTGCCCTACCACATCACCAATTTTCTCAGGATCGATCTGAACAGAGATGATCTTGGGTGCGTACTGGTTAACCTCAGGTCTGGGCGCTGCGATAGCAGGCTTCATGCAAGTATCCATAATGAACAGTCTCGCCTCGCGGCATCTTGCGATAGCCCCCTCCACGATAGGTCTGGTCAAACCATGAATCTTGATATCCATCTGGATCGCGGTAATGCCTTCAGTGGTGCCGGTCACCTTGAAGTCCATATCTCCAAAGAAATCTTCCAGCCCCTGAATATCTGTGAGAAGAACAAAGTCATCGTCCGTATCACCGGTCACCAGACCGCAGGAGATACCTGCCACCATCTTCTTGATGGGCACGCCTGCTGCCATCAGAGACATACAGGAAGCACAGGTGGATGCCATGGAAGTGGAGCCGTTGGACTCGAAAGTCTCAGACACCGTGCGGATCGCATAAGGGAAATCCTCCTCGCTGGGAAGCACAGGGATCAGCGCTCTCTCAGCCAGTGCACCATGACCGATCTCACGTCTTCCGGGTCCGCGGGAAGGCTTGGTCTCACCCACAGAATAGGAAGGGAAATTATAGTGGTGCATGTATCTCTTGTTCACCTCGTTCTCATCCAGTCCGTCCAGTCTCTGCTGCTCGGACAGCGGGGCAAGGGTACACACGTTACAGATCTGGGTTTGTCCGCGGGTAAACATAGCGGAGCCATGTACGCGGGGAATCAGGTCAACCTCAGCCGCAAGAGGACGAATCTGTGTGATCTCACGTCCATCAGGACGTTTGTGATCTTTCAGGATCATCTTACGAACCGTCTTCTTCTCATATTGATATATCGCCTCTCCAAGAATAGCGAGCCACTCCTCGTTCTCGGCGAAAGCCTCCTCCAGTTTCTCGGTGATCACGCGGATACTTTCCTCGCGAGTCTGCTTGTCGTCTGTAAATACAGCCTTCTCCATCTCCTCGGGAGGGACAAGCTTCTTGATCTCCTCGAATAATTCGTTAGGAATCGCGCAGCTGGTGTACTCATGCTTCTTCTTGCCAACTTCGGACACGATCTTCTCGATAAACTGAATCAGCGTCTGGTTGATCTCGTGCGCCTTGTAGATGGCCTCGATCATTTTATCCTCGGGCACCTCGTTAGCGCCGGCCTCGATCATGATAACCTTCTCCTTGGTGGAAGCCACCGTCAGATTCAGGTCACCCCTCTTCCACTGCTCCTGGGAAGGGTTGATCACAAACTCACCGTCGATCAATCCAACCTGAGTCATAGCACAGGGACCATCAAAAGGAATATCGGAAATACAAGTTGCAATGGATGCGCCAAGCATAGCCACCAACTCAGGACGGCAATCGGGATCCACACTCATCACCAGATTGTTCAGAGTGACATCATTGCGGTAATCCTTGGGAAACAGGGGTCTCATCGGCCTGTCGATGACACGGCTGGTCAGGACAGCGTTCTCACTCGCCTTTCCCTCTCTCTTGTTAAAACCTCCGGGGATCTTGCCCACAGAATACATCTTCTCCTCATACTCTACGCTCAAGGGGAAAAAATCAATGCCCTCACGGGGCTTCTCGGATGCGGTGGCTGTGCTCAGTACCGTAGTATCGCCATAGTGCATAAACGCACATCCGTTGGCCTGCTTACCCACACGGTTGATGTCCACTTTCAGGGTCCGTCCGGCCAGTTCCATTTCATAAGTCTGGTACATAGTTTCCTCCATTCTGCCGCTATGCGGCCATTTGCTTTATCTCTATCGGAACAGAGGAACCGAAACTACTGAAAAAAGCATATTGGCATATACCCTTTTCAGCGGTCTCGATTACTCGTCTGCTCCGACAAAAGTGCCTCAGAAAAAAGCAATAAAGCGGAGCGTCCGGACCCAACCGGACTGACTCCGCTCCCTCTCTCATTATTTTCTCAGGCCAAGTTTCTCGATCAGCGCACGATATCTCTCGATATCTTTCTTCTTCAAATACTCCAGAAGACCACGTCTTTGACCTACCATCTTCAGCATACCACGACGGGAATGATGATCCTTTGGGTTGGCTTTCAGATGCTCAGTCAACTCCTGGATCCTCGCAGTCAGAACCGCAACCTGTACCTCAGGTGAACCGGTGTCACCGGGGGTTCTTGCATACTCGTTCATGATAGCTGTCTTCTTTTCCTTAGAAATCATTTCTTTCTCCTCCTATTCTTATAACCGCCAGACACTAAGATCAGGTCGGAGTATCCCAGATCCGAGCATCGGCTGACTCATACTGACTAATCATAACACAATTCCTTTTGCTTGTAAACCCTTATATCAGGGAAAATTCACCGAAAAAACTCCCGCCGCATACCGCGGCAGGAGCCCACATTTTAATCATATAGAACCCTTACATACTTCACCGGAGTCCTGTACTTATAATTACTGATCTTGATCCCCGTCTTCGGGCTGCTGGCATGGATCACCCGACCACCGCCGATATAGATTGCCACATGGTTGATCGTGCCGCTTCCATTACCGTAGAACACCAGATCACCAGGCAAAAGATCCGAAGCGGAAATCTTTGTTCCCTCTTTGGCCTGCGTTCCGGAATGATGACTCAACTTGATGCCATAATGTTTAAACACGCTGAGTACAAAACCGGAACAGTCCGCACCCTTTGTCAGGCTGGTACCGCCCCACACATAAGGATTGCCCAAAAACTGTTTTGCGTACTCTACCAGATCCACACGCACATCGGATACGCCCTGACCATATAAAAGTTCCGACATTGTGATCGCCGTATCAAGCTTGTCCTCCACAGACACAAACTCGCCTGATACATAAGCATCCTCACCGTCGATGGACACTTTCACCCATCCGTCCTCAAGGTTCTCCACAAACTCCAACTCCTCGCCTTTCAACACCTGTGTGAGAACCGCACTGCTTGTATTGGGCTGCTCTCTAACATTTAAACCGTTGGTCTGTGCGATAGCGACAGTGCGAACCAAGTTTCTCGCCTTGATCACCGCCTCAGGTCCGGTCAAAAGAAAGTCGAGGCTGACATAACCATCCACTTCTCCCGACTGAATATGTGCCCATCCGTCTGCACTCTCCAACACCTCACAAACCGCATTCTTAGGAAGCTTACCCACCAGCTTGGCATCCGTGCCGGCAGCTGCGCGGACATTGAGATTACCGCTCTCCACCTCGGCAATACCGATATTGGTATAGCCCCAAAGAGCTCCCTGCGCCTCTTCCGCACTGATCAGATACTCCTCCTGCGTCTTGCTGACGTCCATAATGGACGCAACTCCGGCCGCCTGAAGGATGCCATCTCTCTCCGCCGCAAAAGCGGTCATAGGCTGAAATGCAAGGCAGAGTACCAAACCTGCGGAGAGCATTTTTATTTTTCTAAATCTATTTCTCATGTCTGATAACCTTTCTCTTTGGAAAACAACTTCTTCAATTACAAATTTCATACAATTTTGTTACAAATTTGTTAAGTCACATATAAATTATACAGACACTCCCCTTATCTGTCAACCCTTTCCAGATATTAATTTTACCATTAATTTTCCACGCAGGGAGATTGCGAGTCTTATGCCCCCTCTATTGCCTCTTCCTCTCTCTCCTGATTAATGATGGCAAAAGCAATATTGGTGGCATGATCCGCCACGCGCTCCAGGCCGGACACAATATCTGAGAAGAGCATACCAGCCTCCGGCGTACACTCGCCCCTAGTCAAACGATCCACATGGGCCTGCTGCAGTTCTTTCTCCTTGGCATCCACCTGATTTTCCAGCGCAATGATCTCACGCATATGCTGCTCGTCGCTCTTGATAAACATTTCAATAGAATACTGGATGATCTTGTTGACCATGTCAAGCATCTCTCCCAACTCCATCTGAGCCTGCTTGCTGATTACTGCGCCGTTCTCCTTGCGCCGTTTCGCTGCTTCCGCCACATTCTCCGCGTGGTCGCCTATCCGCTCAATATCATTGACCACATGGAACAGAGCTCCCAGGCTCTTCAAGTCCTCAATAGGCAAAGTTGTCTGGTTGATCTTCACCAGATAATCCGTGATCGCATGGTTCAGGAAATCAATATTTTTCTCCACCTCGTGCACTTCCTCAATATCTTCCTCGTCCAGCGTGATCAAGGCATTCATGGCACGGTTTAAGTTCTCACTGGCCAAAGATGCCATGCGGTCCAACTCTTTCATTACCTCAAAGACCGCCGTAGCCGGATTGAATACAACCCTTTCCCCGATATATTTCAACTGATAACTCTCGCGGTAACCGATCTTCTTGTCTTCCCCGGGTACACATGCGCACGCCAGCTTGACGATCCATCCGGAAAAAGGGAACAGCACTATCACTTGGAATATCTTGATTATAGTGTGAGCGTTTGCCACAAATCTGCCATTGTCCGCAGAAATCATACTGATCAGTGCGAGGACGGGCTCCATCGCAAAAGCCAAAATAATATAGATCAATACAGTCCCGATCACGTTGAACCAAAAGTGTATCAGCGCCGCTCTCTTGGCATCCTTCTTGCCGGCCAGGGAAGCTAAAAGTGCCGTGGTGCAGGCACCGATATTACATCCCAAAATTATATAGAGACAGATGGGCAGATCCAACAATCCCTGCTGTGCCAACAATAGCACAATACTGACCGTCACGGAGGAACTCTGGATCACAGAAGTGATCACCATGCCCATGATGGTGGCCAGAAAAGGATTGGTCAGGGAGCCTAAAAGACTCACCACCTGAGGTTCGTCCCGCATACCCGCCATAGCCGAGGACATGGTGCTTAATCCCACGAACAGGATACCGAAGCCCACGACTACCTCCGCCACCTGCTTTACACTTTCCTTAGGAGTGAACATGACAACAAGCACACCCGCCAATAAAATAACGGGTGCAATCTTAGACAGATTAAAAGAAACCAGCTGTGAAGTGATGGTAGTACCGATGTTGGCACCAAATATAACCCCCGCTGCCTGATAGAGGTTCATCAGTCCTGCGTTTACAAAGCTGACAACCATCGCCGTACACGCGGAAGACGACTGGACGATACCGGTAAATGCAATACCGACGATCATTCCCATAAAGCGGTTGGTTGTAAAAATTTCCAAAATATGACGCAGCTTAGCGCCTGCAACTTTCTCTATTGCCTGACTCATAAGCTTCATGCCAAACAAAAAGAGTCCCAGACCCCCCGCCAGATTCAAAAGAATGCTTACGCTCATTTTCTCCGTCCCTTCACTCGCAAAACTAGACAACACTACCACATTCTAATCTTCATTGTACGGGAAAAGAGCAAAAGATACAACCTCTTTTTACATTATTTTTATATCCTGCGCCAGCTGCTCCTTCAACGCTTCCAAACTGTCAAATTTTCTCTCCGGTCGCTTAAACTCTTTTAAATATATCTCCACGAACTCCCCGTAAAGCTCTCCGTCAAAATCGTACAGGTAGGTCTCGACCCCCATGACGAGCTCCTCGGTCACCGTGGGTTTACACCCTACATTGCTGATGGCATGATATTTTCTGCCTCCGCATGTCACATCGGAGAGATACACACCGTTCGGCGGCAAAAGCTTGTCCGGGGGCGGTAACAGGTTGATGGTGGGAAAACCCAGTGTCCTGCCGATCCGATTGCCATGAACAACACTGCCCATGATCGGGTAGGGCATTCCTAACAGGCGTCCTGCATAAGGCATGTCCCCCTGCTCCACCTGATTTCGGATCAGCGAGGAGCTGACCTCCTTTCCATCCACACAGACCTTTCCTATGATCTTCACGCAAAACTCCAATTGAGGCGAAAGCGATTCCAGCAGAGACGCATTTCCTCTTCCGCCAGCACCAAAAGACAGATCCGTGCCCGCGGCCAGAAAGCGGGTATTCATCCGCTCCGCCAGTATTTCCCGCACAAAGCATTCCGGCTCCATCGCCGCCGTCTCCATGGTCAGCGGGAATTCCACCAGAATATCGATCCCCATACGCTCAAAAAGAACTCTTTTCTCCTCTCTGGTCGTGAGTTCTCTGCCGTCACTTCGCCCAAACAGGACAGACGGTGCCGGGTCAAAGGTAAACACACAGGCTGCCAGACCGCTTCTCTTTTGTGAGAGAATTTCCTCCAGAAGCCTCCTGTGTCCTATATGCACGCCGTCAAACTTGCCGATGGCGACAGCGGTCTCTTTTTCCAGATAAAAATCGGTTGTACCCGCAATAATCTCCAATATACCACGCTTTCCGCGGCGTCTCCACCTGTCGCCGCCTTTATCTGTCCAAAAACATCTTTACCGGTATATACTTCCCTTTCTCCTCATCGTAAGCGTAAATGCCGGCAAAGCTCTCGTCCTGTCTATAAAACCTCACCCATCTCCCCGGGACATACTGCTCCCGCTCCACCGTAGAGGCGATCGGGATAGCGTTTCCGTTTTCCAAAAGTGCAGCATTATCTCCCCTTATATGCAACGCGGGACAATCGGAAAACACACTGTCCACCGGTATCACAACCTGTTCCAACTCTCCCGCATCCTTCCTGGCCTGAAGCTCCGAGAGCCTGATGGCATCCCGGAGCAAAAAACCGCCTACCTTCGTCCGTACCAGACTCTGCATGGTGCCACCACAGCCAAGCCGCTCTCCGATGTCCGCACAGAGCGTGCGGATATAAGTTCCCTTGGAGCAATCCACTCGCAGTTTTACCATCGGCAGCGCAATAGATAGTATCTCAATCTCATGGATCGTGACCCTTCTGGCCTTCCGCTCCACCACCTTACCCTCCCTTGCCAGATCGTAAAGTTTCCTTCCATTGACTTTCAGAGCGGAATACATGGGCGGCACCTGATCGTACTCCCCCACAAAGCCAAGGATCACCTCTCTGAGCGCCTCCTCCGTGAAACTCTCCGCCGTCACCGTTTTCTCCGTGAGTACCGCTCCCGTCGTATCCTGTGTATCGGTGGTCACTCCCAACAGAAGCTCCGCCACATACTCCTTGTCCTTGTCTGTCAGCATATCGCACAGCTTGGTACCGCTCCCCAGACATACAGGAAGCACACCGGTAGCCTGAGGATCAAGAGTACCCGTGTGCCCTATTTTTTTCTGACCACAGATGCCGCGCATCTTGGCCACCACATCGTGCGAGGTAAAACCCGCCTCCTTATATATATTGATAATCCCATTGATCATAGTTGTTCCTCAATATGTAGGGACAGATCGTTGACACAATCTTGAAACGTACCTTTCATAGTGCAGCCTGCCGCGCGCACATGCCCGCCGCCCCCGAAATATGAGGCAACTTTCGCCACATCCACTTTCTCCGTAGAGCGCAGACTCACCTTGTACTCATCGGAGCCCGTCTGATACATAAAGATCGCACAGTCAACTCCCCTAATATTCCGCAGCTGATTCACAATACCGTCAAGATCCTTGGAACTCGCGTTATAAAACTCCAATATCTGCTTATCCAACACACTGACAATGCAGCGGTCATCCAGAAAGCGGACGCTCTCCATAAGAGCTCGTCCCATGATCAGACTCTGCAGATACGTCTTCTGATAAAATGTCTCCTCAATGATCTTGGAGAAATCAAAACCAAAACTGATCAAAAAGGCTGCTTTCTCCAGCGTCGCCGGCGTCGTGTTGGAATACTGAAACACCCCCGTATCATGGATCATACCCACATACAAAGCCATGGCAATATCCACATCGATCCGCTCTCTGTCCATCAGATCCAGTAAGACCTCACAGGTAGATCCGATCTGTGGCTCTATCACGTTCACATTTCCACAGCCTGTATTACTGACATGATGATCAATGTTGATCGTTTTCGCAGCATCCCCAAAATACTTCTCTGCATCTCCCATCCGGTCGGGCACGGTATCAAGGGCAAAGAACACGTCAAACTTCTCCTCCTCCGGAAATGCCGAATTAATCCCACCAAACCCTCTAATATCCTTAAAAATATCCGCCGGTTGCTCCAGAAACACCCGGATACACACGTCCGGCAGACACTTCGAGAGATACAAAGAGAGAGCCAGGCAAGCGCCCACACAGTCCCCGTCCGGACGCACATGCCCACTGATCCCAATCCTCTTGGCACCTGCACACTCCTGCACTAAATCCATACTTTTCCTCATTTCTTAAAGTAGTAATCGTCGTCCTGATCGCCAATTACCTCATCAATCTTTCGCGACATATTCACCCCATACTCAATGGACTGATCCATCACAAACGTAATCTCCGGCGTATTCCGCAAATTGATCCTCTGCGCCAACTGTCTGCGGATAAACCCTTCCGCACTTCGAAGCCCCTGAAGTGTAGCTTCCCTCTCCTCGTCACCACCCAACACACTGATCCATGCTTTACAGTTCTTCAGATCGGGAGCCACCTCTACGGCGACAACACTTGCCCAGGGGCTGATCCGGGGATCTTTGATCTCACCGCGGATCACCTCCGCTAATACCCTTTGAACCTCCCCGTTTACACGGGTATTCTTTATACTGTTTTTTCTCATATCTGATTCCTTTATATTATGGCACTATGACCGCGCCTATCTCGGCACTTCCACCATGATATACGCCTCCACGATGTCAAGCTCCTTCATCTGGTCAAATCCCTCAAACACAAGTCCACACTCAAAGCCCGCCTTGACCTCTTTCACATCATCCTTGAAACGCTTGAGCGAAGCCAGATTGCCTTCAAAAATCTGCTCTCCCTCTCTGGTGATGCGCACCTTGCAGCCTCTCTGGAACTCACCGTCCAGCACATAGGATCCCGCGATGTTGCCAATAGCGGATGCTCTGAACAGCTGACGCACTTCCGCATGACCGATCACTTTCTCCTCGTAAACTGGATCCAGCATACCCTTCATGGCGGCCTCGATATCCTCGATCGCCTGATAGATGACTTTGTACAGACGAACATCCACGCCTTCCTGCTCCGCAGTAGTTTTCGCGGTGGCATCCGGTCTCACATTGAAACCAATAATGATCGCATTGGAAGCACTTGCCAGAGACACATCGGACTCGTTGATGGCACCCACGCCGCCGTGGATACACTTCACCACGACCTCCTCGTTGGTCAGCTTAAGCAATGACTGCTTCACAGCCTCCACGCTTCCCTGTACATCTGCCTTGACGATCAGGTTGAGTTCCTTTAGGTTACCCTCTTGAATCTGGGAAAACAGATCGTCTAAGGACATTCTTCCCTTGGTCTCCTCCAGCTTCTTCTCCTTGTTCTGTGCCAGATAAGTCTCTGCGTAGGATCTGGCTGTCTTGTCATTCTCATGAGCCAAGAATACCTCACCCGCGCTGGGCACATCGGACAGACCCAAAATCTCCACCGGCATGGAAGGCGTTGCTTCCTTAACTCTCCTGCCCTTGTCATCGATCATGGCTCTCACCTTGCCATGACAGGCGCCTGCGGACACGAAATCTCCTACTTTCAGCGTACCTTTCTGTACCAGGACGGTAGCTACGGGACCGCGTCCCTTATCTAACTCCGCCTCGATAACCAGACCTCTCGCCCGGCGGTTGGGGTTGGCTTTCAACTCCTGAATATCCGCCGTCAAAAGGATCATCTCCAGCAACTGGTCAATACCGTCACCGGTCTTGGCGGACACAGGTGCAAACACCGTGCTTCCGCCCCAATCCTCAGGGATCAGCTCATACTCAGAGAGTTCCTGCTTCACACGATCAATGTTGGCGGAGGGCTTATCGATCTTGTTAACTGCCACGATAATCTCGATACCCGCTGCCTTTGCATGGTTGATCGCCTCGATAGTCTGGGGCATCACACCGTCATCCGCCGCCACCACAAGGATCGCAATGTCCGTCGCATTGGCACCGCGCATACGCATAGCCGTAAATGCCTCATGTCCGGGAGTGTCGAGGAAGGTAATCTTCCGATTGTTAACACTCACAGTATACGCACCTATGTGCTGCGTGATACCTCCGGCCTCCTTATCCGTCACATTTGTCTTCCGGATAGTGTCCAAAAGAGAAGTCTTGCCGTGATCAACGTGTCCCATAACACAGATGACGGGAGGTCTCTCCACCAGATCTTCCTCTTTCTCCTCGTCCTCTTTCAGGAGTTCCTCGATCACGTCCACCTTGACCTCCTGTTCACAGAGAATATCGTACTCCATTGCGATATTCTCCGCATCCTCGTAGGAGATCTCCTGATTCACCGTCACAACCTTGCCCTCGAGGAAAAGCTTCTTAATGATAGCTGCCGGCTGCAGTTTCATCTTCTCGGCAAGCTCTTTGATCGTGATAGTCTCAGGGATTGTGATGACCTTGATAATCTCCTCAACCGCTTCCTCTTTCTTCTTTTCAGGTTTGATAAAGCGTCCGGGCCTATTTCTTGCAGCCTCGTCCTCCTCGTAGATGTGATCCTTTTTGGAGCGCTTATCTTTCTCCTGACTGAAGCGCCTCTTGTCTTCCTCGCGCTTCTTCTCCATATCCTTTCCGCCGGTCTCTGCAGCATAACTCTTACCCGGCCTATCGTCTCTTCCACCTCGGAACTGATTTCCCGCTCCGCCATTTGCTCTGTTATCGCGTCCGTTACCGCCAAAACCGCGTCCAGGACCCGCACTGCCGCCGCCATTCCTGCGATCACCTTGCCCGCTCTCCTGGCCCGGTCTAGCCGGTCTCTGATATCCACTATTCGATCTGTCTCCCTGAGGTCTGCCACCTGCTGCGCCTCCTCTTCCCTGAAATTGTCCGCTCTGGGGACGGCCGTTCTGGGAACGTCCCCCCTGGCCTCCGTCTCTCACAGGTCTGTCACTGCTCTGCCCTCTGCTTTGCTGTAACTGAGCGGATCCACCTGCTGCGCTCTCCTGCCTGCTCTGACCCCTCAGCTCTCCGCCGTCGTTCTGGCCGCTTCTTCTGGGCGTACCGATGTGTGTGGGATCCGGAACCATCTGGACACTGGGTGTAGGAGATGGCGGTGTCAAAGGCTTAATAGGACCTCTGCCCTGTGCCGATCTTCCGGCCACACGATTTTGCCCATTGCTGCCATTTCGGTTCTGCTGGCCGCCTGGTCGCTGCCCCGACATCTTGGAATTCTGCGGATTGCTCACAAAGATAATCTTCTTCTTTTTCTTGGGAGCCTCCTCATTCTGTGCAGATTGCGCTTTGGAAGCCTGCGCCTTTGACGCCTGTTCCACGGAAGTCTCCTCTTTGGACTCTTCCTTTTTGTCCTCCGCTTTTCCTGATCCGCCAAAGGCCTTGCGTACCATCTCTGCCGCATCCTCCTCCACAGAACTGCTGGGAGTCTTCACCTCAACGCCTTTTTCCTGTAAAAAACTCAATATATCATTACTCTGCTTTCCCAATTCTTTTGCAAGCTCGTATATCCTTACTTTCGCCATGCTTTCCTCCATTTCTGCCGTAAGCGGCGTATCTCTTTATTTTACTTCCAGTTGTTTGATGATCGCATCCGCTAATCCTGCATCGCAAATGCCCAGAGAAGACCTCAAGTCTTTTCCGATCGCCCGTCCAAGCTCTTCTTTTGTTCCGTACTGAAGAACCGGGACTTCATAATAAGAACACTTATCCGTAAATAACTTTTTGGTATTCGCTGACGCATCCGTCGCAATGATCACCAGCATGGCGGAACCTTTCTTGATCGCCTCCAGTGTCTGAAATTCACCGCTCACCAGATTTCGCCCTCTTATAGCGAGCCCCAACAGCGATAAAACCTTATTCTGCTTCAAGATTCTCAAACTCCCTCTCTAAGGCATCGTACACCTCTTTTGGAATACTCATTTTAAAAGCGCGCTCCAATCCTTTGTTCTTTCGGGCAAGCTTTAAGCATTCGCCGCTCTTACAAACATATGCGCCCCTTCCGTTCTTTTTGCCTGTGACATCCAGACAGATGTCTCCCTCCGCTGTCCGAAGTACCCGCATCATGTCTTTCTTGCCTTTCATTTCACCGCAGCCGATACACTGCCTCAAAGGAATCCTTTTCGCCATAAAAAAACCTACTCCTCATACTCTGTGTCAGAGTCCTCATAATACTCTCCGTCCTCATAGTCATCATCCATGTAATCCTCGTAGCGGAAACCGGGAGCATCCTTGGCCTGAGTCTCGGACTTAATATCGATCTTGTATCCCGTCAGTCTTGCAGCCAGTCTCGCGTTCTGTCCCTCCTTACCAATTGCAAGAGACAGCTGATAGTCCGGAACCACCACCTTCGCAGTCTTTTCATCCGGATCCGCAAACACTGCTACCACCTTGGCGGGAGATAGGGAGTTCTGGATCAGATTTCCGGGGTTTTCATCCCAGGGAACGATATCAATTTTCTCGCCGCGCAGTTCCTCCACAATGGCATTGACCCTGGCACCGTTCATACCTACACAGGCGCCTACGGCATCCACGTTGGGATTATTACTCCAAACTGCAATCTTAGTACGGCTGCCAGCCTCCCTGGCAATGCTCTTGATCTCCACTGTTCCGTCCTTGATCTCCGTTACTTCTGCCTCAAACAGACGCTTTACCAATTCCGGATGCGTGCGGCTTACGTTGATGCGAGGCCCCTTGGGAGTATTCTTAACTTCCAGAATGTACACCTTGATGCGCTCTGTAGGCTTGAAAGCCTCACCCTTTACCTGCTCATTCTCGCTCAGCATGGCATCCGCCTTGCCCAGATTGACACTGATATTCCTTCCCACATAACGCTGCACTACACCGGTCACAACATCCTTCTCTTTCTCGTAATACTGGTTATAG
This sequence comes from Acetatifactor sp., assembly GCA_022511465.1. Taxonomy (GTDB): domain Bacteria; phylum Bacillota; class Clostridia; order Lachnospirales; family Lachnospiraceae; genus Acetatifactor. Next base: position 15,857 of record JAFLRM010000025.1, on the reverse strand, counting down.
ATCACACTTCTCTCTTCCTCGCGGATCTTCTGCAGGATCACGTTCTTGGCATTCTGGGTGGCAATGCGGCCAAATTCCTTGGACTTGATCTCCACATTCAGGATATCTCCCACCTGAGCTTTCTTGGACAATGCTTTCGCATCCTCCAGAGCGATCTGCAGGCAGTCATCCTCCACATCGTCTTTCGTGGGCACTACTTCCTTCTCTGCATACACCAAAAAGTCGCAAGTATCACGCTTAATCTCCACTTTCACATTGTCCGCCTTGCCAAAATGATTCTTGCAAGCAGTGAGCAGAGAATTCTCAATCGCTTCAAACAGAGTCTCTTTGCTGATCTCTTTCTCTCTCTCCAGAATATCCAGTGCCTCCATCAATTCCTTATTCATCATTTCCTCCATTCCGGCTTTGTGCCAAATCTTTTTCGTAGCTTATTGTAAATTTTCCTGATAGATTTTCGTTAAAGATCCAGTGCCAGACGAACCAGCGCGATATCTGCGCGGTCAAAGGTCCTCGCTGTTCCATCCTCGCTGATCGTGAGATGTTCTGCGTCAAAGCTCTCCAATACTCCGGAAAACTCCTTGCACTTGTCGATGGGCTTATACAGCTTCACCTCCACTACCCGGCCGATGCTTTTCTGAAGGTGCTTATCCTTTTTCAATGACCTTCCAAGTCCGGGGCTGCTGACTTCCAAAATGTACGCATCAGGAATAAAATCTGACTGATCCAGCGCATCCGACAAGGCTCGACTGACGTTCTCACAGTCGGTAATATTCACGCCGCCCTCCTTGTCAATATAGGCCCTCAGATAATAGTCTGCGCCCTCTTTCACATACTCCACATCGTAGATCTCCACCTGATTGGCCAAAGCAATGGGCAACAGCAATTCCTCCGTCTTGGCCTCATACGTCTCACGTACAGACATCACATTTTCCCTTTCTATATTAACAATAGAATTGTTTGTATTTCAGAAACAAGAAAGAGTGGCGGCTGCCACTCTTACTCTAACAAACATCTTATTTATTGACAGTATAGCCCTCATGGGAATAAATGTCAATAGTTTTTTATTTCAACAGGGATTGGATCGCTTCCATGAGCTTCGCCACATCGATAGGTTTGGCCACATGGGCGTCCATTCCGCTCTCAAGTGCCGCCTTGCGGTCCTCATCAAAGGCATTCGCCGTCATAGCCACGATGGGAATGCGCGAAAGTTCCGGATCCTCCAGCTTTCGGATTGCCTTTGTCGCTTCGTAACCGTTCATGATGGGCATCTGTACATCCATCAATATCAGATCATAATAGCCCGGTGCAGACTTCTCCACCATTTCGACTGCAATAGTACCGTCCTCCGCAGACTCCACCACAAAACCGCTCTCGCCAAGAATCTCCTCCGCGATCTCCCTGTTCAGCTCATTGTCCTCCACAAGCAACAGTCTCTTTCCCTTCAGTTCCTCTGTTGTAGCCGGAATAATGGCTTCCTCTGTGGACGGATCCTTTCCGCCGATAGCGTTTATCAGCGTTTCACGCAGCTCTGACATAAAGATCGGCTTGTTGCAGAAGGCGGTGACACCAGCCTCCCTCGCCTCGTCAGTGATCGCCGTCCAGTCGTAGGCTGTCAGGATCACGATCGGAACATTCTCACCCACCACGGCACGAATCTGCCTTGCCACCTCAATGCCGTTTAAGTCGGGCAGTGCCCAATCAATAATGTAGGCATAGTACTCGTCGCCCATCTCCATTGCCTGCTTTGCATGGAGCACCGCCTCCTTGCCGCGCAATGTCCACTGCGCCCGCATGCCAATCTGAGTCAACATCTTGGTAACACTGTCGCAAGTGTTGAAGCTGTCGTCCACCACCAGCGCCCTCAGCCCCTGAAGCTCCTGAATCGCAACCTCCTGTCTGTTCTCCGACTGAAGTCTAAAGTCGAGGTTGATAATGTATTCTGTGCCCTTGCCCTGCTCGGTTTCCACACGGATGCTGCCGCCCATGGTATCGACGATGCTCTTAGTTATCGCCATTCCAAGACCCGTACCCTGAATACCGCTGACAGTGGAAGTCTTTTCTCTCTCAAAGGCCTCAAACACATGCTCTGCAAACTCGGGGCTCATACCGATACCGGTGTCTTTGACACGAATCTCATAGGACCCGTATCCCGTAGGAGCTCCGGCTTTCTGTTTGATGGTGAGGGAGACGGAGCCCCCTGCCGGCGTGAATTTGATGGCGTTGCCCAACAAATTCAACAGAACCTGATTCAGATGCAGCTTGTCACAGTAGATATCCTCATCCACCACATCCACCGTGTCCATAAAGAAGTTCAACTGCTTCGCCTGCATCTGCGTCTGTATAATATTGCGCATATCCTTGAAAATATCAGATATGCTGCACTCTTTCTCTTCGATATTGAGCTTTCCGCTCTCAATGCGGCTCATATCCAGCACATCATTGATCAGACTCAGCAAGTGATTGCCGGAGGACAGGATCTTGGCCAGATACTCCTGCACCCTCTCCCTGTTGTCTATATTGGTCTGAGCCAGGGTGGTAAAGCCGATAATGGCATTCATAGGAGTCCGGATATCGTGGGACATGTTAGAGAGGAACATGGTCTTGGCGCGTTCCGCCGCCTCCGCCTTGTGAAGCTTCTCCTCCAGCACAGCCTTCTCTACGGCGTCCGCTGTCGTCTTCTTGGCATTTTGACGCAGCCAGATATAGTACAGCAGCACAACAAGGACGGTACATATCGCCAGGATCAGGCTGATCCTTTGAACGGCATACAGACTTGCGAACGCTTCACTCTCCGGCACGGAAATGGCAATGACCCACCGGTTGACGTCCGCAGGTCTGTAATAGAAATACATCCACTCGTCAGAGCCTTCCATGCGGATCACGGTGTATCCGCGTTTCTGCGCCATGATGTTCGCCACGGTTCTCTCCCAGCTGTCGTTCCCCTGCACTGCCTCCACATCAAAGCTCTGAATATTTTCCAGAGACTCGTGCCAGGTGTCCATGAGCAGGTTGCCGTTCTGGGCATTGATAAGGTAGACGCTGGCCGTTGCATTGTATATGTTGTCAATATTTAAGGTGTTTGGCAACTCCTTCAGCCGGGTCACACCGAATAGGATAGCAACCGTCTCCCCATCCTTTACGATCGGCACATAGTGACGGATGATCAACGTGTTGCCGTCCGCAAGGCTGGTCATACGGTTGGAAACATGTTCTCCCAGAGGAGCCAATTCCTCAAAGGAAAGGCTGCCGCTGGCATCCCTTGTTCCGCTCAACTCGATGATCGTATCATCCGGCATCAGCACACCTATCCTCATGGTCTCCATCAGGGGGGAGAGTGTACGGACGGCCTCTTTAACCTCCTGTGCACTGATGCTGTCCATCCCCTCAAGAAGCCGAGCCGTAGCATTTAAAATCTGGCTGTCACGCTCCAGCTTGTTGGTGATCTCACCGATGGCAGTGTTCACGCCCTCCTCCATACGTTTCAGGCAGCGCTTTTCCATCAGATCAGTAATCCGCAGATGGGCTGCAATAAAGAAAATCGCAATTATCACGATCATAACCATCGTTGCAGCCGGACTTTTCTCATGGAACTTCTTTGTATTCTTCATATATAAACAGTCACTCCTCACCCAGTCAATTCCTAAACTAGCAGCTGGTTGTCTTAAAGTAATCCTCGCTCACAAGCTCTGAATGGAGCAGTTCATGAGCTTTGTGCGCCAAAGGCTTCTCCAGATACTCCTCATACGCCTTCTGTACCTCTGGGTTCTCATGAGAGAATCGTAGGTGCCTGTCTCGATCCAGCTGGTAGAGCTTACCGCCCCTCGGCACCGCCATCTCACAGCCGTCGTGGATGGGCTGTCCGCCGCCACCTACGCAGCCGCCTGGGCACGCCATCACTTCCACAAAGTCATAAGACGCTTTGCCGGCGATGATATCCTCCATCAGACTCTCAGCATTAGCCAGTCCGCTGACAGTGCAGGTGTGCAACACTTTATCTCCGACGGTAAAGTCTGCCTCTCTCCTTCCTTTCTCGCCGCGAACTGCCTGAAAAGCATCCGCATCAGGATTACGCCCCTCCACAACTGCATATGCAGTGCGGAGAGCTGCCTCCATAACGCCGCCGGTCACCCCAAAGATCACGCCGGCTCCGGTGCTCTCCCCCAGAGGAGAGTCAAATTCCTGTTCCTTCAGGAATTTGGGATTAATATGCTCCGCGCGAACCATGCGCACCAGTTCTCTGGTAGTCAACACCACATCCACGTCCTGACCGGCTCCCGCGCTGTTCATACTGATCAGATCCGCCTCTCTCTTCTTGGAGACACAGGGCATAACAGAGATGCTAAAAATGTTACTCGGATCAATTCCCTTTTTCTCTGCAAAATAACTCTTCGCCATAGCACCAAACATCTGCTGGGGAGATTTGGCAGTGGAGAGATTTTTCAGGTACTGCGGGTATTTCGTGCCCATAAAGCTCACCCAGCCGGGGCAGCAGGAAGTAAACATGGGCCATGCGTACTTGTCGGCATCTCCCAATCTCTGAAGAAGTTCGTTGCCTTCCTCCATGATAGTCAAGTCTGCCGCAAAGTTGGTGTCAAACACATAGTCAAAGCCGATCCGCTTCAAGGCAGCCACCATACGCCCCTCGGAAGCCTCCTCAACCGTCAGGCCAAGTTCCTCGCCCCACGCGGTGCGAACAGCGGGCGCTACCTGTACCACAGTAATCTTCTCAGGATCTGCCAGCGCCTTGAACACTTTGTCGATATCGTCCCGCTCTCTGAGGGCGCCCGTGGGACAATGAGTGATACACTGTCCACAGAGGGTACAGGGGGACTTTTCAATGGCTTTGTTGTCAGCCACATCCACGGTGGTGCGGGCTCCGGTGTTCTGCACATCCCAGACGTGCATTGCCTGCACTTTGTCACAGATCTGCACACAGCGCATGCATTTGATGCACTTGTGGGAGTCGCGGATCAGAGGAAAATCCTCATTCCAGCTGTTGTCGGGAAGTTCCTCTGGAAAAGGTACTTCCAATATCCCCAGATCGTTGGATAGCTTCTGAAGGTTACAATTCCCGCTGCGAACGCAGGTGGCACAATGGCAGTCATGCTGGGACAGGATAAGCTCCACATTGGAGCGACGCACCTGTCTGACCTTGGGGGAGTTGGTGTAGATTACCATGCCTTCCTCCACAGGGCTGTTGCAGGCAGTGATGAGCTTTCTCTTGCCCTGAAGCTCCACTACACAGACTTTGCAGGCGCTTATCTCATTAATTCCCTCCAGAAAACACAGATGGGGCACTTCGATACCGATGCTGGCAGCCGCCTTCATAACGGTGGTTCCTTCAGGGACAGATACAGAGATTCCATCTATCGAGAGATTTATCATCGTATTAGGTTCCTTTCTTTTGGTATTGTTTTCCCAACGAAACGCCGGAAAATTTACGCTTTCGATAACACATGTTTTTATAACATCTGTTTTTATAACATACGTTTCTAATAATTACCAGATTGCTGCGCGACCACCTTTGAGGTTCCCGTAGCCATATTTATCACAGCGCAGACATCTGCCGGCCTCCTGGCAGGCCTCCTGCTCGGTCATACCACATTCGAAAGGCTCAAAGCTCTTTTTACGCTCACCGGCCTCGTCCTCGCTCAACTGAATCCTGCCGCAGGGCTCCTTGTCGTCATAATTTACGTGTGGAATCTCCACATCACAGGGAACCACATGATGGAAGCCTAAATATTCGTCAATATTAGCTGCCGCGACTTTGCCTGCAGCGATGGCACGGATCACGGTTGCAGGACCGGTCACGCAGTCGCCTCCGGCAAACACACCCTGTACATCCTTTACCTCGCTGTCACTCATAGCGGAGATGGTGCCTCTCTTCACGGAAAGTCCCGCCTCCTCAAAGTGTCTGGTCTCGATGCCCTGTCCGATAGCCACGATCACAATGTCACAGGGAATACGCATCAGAGGCACATCTGCCTGAACAGGACGGGCCCTGCCCCATGCATCGATGGGACCTATGATCTGGGGTTCTACCCACAGTGCGGTCACATTGCCGCTTTCGTCCGCTTCTATCTTGTGGGGCGCTTTCAGGCTGTACAACTCCGCTCCTTCTGCGATGGCTCCTTCGACCTCCTCAGGAAGCGCCGTCATATCATCCTGTCTTCTGCGGTATGCAATACCCACTTTCTTGGCACCAAGACGGATCGCAGAGCGGGTGCAGTCCATGGCCACATTGCCGCCACCTACTACTACCACGGTCTTGCCATTGAAATCAGGCATATCATCGTCGCCGATCCTGCGAAGCATCTCCACCGCCGACATAACGCCCTTGGAATCCTCGCCCTCAATACCGATCTTTTTGTCGGTGTGGGCGCCGATAGCTATGTATACCGCGTCATATTCCTCACGCAGCTTTGCAAGTGAGATCTCACCCTCGCCGCTTCCCACTCTGGTATTCAGCTTCACTTCCACGCCTGTGGACAATACCACGTCGATATCCTCCTGCAGGCGCTCTCTGGGAAATCTATAATTGGGGATGCCATAGCGGAGCATGCCTCCAAGTTTGTTCTTCTCTTCATATACCACCACGTGATGACCCATCAGTTCCAAATAATAGGCAGCGGAAAGACCTCCAGGGCCTCCTCCGACGATAGCCACTCTCTTGCCAGTGCTCTCTGCCTTCTCCGGCACAGGCACTGTGTTGGCACGAGCATTGTCCACCGCCATGCGCTTTAAGCCCCTGATGTTCACGGAGCTGTCAATCATATTGCGACGGCATCTCGCCTCACAGGGATGCTCACAGATCAGGGCACAGGCAGTAGGGAACGGATTATCCTTGCGGATCAGTTTCACGGCATCCGCATAGCGCCCCTCCTTCACCAATGCAATGTATCCGGGGATATCCACACCCGCCGGGCACAGCGCTACGCAGGGTACGGGCTGGGTGATGTGGCAGGAACACTTTCCATGCTCAATGTGGTATACGTAATCTTCGCGGAAGCCGTCCAATCCTGCCAGTACCATATGTGCCGCCTCATATCCGATGGCACAGTCTGCGGAGTCCATGATGTTAGACGCTGTTTCCTGGATCAGCTCCAAAGTCTTATGACTTCCACATCCATCCAACACATCCTCCAGCAAATTCTGCAGCTGTCCCAATCCTACACGGCAGGGCACACACTTTCCACAAGTCTGCGCATGGCAGAGCTTTAAGAAGGAAAGCTGCAGGTCCACCGGACATAAACCGGGCGGGCTGGCAACAATGCGCCGCTCCAGATCCTTGTAGAGACGTTCCACCGTCAACTGTGCCTGATTGGGCGTTGCAATCTTCAATCGACTCATACTCTTCTCCCTTTCTTCCTCTGTTCTATATTTTTATTAACTCTTATCTATAGCATCCTGATCAGATAATATAATTTTACAAAAAATAAGAAATTTTTTCAATAACTTTCCTACCATCTGGTGCCTGTATCCGCAGGCGCTTTGTCCGTCAATACAAGGAATCCGTTCAGCAGGATGTGTCCATTTTCATCACGACAGATGCCGCCGTGGATAGCCTCCTCCACGTCCAGCTTCTCAAACCAGTCCGCCTCCACACACCGGCCTTTTGTATTGACACTGATCCCATCACCCTGATAATAGTTGCTCTCTCCGTAGACTGCCTCCTTATCCTGCATTCCCTTGAGATCAAGCTGATCAGGCATACCAGCCTCTGTACGGAAAGACAGCACACCCTCCGCGGTAAATGCGGTATTCTTCGCGTCTGTGGTAAAGAGAGCCACATTGTGGGAATCATTGTTGAAAGAGATCACATGGGATATATGATCGTCCGGACAACTGTTGGAATCCACGCCCTTCTCGCCGTTGGCAAAGGCAATGCTGTGTTCTAATCGATGTCCGCAGGCGATGCTGGAGCCGCCCAGCTTAAAGCCGTTTCCAAGGCCCGCATGTACTTCCTTCCCCTCATCGTCCAGCACATAACCGTTTTTGAAAGCGAGGCAGTTGCGGATCAGCACACTGCCGGTGGCTCCCTTCTCCACCTTGGCGAACAGATCAAATCCATCGTCCGCGTTGTAGGCAGAGATGCAACCATCAAACACGTTGCCATCCGCCACAGTGATCTTGGCTGCAAATCCGTCACAATCGGTGTAGCCCGGGTCTGCGTTAAGATAGGAGGTACAGTTGAGCACCAAATTATCCGCGGGCCAATCCTCCCTGCTGTCCCACCGGGAGTAACAGCCGATCTGCAGTCCGGTATTTCCGTTCCGATAGACAGAAATCCTCTCCAATATGTTATGGCTGCCCGCCAAAACCACACCCCGTTCAGCAATGCCTGAGTTGGTCACATCAAAGCCTTTGACGCGCCAATAATCTCCTGCCAGGATCATGGCCTCACACTTTCTGCAAAAGTCAAGCACCGGTCGGGAACCTTCTTCCGCCTCCAAAACAATGGGCTGCTCCTTCGTTCCATCCATACCGCGCTCCACACACACAGTCTTCTCCAGACAATACCTGCCGGGAAGCAGAACCAGCCTCTGACCGGGAACTGCTCCCCTGACCGCAGTGTAGATGTCGATAGGGTCTTGTCTTGTTCCCGCAGACTGTGCCGTCCCACCCGGCCCTATGTATAAAAGTTCTCCTTCGTTAATCTCATATGTCACGGTGAAAACAAACTCTCTCTTTTCATGATCAGATAGTTTTTCGTAGGGGGATGGCTGATAATCCGCATCCGGCAAAAAAGTCACGTAAAAAGTATTTTCCCCACGGTGAACGCTGGTATTCACTCGACACTTGGTGCTTGCCTGCACTCTTTTGCTGGCAATCTCCACCCCAAACTCATCCCGCACACTTAGGTTTCCGTTGGCATTTCCATAGTACACCAACTCATAGTCTTCTCTGTTTGCCACGGTGGCGGAACATATAGCATACTCGGGCGTAACCAACGTGAACGGCCTTTCTCCGATTTCGTCATCCTCCGCGGGAGGTATTGTCGTAAGCTCCACGTTGCGCACCTTGACTTTGGCGTTTCGGGACGCAAAAAAGCCCACGTAGATCCGCTTCTCAGCCAACTGCATCAGTGCATCGCCATTCTCATCATTGTAGAATTTCTGACAGGTAGTAACACCTTCCTGATTCGTATAGCTGATCATATACCCGCCGTTCAAGCGGCGCAGAGACAAATGAAACGTTGTAAGCTCAGCCACATTCTGCATTTTCTCGGGAGCGTTGGTGTAGCGCCCCACCAGATTATAGGTGCCGGGCGGAAGGCCACGCTCGGGCGCTGTAGTCTCCAGCGTGTGCATGGTGCTGCTAAATTTCTGAATCTGTGTTCCACTCTCGTTGGCCCCGGGCGTTATCCCCTTTTTCTCCTGCGCTCCAACCCCCAGCTTCATAAAATACTGCTCTCCGGTGTTACCCGGACATTTCCGCTCTGGATCATAAGCGTAGTCCACCCTTGTCACACTGGCCATGTAGGAATTGTTCCAGAAACTGACTTCACTGCCATTCTCACCGATGGAATCTGCCGCCATCAGTCCAAAACCGTCCTGGCCGTTGGAAAAGGTCCAGCTCTCCACCTCCAGGTCGGCGGACAATGTAAAATTCTCCGTCTCCGCATCCAACACCGTGTAGTAGAATGCCAGACCATCCGTGGATGCCGGCACAATCTTTCCCTTACCATTTAAGCTCCACACAGAGAGCGTATTCTCTTCCACACTCCCTGCAAAACCATTGTTCTCCAGATCCACACTGGTTCCATATGCTACAAAAGACCATTCAAGTTTTCTCTTACTCATAAGACATTCCTCTCAAAACCAGGGAATGAACACTTTAAAGCCGCTCAATCCTCATATTTAAAATAGTCAAAGTCTGCCGGTTTCCTGCTGCCGCAACCGCCGTTGTTGGCATAAAGCCCCACCAGAGTGCCGGTGTGGCGCTTGGGGTCGTCAGGTACACCCTCGTCGCACAGATAAACGCAATTTTCCAGCTTTCCGATCTCCTGCCACCCTTCGCCATCATAGCTATAATAGAAGGTTCTGGTCAGTTTCTCCACCACCACCTTCAGATAGACGGGGGCTTCCTTGACCCCTGTGACCTCCGCCATCAATTCCTCACCGTGATTGCGATTGATGACAAGCTGCAGTTTCCTGCCATCCTCATAGCACAGAGAACATCTGGCGTAGGTTGCCGTGCTATAGTAGCAGGTCAGCCCCGCCTGTTCACCGTTTCGATCGGGGTAGAACTCCACCTTGGTCTCCGCCGTGTAGGAGAGCTCCTGCTCTCTGCGAAGCAACGTATTCTTGGCCCGGATCTCATTTAACTGCCCATCCCTCGTCCAAACACGGAAGTATCCCGGGCGTTCCGTCAAAGACCATGAACCGTTGTCCGGATTGCGTACAAACTCCCACTCCAGATTTAACCGATCGTCATCAAAATCATCAAACAGATTTCTCGGGAAAACACATTCCGGCAGATCGGGCGCTTTTTGCATCAGGCTGGGACCCTTGCCCTCGTTTATGGTAAACCAGCCGTCCTCGGTCCATTGCACGGGATCTAATGCGGACTCCCTGCCGATGGTAGTGTATTTGCCCTGATTGCGTCTGCCACACAGATAGTAACACCACCATTGTCCGTTCTGGTCCTGCACCAGCTTGCCGTGTCCCGCTCTCTGAAGGAGCGCCTCCGGATCCATCTGACGCATGACCGGATTGTAGGGAGAAACCTCATAGTCGCCGTAGAGTTCCCTGCTTCTGGCAACATTGATGCCATGGCCGATGCCGGTGCCTCCCTCCGCCAAGATAGCATAATAGTAACCGTCCTTCTTCATCATGTGAGGCCCCTCGGGACACCTCTCGCCGGTTCCCTCCCATGCGGTTCTTATAGGCCCTGTCACCTGCAGACCGTCCTCCGACAGAGGAACCGTCCGGGCCGCCTTTGCGATCACCATATATTTCTGTCCGTCATCATCCACAAAAAGAGAGGGGTCGATGTCATCCACCTCTAGGCATACCGGCTTGCTGTAAGGACCCTCGGGCCGGTCGGACACCATGGCCAACTGTCTGCGCATAACATTGTTATCTCTCTTGCCGTCCGCATTCAGCCGAAGGGTGGCATATATGTAGAACTTTCCGTCCACATATTCGATATCCGGTGCCCAGATACCGTGGGAGTCCTTGGTTTCACTCAGGTCCAGCCACTCAGGGTTTGCTATGGCATGGCCGATAATATGCCAATGCACCATGTCCCTGGAATGGGAGATCGGAATTGCTGGAAAATATTGGAAACTGGAATTTACCATGTAATAATCCTCCCCCACGCGGATCACCGACGGATCCGGGAAGAAGCCCCGTTGCACCGGGTTGTGATATACTCTCTCTTCGCTCATTTTACTCTCCTAAATTGACAGAAGGACACTTGTGAAAATTATGTCCTGCCGATTTTAGTATTCAAAGTAATTTTATCATAATTCCCCTGTCTTCACAACTGAAAACCGCCACAAAAAACAGGCACGGAACCGAAAGTTCCATGCCTGTCATAAAAGTTTTCTTGTCAGATGAGCGTTTTACATCATGCCGCCCATGCCGGCACCTGCGGGCATTGCAGGAGCATCCTCCTTGATATTTGCCACAACGCTCTCGGTGGTCAAAAGGGTGCTTGCCACGCTGGTAGCATTCTGCAGCGCACTTCTGGTAACTTTGGCGGGATCCAGAATTCCGGCTTCCACCATGTCTACATACTCTTCCTTCAAAACGTCGAAGCCAACGCCGACCTCGGACTCTCTCACCTTGTTGATGATCACGCTGCCCTCCAGTCCCGCGTTTGCAGCAATGTGGAACAGGGGAGACTCCAGAGCCTTCAGCACAAGGTTGGCACCGGTTTTCTCGTCGCCCTCCATCGTCTCGGCCAGCTTTGCCACCTTCTTGGAAGCGTGGATATATGCAGAACCACCACCACAGATAATTCCTTCCTCCACAGCTGCTTTGGTCGCTGCCAAAGCGTCCTCCAGACGAAGCTTCGCCTCTTTCATCTCGGTCTCAGTAGCGGCACCCACGCGGATCACAGCTACACCTCCGGCCAGCTTCGCCAGTCTCTCCTGCAGTTTCTCTCTGTCGAAATCAGAGGTAGTCTCATCAATCTGTGCCTTGATCTGGGCAATTCTGGACTGGATCGCAGCCTTGTCGCCCTCGCCGTCCACAATGACTGTGTTCTCTTTCTGAACCTTGACAGACTTTGCGTGTCCAAGCTGATCCATGGTAACTTCTTTCAACTCCAGGCCAAGCTCGGAGCTGATCACCTGACCACCGGTGAGGATCGCAATATCCTCCAGCATAGCCTTTCTTCTGTCGCCGTAGCCAGGAGCCTTGACAGCCACCACATTGAAAGTACCGCGCAGTTTGTTGACGATCAGAGTGGTCAGAGCCTCGCCCTCCACATCTTCAGCAATGATGAGCAGCTTTGCGCCGGACTGTACCACCTGCTCCAACAGGGGCAGAATCTCCTGAATATTGGAAAGCTTCTTGTCGGTGATCAGGATATAAGGGTTCTCTAAAGTTGCCTCCATCTTATCCATATCGGTCGCCATATATGCAGAGATATAACCTCTGTCAAACTGCATACCTTCCACCAGATCCAGCTCGGTCTGCATAGTCTTGGACTCCTCGATGGTGATCACACCGTCGCCGCTTACTTTCTCCATAGCATCTGCCACCAACTGGCCTACTTCCTCGTCGCCTGCGGAGATGGCTGCCACTCTCGCGATATGATTCTTGCCGTTCACCTTCTGGCTCATCTCAGCGATCGCCTCTACAGCACAATCGGTGGCCTTTTTCATACCCTTTCTCAGGATGATGGGGTTTGCACCTGCCGCCAGATTCTTCATACCGCCGTTTACCATTGCCTGTGCCAGAACCGTTGCGGTAGTGGTACCGTCGCCGGCCACGTCGTTGGTCTTGGTAGCCACTTCTTTCACCAATTGTGCGCCCATGTTCTCAAAAGCGTCTTCCAGCTCGATCTCCTTTGCAATGGTCACACCGTCGTTGGTGATCAGGGGAGCTCCGAAAGACTTGTCGAGAACCACATTTCTTCCCTTGGGTCCAAGGGTCACTCTTACAGTATCTGCCAGCTGGTTTACGCCGGACTCTAATGCTGCACGCGCCTCCGCGCCATACTTAATTTCCTTTGCCATGATCCTATTCCTCCATGTTATAATATTATAGTCATTTTGCACTACTCAATTACGGCCAGTATGTCGTTCTGCTTTACAATGATATACTCCTCGTCATCAATCTTTACCTCGTTGCCGGAGTATTTGGAGAAGATTACCTGATCACCGACCTTGACCTGCATCTTAATCTCCTTGCCATCCATCATTCCGCCGGGGCCTACCGCGATAACCTCAGCCTGCTGGGGTTTCTCTTTATTCTGGCCGGGGAGAACAATACCGGACTTGGTCGTCTCCTCTGCCTCTAACTGCTTCAAAACCACTCTGTCACCTAAAGGTACTAATTTCATAAATGAATGCCTCCTTATATTAGCTGTTCTTTTTTCTCTTGTTAGCACTCATTTTATTTGAGTGCTAATCACCAATACATATATTAGTTTTATATGTAAGTCTTTGCAAATGTATGCAGAGCAATTTACCTCTTATTATCTCATTTTTTCTCTTGTATATTCCCACTATCTTCCATTTTCTTATTAGAGTGCTCAAAATACAATTTTATATTCTGTTTATAATCTGTTTATTTTTATGGCTGGCTCATTGTCCGATCTTGATCACACGGACTTGGGCAGTTTTCACCTGTGTTCTTTTGCGAAGGGTTGGAACCGCGCCCAACAGCAAAAACACATAGAGCACAGTAAGGTTCAGCAGATAGCGCCTCAGCTCGATCACTCCATTGGAGATCAATCTGGGGACGTCCAGATAACATTCCATAAAACTAAAATGCATACTCGAGATCCACTTTCCATACTCTTGGTACACCAATAAGGCCCAATCCAGTCTGTCTCCCACATAAGCCATGATCAGCATGATCGCCACACTGATCACAATCCCTCTCTTAGACAAGTTACCGCCCAGGATCTCGTAGCCCTTCAGCACGCCAATAGCCATCATCACACCTGAAAAGGATGCTACAATTCCCAGCCGGCCAAGCACCACGATCATCAGAACTCCCAGCAAAGATCCTATGAGTGCCCCCATGATACCAAGCAACACATTTTCTTTCCGGTTCTGACCCATTGTTGGCGAAAGTTCCAGAAAACCGCCGCTTATCCGGCTCTCACAGTTCTCGCATAGATGCAGGCAGGTGGGACCGGACTGATAGCCGGCAAATCTCGCATTCTGTCCACAAATACTGCAGCAGGGCTGAAATCCCCTTATGGTCAGATAGGAAAGGAAGCTGTCAACCGCTTCCGGCAGCGCCGCCACCAGTTCCTCCTCTGAGTCATTGCTCTTGGCCAGAACCGTCGAGATATCATACCTTTTCTGATCCATCACCGTAAACCCCTGTGTCCCTCTTGTGAGCTCCGCCCTTTCCTCCTGTGATAGCGCAGAGCCGTTGCGTCTTGCCGCAGTGTGAATATTCAGCACATTGGGGTTGTCCATGTTGACTTCATAGATCAGCAGATCAAAACCGTTTTTCTGTCCGTAGATCACATTGTGAAAAGTATCGTACTGTAAACCGCAGGCTGCTGCCATGGCCATATAAACCTCTGTCTGTACACTCACTTTGCTCCCTCCTCTTATCTTTTGTCCCTTCTATTCTCCTCATAAGCCTGAAAAGGGACTGTCCGCCCAAACGAACAATCCCCTTGCCTGTCAATTCTTATATTTGACTTTAGATCAGCACTTGATCTCCAAGAAGCCAAGCAACTTGCTGGTATCATATTCCTCCAACACACCGAGGTTGGAATCGTAGAACTTTCCATCGAAGTGAACCAGATAATGGCAGAAGCGTCCCATCTTCTCCATCAGGATCGCGCACTTGGGCAGAACAGTGTCACGACCCTCTGTGTACATAATAATATCGGTGTGATCGATACCATAATAATTCAATGCTGAGATCACACGGCCCATGGTAGCCTGCCACTCTCTGCAGTCCATAACGCTGATCACTTCCGCAACGGTAACACCGGCCAGCATAGCCACGCAAGATTGCCCGCAGAGTCCGTCCTCCGGCTGGATGATCACATCAACACTATCAATCTTACGGATCGGGTTCTCAAAGCTGTAAGGGCTGTTCTGATCCATGCGGATCAGGGAACCATTTACGTGGAGCAGGATCTTGTGCACTGATCCGGGCTCTACGCTGATCCCCTCCTGATCCTTGATATGCACCTCATAGTTGCCCTTCTCCTTGGGCCACAGCTCGCAGTCAATGACCTTGTTGTCCAAAACCAGGTCGCCCTTGATCACATCGCGCTGCTTACACACCTCCCATACGTTAAAAGGGATCTGGATCGTGTATCCCTCGTCCTTCTTTTCGACCTTAGACTCGAAAAAATACCTCATGCTTCCTCCATTCCGGTGCCTCGCACCTGATTTTATTTTATTGTGACAGCCGTGGAAACACCCGGCCACCTTTGACACGTAAAAACACTACATTTATTGTAACAAATTCTATATTTCTTGCAAACTGTTTTTTTTAAAATTTTGAAAAAAATAAAGAACCTTCCCCGTCATCAAAATCAGCGATGAACAAAGGAAGGTCCTTCCTGTTTTTCACTTTAGCTTTCCTTTTTCCTTGCCACCACCACAAGTCTCCCCTCATCCAGGGTATACTCACATGTAGACAGGGTCAAAAGCTGCTCGCCATATTCCGGCGTAATTCCTGTATCGTAAAAAGAGTTTC
>JAFLRM010000024.1 GCA_022511465.1 Acetatifactor sp. | reverse complement strand
TCTTCAAAAAGTATTATCCAATAGTAAAAGGAAACGAAAACATACCTGCTAAAGGAGCTATTGTATTTATAGGAAATCATAGAAATAAGTTAGACCCCGCAGTAGTTGCTGTATCGTCCTGTCGAAAGATTCACTGGGGAGCATTATTACGAATGTTCCAAGGAAAGGAAAGTTTATTTAGCTTGAGAAAGAATCCAGTTTCTTGTTATGTTTCTGCTGCTTTTATTACTGCTATGGGAGCCGTTCCAATTGCCAGGAATACAGATGAAAATTATCTTAAGATAAACATGAATAGCATGAAAATGCTGCATCAAATGCTTGCTTGGGGCGGTGCTGTAGGCTTATTTCCGGAAGGAACTATAAATCGCGAACCTCAAAAACAAAATATTCTGCCATTAAAGTCAAATGCAATTTTTAGATTAATCAAAGACAATGGCGGTATAATAGAAACATTTTCTATTGTGTGGCTTCCCAAAGAACTAAACATTAAGAATCGTGTGATAATTAATTATGGAATACCAATCAATACCAGAAACAGAAGTGTAAAAGAAATATCGAACACATGGGAAGAAATGATAAATTGCGGAATAGAAGAATCAAAGAAATTGATTGATGAACTGAAAAAGATTGATAGGGGAGAAGCTGATATAAAAGAAAGAAACAGAAAAACTAAGGACCTGATTAGTCAATTTGTGAACAAATAACACGATCGTAAAAAAAGAAACTATTTTAAAACAAATGGGTGTGCAAAGTCGAAAACACCATTTTTATCGTGACTAGCTGCAGGGATAAGCACCTCATGAAAGGTCACACGTATTGGGAGCGGATGATTTCTAGCTGTTTTTTATATCAATGATGTTCCGTTGAGCGAGGGCATTCTGTTTTAACTGTTTCTTCAGGAAGGGAGATGCTTGAGAGAATGTTAATTGGTATTAATATTTCCTTGTTTCTCGTTGGGATTATTTGCGTTGTGGTTGGATTAATAGGCGTCACTAAGAAGAAGGAAAAAATAGAAAAAATGGTTAATTTAGCATTAACGTCGCTAGGACTCATGACATCTTTATTAGGTGCAGGCGGAGTATATTATATCAATGTATTAGAAACATATAATTTAGCAATACAGCAAGTTCAATCATATATCGGTTATTTAAATGCGGAAGAAAATATAATATCTGGAAATAGCATTAATTCAAATAATAGTATTAATTCTAATAATCAAATAGCAAATAATACAGTATTTGAAGACGCTAATAGTGATGAAGAAACCTTACTGAATTATGCTCAGCTTTATTATTTAGCAAATAATTATGAAGGTGTAGCTCGGGTATATGGAAATTCCCTATTGGCCAATAATCCTCTTGCGCTAACAAACTTAGGATACATGTATGCAAATGGGGTATATTTTCAACAAAACTTTGAGATTGCTGAGAAATACTATAATAAAGCAATAGAATTAGGATATCAGCAGGCTACGGAAAATAAAGTGGCAATGTATTTGAGGTATAAATTACCGAATACAGAACTGGTAATTGCAGAGGCATGTGAAAATAGAAACGTGAATGTGGGTATTTTTTTGGCTATTACGATGGATGAAATAACAGATTACAGTTATATGTATATTTCAGATTTTAGTCAAATGCATGATTATTACTACTCTTTAAGTGATACAGAACGTATTGAATTGATAGAAAACATGTATTTTTGGGAAAATGTGGGACTTGTTACATGCTTTGAAGCACCCTCGAAAAGTGAGCTGGAGACATATGATTTTATTACATTAAGAGATATTGATAATAGTGTTGCTGGATTATATAGAAAATATGAGCGTCGGTGTCGTTCTATTGAGGCATTGGATGAGTGTTTCATAATTAATATAAATTGAAGCATATTTAGTGTTGTATGCAAAGATGTTAAGCCACATACATAACAATTTTGGAGTTCTGTTTTCCGTAAAGAAAAGAGGGAATAGAGGGGTGATTAAGGTATAATGAATGTTTTGTCGAAAGAACTGGAAAAGCTGCTGCAAAAGGAAGCAGATGAGGAAGAATACCAAAAAGCCAGAATACGGTTCCATAAACATTATTACTGGCTGAGACAAAAAGAAGATAAAAGACTGTTTAACAGACTGTCACTGGAAGGCAGAAGAAAAATCCATAAGTACATATTGGGGATCTACATGCTTAAAAACAGGCTGGGCGGTTTCTCTTACGAAGTTCTCAGGGATAATAGAGATAACTCGGCCTCTCCAGTCATATATGCAATTACTCATGTGGGGAAATATGATATAGAGGTTGTAAGCGAGGCCATTAAGGCGCATTATTATCTTCTGTCAGGTGATTATGAACATTTGCAGGGAACCATAGACGCGGCATTTCTGGCGTTAAATGGCGTTTTCTATTTTAATGAAAAGGTTAAAGAGGACAGAAAAGCTGTCTGTGATAAAATGATCGATCATTTAAAGCAAGGCGGTAACCTAATGTATTTTCCGGAAGGAACCTGGAACTTGTCGCCCAATCTTCCGGTATTGCCATGTTATTGGGGGATTGTAGACATTGCCCGCGCAGGGGAGGCAACAATTGTTCCCATAGCTGCGACGCAGTATGGTAAACATTTTGTTATCAACATTGGCGAGAACTTTAATGTAAATCTGTATGAATCTAGTGTGGAAGGAAAGACGGCAGCAATAAGGAACTTGCGGGATGTATTGGCGACATTAGAGTGGGAGATATGGGAGTCCAGACCTGTGCAGTTGCGTAGTGAACTGCCAGCAGATGAATGGAAAAAGTATATCCATGACAGGCTGGCTGAATGGCCTTATTTTACGGAGGAGTATATTGACGGCATGATTTTGAAAAAGTAATGATTAAATATTTATCTAATATGGGAGGATTAAAGTGAACGCTATGTTTAAATCAAAATACCACAGACAAAAACCAATTCGGGATTTTTCCGAGCATCAGACTATGTATGATCTTGTAATGAACATGAACGCGGATGATATGGATAGTCCATATGCGCTTTATTTTGGAAAGGCCCGTACTTTTTCGCAGTTAAAGCAGGAGACAGATGCCTTGGCCGCAGCGCTGTACCATGACGGAATTCGGAAGGATAGTATTGTCGGAGTCTGCCTTCTGACCGTGCCGGAGGTGGACACTGTACTGCTGGCTGTGAATAAAATTGGTGCGATCTCATTCTGGCTTGACGGCAGTCTAAAGCCAACCGATATGCTGCATTATCTTGAGGCGCGTCAATTGACCACATTGATCGTACATGAAGCACTGCTTCCCGCGATTGCGCAAATTGCGCCTCATTTGCAGCTCAAAAGGATTATTGTTGTTCCGGCAGACAAAGCCATGGGCTTGCCTGATATTCTTCACTCCGTGCCTGATCCCCGCTTGATCAGTATGTTGGAGTATATTCAGGAAGATTTTCCAGAGAAACTCATACCTGCTGCCTATGAGGAGGGCAAACCTTCCGTTATCGTACAGTCCAGCGGCAGCACAGGAATGCTTAAATCGATTGTACATACAGATTATAATTTTAATGCTGCCATAAAGAAAATGGCGTACTGTGACCTTCCTTTCTACAAGGGTGAGCGGGCGCTGGTCTGTGCTCCACCCTGGATAATCTATGGGCTGGTGAATTCTATTTACTCAGGCTTAGTGCTTGGATGTGTGACGGTATTCACTACAATGCCGGCGGAGGATATGATATACCGGCATCTTGGTCAATTTGATTTTGTCTATGGCGTACCTGTTTATATCAGATATTTATATAATAAAATGCAGGAACTTGCCGTCGCTGAGGATGAAGCTAAGGGTGAGTTGGAAAAAATACGTGCCATTTTACGCAAAGTCAGCGTCTTTATTTCGGGGGGAGACAAGATTGCAGAAAATGAGCTGATCAGCTGGCAGTTGGAGTTTGAGTTTCCTATCATAAACGGTTACGGCAACAACGAAGTCACGGGTGCTGCGGTGGTTTCTCCGCGTTTTGCCAACAGACCTGGTTCCATTGGCATCTCAATGTTTGGAAATATTGCAAAAACATTCGACCCAGATAGCGGACAGATGCTGCCGGACGGAGAGCTTGGGGAATTGTATATAGGTGGAGATACCGTTTTCAATGAATATCTGGAGGATCCCGTATCTACACAGAAGATTAAAACCATCTACGACGGAATAGAATGGGTTCGTACCGGCGACCTTGCCTATATAGATTCTGACGGTTACATATTCCTCAAAGGAAGAACAAGACGGCTGATTATAGATAAGCTGGGTTATAAAATATCGCCGGATAACTGTGAAAATTACATTCAGAGCTTCCCCTTTGTCCGTGAGTGTGTAGCCGTTGGGGTTCAAATAGCAGAGAATGACACTGTGCCCATGGCTTTCATTGAATTCAAAGCGCAAGGCATGGATAAAGAGACTGCGTTAGAGACCATAAAAGCGGGGTGCCGCGAGAAACTGAAAGATTACGAATGCCCTAAATATTTTGAAGTGATAGAGAAAATCCCGCATAAAGAAAACGGTGGAAAGCAGGACTTTTTAGCCCTTGAGAAGATGGCAAAGGATATTGTGGCTTCTCTTTAAGTCTGGCCTACAAGAGGAAATAATTAATGATAAATAAAGGAACCTGTTGGCTTTTTCATTCGTTACTAATCAATGTATTGAAAAACCAACGCAAGCAGCTCAACCAAGAATTACATATCTTAAATACCCATTCTACATATACAAGAAGAAATGTGATCTATGCCGTTAATCACTCGTGCAAGTACGATTTTCCAATTGCAAGTGAGGTGATAGGAGTACATACCTGCGTATTGGTTGCGAAACAAAGATTACGCATAGTAGATTACGTAGGCTTTCTCCTGAATGGTGTAGTATGGGTGAACAGAGATTCCCGCGAGAGTAAGAGACAGGCTTTTCAAGAAATGCTTTTGTGTATGAAAAAGGGATTGAATATGTGTATTTTCCCTGAGTCTACATGGAATATCACCCCCTCTAAACCTATGTTGCCCATGTATTGGGGTATTATAGATCTGGCAAAGCAGTCAGGGTGTCCCATAATACCTCTTGTGCTGGAGTTTCGGGGCAATGATTGTTATGCCATGTTTGGAGAACCAATCTATTGTTCATCGGAGGATGGAAAACAGGAAAAGTTTGAGGAGCTGGAGGAGGCCATGGCGACACTAAAGTGGGATATATGGGAGGCATTCCCCATAGTAAGCCGCAATACCATAAGACCGGATGAATGGGACAAAGTGGTGGAAGAACGAACCGCGGATTATCCATTAGGGAATTTTGAGGATGAGAAGAGATATATAAGAAAAGTATAATAACATACACTATTTATCGAAAAAGAGATTGTGACAAAAGCAAGAATATGATAAAATAATGTCATGGAACAATCGTGTTGCAGGGTGTGTTGACCTCTATTCTGTTATGGAATGGGGGTGATGCTATGGAAGATCATAATTTTGATTTTAAGGATTTGCTGACATTTGGCATTTTCTTATTAGCATTACTTACATTCGTATTTACGTTTTGTAAGTAGCTATACATAGAAAACCACCCTAAAACTTTGACCGGTTACAGGATGGTTTTCTAACTCTATAATAGGTCAACCCCCTTGGGCGGTTGTTCCTCTTTATGCTTCAAATATAGCATATACTCTTTGTGTTTGCAAGCATGAAATTCTTATTACAGAGGCTGAATATAAACGATTCCAAAAGCAGAAAACACTACTGCTTAGATAAGAGGTAGAACGTTGAAAAAAATACTTGTATCAATACTGGGAATACTTATCATATTGGTAATGGGGATAGTCTTGTTTGCCATAACGAAAGAAAAAGAGCCGGATGAAAAGCAGATACGCACAGATGTAGAGCCAATCTATGATCATTTTCCGGGGTTGCCGACAACTGAAAGTATACAATGGTGCAGCAGGACGTCAAACGGAATTGGTTTAACAACTGTCTGGGTTTATGCCTTTGCATTTTATGACTATGATGTTGGCGCCGAACTTGGCGGAGAAGGAATCTTAAATGAGAAAACAGATTTTTACTTTTTGCCGGAAGATTTAACGGGAAGCAGCTCAATGTGGAGAGAATTGGAGGATATGGGGGTTGCATTCCAAGCAGGAATAAAGGACAGTGAAAAGATGTATACTTCCGTTTATATAAATGAGGCAGAAAACATTATTTACATGGAAGCAGTTGGGGATTAGTAAAGTTTGTGAGGGAAGCCAGTCATATATGATTGAAAACTATTATAAATTGTGATAATATTAAGGCGCAAGGACTTGTAAAGTAACCGACCAAATAAGCTAAGGTACAAAAGGAGGGCCAAACAATGAAGGTAAAAAATTACGATGTAAAGGGTCTGATTCAGAAAGCGCTTGGGCCTGAGGTCTGGCAAGACCATGTGGTGGAAGATCTGATGAAATTTTGGGATAAGGAAGAGATTACAGATATGACGGATGGTCTTTTCCCCACTTACATTACCAACGATGGAAAACGACTGCCAAAGGAAAGAGAGGAATGGCCGGAGGAATTTAAGGCTGCAATTGCGGATAAAGATACAAAGGGATTGATCGATCCGGATAACAACTACATACGTGCACATTCCCGGCTTACCTATGCCTTTGGCATTGCTTTTCATATGACGGGCAATCCTCATTATCTTGAGGTTTGCAGGAAAGGTGCGCTTGCCCTTCTGGATGCGTTTGATGGCAATTATGGAATGCATGTGACGAAAGAAGTTGCGAGTGGGAAGTGGGATGCGGATTATAAGAAGCGGACCAGTCAGGATCTGGCATATGGCATGACGGGATTAGGAATGTATTATTTTCTGACACATGACAAGACCGTATTGTATAAAATGCTTCAGTACAAAGACTTTATCTTCCGGGTATACATGGACGAGGGAAGAGGATACCTGACATGGAAGCCCAGACATATGAAGGAGACAGAGGTACAGATAGTGGCGCAGCTTGACCAGCTCTATGCCTATATGCTGATGGTCACCCCGACCCTGCCGGAGCCGTACCAGACGGAGTGGAAGAAGGACATGAAGCGGATTGTGGACATTCTCATCACACAATTTTACAGCGAAGAATACGGTTTCTTCTGGGGACTTGACAGCGATGCACACTCCCAGCAACTCGGCACGGATCACACGGATTTTGGTCATTCGGTCAAGACGTTCTGGGTGATACTAAAGGTCGGTGAGCTTTTGGGCGAGCCATATTACATCAATTTCGCAAGACCTAAGATTCACAAAATTTTGGAGGAAGCCTATATTGAGAAGAACGGGACATGGGCGAGACGGTTTGATGAGAAGGGAAAGCTTGATGTAAATAAAGAGTGGTGGATCCTGGCGGAGCTTGATCAGGCATGTGAGATCCTTGCGCTCCACGACCCGTCGTACTACCGCTACTTGAATACCACCCAGCGGTACTGGTTTGACAAGATGGTGGACAAAGAGCATGGGGAAATCTGGCATTTTGTGGATGGTGAGACAGACGAACCCATTCTGTGTTATCCGAAAGCACATAGCTGGAAGACCTCACTGCACAGCTTTGAACATGCACTCTTTGGTTATATGACAGCAAGTCGGATAAAAGGGAAGGAGTTTACTCTTTTCTATGCTTTGCCGGAGTGGGAGAGGCCTTCCCATAGGAATCTGGCACCATACATGTTCTCCGGAAATGTGACTGCAATCGGCAGAGGGCAAAAGCTCGATTTTATGCCGGACGGAAATCAGGTAGATAAGATCACATTCAATTCATTACACTAAAAATAAATAAGCGTAAGGCTTATTGTAGGTGCAAGAAAACTCCCTGTATAAAATATAGGGAGTTTTCTCATACATCTTTATCGTCCGCTCAAGAAATTGAGAAATCATAAATTACTTCACATCATTTTTGCTTTCCCTTCCCTCCACATAATCCTGAGCATTTTTCAGTGTTGTGACGGCAATCGCCTCCAAGGCTTCTCTGGTAAAGAAACCCTGGTGGGAGGTGATCATCACATTGGGGAAGGACAGAAGCCTTGCGGTGGTGGAGTGCTCCAAAATCTCATCGGATCGATCCTCAAAGACGTTCTGCGTCTCTTCCTCGTACACATCCAGACCGACCCCGGCAAATTTGTGCAGACGGATTCCTTCGATCAGATCTTCGGTTTTCACCAGAGCTCCCCGGGAGGTGTTTACAAAGATAACGCCGTCCTTCATTTTTTGAATGGTGTCGATATTGATCATATGATAGGTGGAATCCATCAAAGGACAATGCAGCGAGATCAGATCGCTTTCCGCCAGCAACTGATCTAATGACACATACGTCACAATGTCTTTGAGAGAAGCATTCTCATACACATCGTAGGCGATCACACGCATTCCAAAACCATGGCAAATACGGCACATAGCGGCGCCGATCTTGCCGGTGCCGATGATTCCTGCCGTCTTCTGATAAAAGTTAAATCCCATCAGGCCACTCAGGCTGAAATCGTTTTCCCTAACCTTATTGTATGCCTTGTAAAGGCGGCGGTTGCTGGCCAGTGCCAGAGCGATCGCATGTTCCGCTACCGCTTCCGGAGAATAACCGGGCACGCACATGACGCGGATGTCATATTCTTTTGCCTTTTCCAGATCCACATTGTTGAAACCGGCGCATCGCATTAGCACCAGTCCGACTTTTTTCTCATGTAAGATCCTAAGTGTATCGGCACCCACATCGGAGCTGACAAAAGCGCACACCGCATCGAAACCGTCTGCCAATGCAGCGGTTCTGGGGTCAAGATCGGACTTGATGTATTCGATGGTGATTTCCGGAAAGTCGGTGAGGGTGTATTGGAAAGAGTCATAGTCGTAACTTTTGGTGTCGTAGAATAAGATTTTCATTGTGGTTGGCCTTTCTATTTAGAAATAATCTTTTTGGGTAGTATGTTCCGTTTTTTCTAAATTTAAACTTCCCTACAACCGATATTATTTCTGTACCGACAAACATTTTTAAGTCAGATCAACAAGCTAAGGATAGCGCTTGATGTCAACGGATTGGCAGCTACTTTAGGTGCTTTTATAGTGTGTTCCCGACAGGCCGGAGAACCACGGAAGGGAGAATTATGGCACTTGGAAACGTACAGACAGGGAATTCAGGAGTAAATTACAATTACTCTCACGCGAGGTCGGCCAAGACGCAAAAAGAAGACTCTGGCGATAAGAATTTTTCAACGGAACAGTCAGAAGATTACCGTGCAACTTTCCTCGAGAAGATGGAGGAACTCAAAACCAGAATTGAAAACGGTGAGACAGAAACTACCTTCCAGATAGGAGCTCAAAGCTTCACTTTGAAAGAGTGGGATAGATTCCTGAAGCGGTTTGACTCTCTGGAAGAGAAGATTCAGGAGCTTACGCAGGAGCGTATAGAGAAACAGAAAGAAGCACAGGAAGCCGAGAAAGAAAATTCCGTTGAACCTTGTGAATAAAAATGAGATAATGGAGACGATCAAAGCAGGGTTTTGAAAGGAGTATCTCATGGAACAAAAAAAGTTGTGGCTTGGGATTGGTATTCTCTTGGCGATAGTTGTTGTGATCGTTGTAGTGATTGCAGTGGTACGCCCGACAAAGGAAGATTCCACGGAGGGCATGTCAACGTCCGACGGTGCGGAGAGCACAAGTGATATGTCGTCGGATGGAGAGGATACGATCATGCCTGTGGACGCCGGAATCTATGTGGAGCGCGTGGATGATCTGAGTGAAGATTTTATAAATGGTGTAGACATCTCCTCCTACCTGGCACTGAGCAACAGCGGCGTTAAGTTTTATGATTTTGAGGGAAACGAGCTGGATGATCAGGGCTTTTTTGACCTGTTGGCAGATTGCGGCATCAACTATGTGCGCATCCGCGTCTGGAATGATCCTTACGATGAAAGCGGAAACGGTTACGGTGGCGGCAACAACGATCTGGCAACAGCGGTACAGCTCGGTCAGTGGGCGACGAGCGCCGGCATGAAAGTGATGATTGATTTTCATTATTCCGATTTCTGGGCCGATCCTGCAAAGCAGAGGGCGCCTAAGGCATGGGAGAATTACAGTGTGGAGGAAAAGGCGGCAGCACTGGAAGCGTTTACCAGAGAAAGTCTCCTCACCCTGCTGGACGCAGATGTTAACGTCGGAATGGTGCAGATTGGCAATGAGACCAACGGCAAAGTCTGTGGAGAGAGCGACTGGAACAACATGAATCTGCTTTTTGGGGCAGGCGGCGGCGCTGTCCGCAGCGTGGCGGAGGAAAGGGATCAGGAGATTCTGGTGGTCTTGCACTTTGCCGATCCGGAGACGGAAGGCCGTTATGCGGATTATGCTGCCAAGCTGGCCGCGGGAAACGTAGATTATGACATTTTTGCATCATCTTATTACCCCTATTGGCATGGAAGTATTGACAATCTGCAAAGTGTATTAGGACAGATTGCAAGCACTTACGACAAAAAAGTGATGGTTGCAGAGACTGCCTGGAACTATACCTATGCAGACGGTGATGGTCAAAGCAATACCATTGGGGCGGACACGAGAGGAATCGACAGAGAGTACGATGTGAGTGTACAGGGGCAGGCTATGGAGATTCGGACGGTGATCGATGCGGTGGCCGGCATAGAGAATGGAATTGGCGTATTCTACTGGGAGCCCGCATGGATTCCCGTGCAGGTGTATGATCCGGAGGCGGACAACAGCGCACAGATCCTTGCCCAAAATCAGGAAATATGGGAGCGGGAAGGCTCCGGGTGGGCTAACGCCTGCGCCGGTGAATACGATGCAGAAGCAAAGGAATGGTACGGTGGTTCTGCGGTAGATAATCAGGCGTTGTTCGATTTTACGGGGCACCCCTTGGAGAGCCTGAAGACCTTCCGGTATGTGAGAACCGGCACCAACGCGGCTTATGTTGACAACGGCGAGAAACCGGCACTAACGCAGGAAGGAACCGTGGTTTCTGATGCTGACAATCTGCTGCCCGATCCGGGATTTGAGGAGAGCGACGGGAGTATGTGGATCATTTCTGATGAGACCGGAAGTACTGACATAGAGGTGAATGGCACCAACAACCGGAGTGGAAGCGCCTGTCTGCACTTTTGGAATGACAAGGATTTTAGCTATACGGTAGAGCAGACAATCTCTTTGGAGGCCGGAACTTATACCTTTGGCGGTTTTCTTCAGGGTGGCGATGCCGGAAGAGACGATGTGTTTGAACTGTATGTGATAAACGGCGAAGAAACGCTTACTGCAGAGGGAGGCGTCACCGGTTGGCAGAACTGGTCAGAGACTGTCGTTGATGGCATTGTCTTGAAGGAGAGCGGAGAGATCACAGTTGGTATTCGCGTGGAAGCCACTGCCGGCGCGTGGGGCGCGTGGGACGATTTTTATCTGTGCCGACAAGTGGCCGGAGATTGACAACTATGACAGCTTTTGTAAAATAGAATGTGTAAATAGATGAGTACCATGATAATGTAAGGAGGAGACAACATGCCATTTATTAATTCGAGGGTGAGCGTGTCCATGACAGATGCGCAGAGAGAAACGTTAAAAGCAAAGCTGGGACAGATAATTTCTCTGATCCCCGGCAAGTCGGAGAACTGGCTGATGATGGAGATCGCGGATCAGTGCGATATGTATTTTCAAGGAAATAAGTCACAGCCGACAGCATTCATAGAGGTGAAGTCATTCGGAAAGATTCCGGAGCACAGTCGGGATGAACTGACCAGGACCATCTGTGATATTTATGAGGGAGAATTAAAGATTCCTCAAAACCGTATTTATGTGAAATATGAGGAAGGGTCTATGTGGGGATGGAACGGGAGTAATCTTTAAAGTTGTCCTTCCCGGC
The DNA here is from genome assembly GCA_022511465.1 of Acetatifactor sp. Lineage (GTDB taxonomy): Bacteria > Bacillota > Clostridia > Lachnospirales > Lachnospiraceae > Acetatifactor. The sequence continues at coordinate 38,155 of JAFLRM010000024.1, read as the reverse complement.
AGGATCCAGCTTTCGGATGGAGACAAAATAGCTGGTGACCAGCACCACATCAGCACCTACCCACGCGGCAATCTCTGCAAAGAAGATACCTATTTCACCCACTGCAAGCGGCAGCAGGAGAGCGGTGGCAGTGCGCATTGCAAATTCCAAGATGCCGGACACCATGGGCAACAGCGTGTTACCCATACCTTGAAGAGCGGAACGGGTGACGTGGAGAAGGTACAATATGGGCAGACAGACACTCATGATAGACAGATAGAAATAGGCTATCTGCATAGTCTGCTCCACTTCCTCGGGAGTGCCGGAGATAAAACATCCAAGGATCCACCGTCCCAACAGCAGCATGGCGACACCAATAGCGACGGAAGTCACCGCAGCAATGATAAGAGCAGAGCGCATCCCTGTGCGGATGCGCTTGTTTTTGCCTGCGCCAAGGTTCTGCCCCACATAAGTGGTCATGGCGTAGCCGTACGAAGTGGCGGCAATCTCCAGAACACCATAAAGCTTGTTGGTGGCGGTGAAGCCGGCGATAAAGAGAACGCCAAAACCGTTTACCACATACTGTACGATCATGCCGCCCACGGCGATAATGCAGTTCTGAAAGGCCATGGGAGCGCCCAACAGCAACAATTTGCCGCACAGGGCTCTGTCCGGCCGAAAGTCTTCTCTTGCCGGCTGTAAAAATGCAATCTTGCGGATGTGATACAGACAGTAGAGGCTGGAAACCGTTTGAGCCAGCAGCGTAGCGGCTGCAGCGCCGCCGATCCCCCAGTGAAATACCATCACAAAGAGCAGATCCAGCCCGATGTTGGTCAGGGATGCTACGATCATAGCATACAGAGGCGTCTGGCCATCTCCCAGAGAGCGCAGAATGCCAGCCAGCAGATTGTATGTCATGACAATGGGGATGCCCAGAAACATGATCCTCAAATAGAGCAAAGCGCTGTCCATAATGGAGTCAGGTGTCTGAAGCAGGGTGAGCACAGGGCGGATTGCCAGTTGTCCTGCAAAAACCAGAAAAACGGATGACAAGGCCGCAAGAATGACAGAATTTCCGACCACCTTGCGCAGGCGCTCTAACCTTCTTGCGCCAAATTCCTGTGCCATCAAGATGGAGAATCCTTGCGCAAAGCCCTGAATGATTCCCAACATCATCCAGTTCATCCAGTCGGCGGCACCCAGGGCGGCAAGGGCGTTTACGCCCAGATACTTTCCCACGACCATAGTGTCCACAACGGTATATAATTGCTGAAATACATTGCCTGCCATCAGCGGCAGGGCGAAAGTCAAGATCAATTTGCCGGGTTTGCCCTCGGTCATATTTTTAATATGGGAAGCCATGCCGATTCTCCTTCTGTAAAAGCGCTACAGAAGATATCATAGCATAATTTTAGAAATATTCACACTCTAATAGGTAAAAAGTTATAAATGTTTCTATTGAAGAAGTGAAAATATGGTGATAAAATAAAAAAAGGGCTAAAAATGCTTAAAAGAGGAAATTAAAAGTTATATACAAAGAGGGAGAGGTTAAATATGAGTGAGAAAAGAAAAAGTCCGTTGAACTTTTTTGCCTTGCTGCTACTTTTTGGCATGGTTCCGTTGGTGACAAGTGTTATCGCCATAAGTATTGTATCTGTTTTAGTGATGCGGAATGATCTGCGAAGTGAGACGTATAGCACCCTCGAGATTGCCGCTAGTGGTTTGGCAGCCTATTATAGTGATGAGCTTGCGGAAAGCAGTGAGATCGCGAAAGAGTACGGGTATGTGGACAGTATGCAGGAGGAAGGCGTAGAACTCACGGTCTTTTTGGACGGCACCCGCTACATTACAAGTATTCATGATGCTTCCGGAGCGCGTATTGAGGGCACCAGAGCGGATGAGACGATCATCCAGAGGGTGCAGGAAAACGGCGAGGATTACTCCAGCGACGATGTTGTGATCAACGGAGAGAAATATTATGTCTACTATGTACCTCTGCGGGACGGAAATGGCAATATCGTGGGTATGGCCTTTGCTGGCAAGACGCAGCAGGAGGTGTCTGACAGTCTGATAGGCGCCTTGACATGGATTTTGGGAGTAGCAATACCGATCACCATATTTTTTGTTATATTGATCGTCTTTATTACATACATTGTCCGAAAGCCGCTGAAGAAGGTGGCGGATTCCCTCCAAGTGCTGGCAAACGGAACCTTGAATGAGAAGATTGAGATAAACAGTATTGTCAAGGAAACCAATATGCTCATTGATTCTGCTATACAGCTGCGGAGGAACTTTTACACGATGGTTTCCACCACGCGGGAGACGGCGGACTCGTTGACGGGTAGCGTGGAAGAGGTGGATGATCTGAGTAGCCAGGTGTCCGGCAGCACAGACCAGATCACCCAAAATGTCAGTGAGTTGAATAAAGCTGCTTCCAGTCTGGCGGAGAATGTGCAGAATGTAAACAATGAAGTGATCAGCATGGGCCAGAGCATTGAAAATATTGGAAAGAATGTAAGCAATCTGAACGAGAGCTCGGGGGTTATCCAGAAGGCCAGCGATAATGCCCAGAAGAGCATCAAGGCGGTGCTGGCGGGCAGCAATCAGTCGGTAAATACGGTGGAGCGCATTGTTGCACAGGCGGAGGCCACCAACAATGCAATCGTCAAGATCAATGATGCGGTGGAGATGATCATTTCTATCAGCTCCCAGACCAATCTGCTGAGTCTAAATGCAAGCATTGAGGCAGCCAGGGTAGGGGAGGCAGGAAGAGGCTTCTCTGTCGTAGCCGATAATATCAAACAGCTGAGTGAGCAGAGCGGTGAGAGTGCAAACGCTATCCGTGCCTTGGCAGACGAGATGATAAAACAGTCTGAGGAGAGCCTTAGACTGGCAAATGAGATTAAGGCTATTATCAGTAGAGAGCAACAGGATATCGCTGATACAGAAGAGAAATTCAATGTATTGGACAAGGAGATTGCGGTTTCCCTGGAGGAGATCGACGCGATCAAAAAGCTTGCGGAGACGATGGGCGGTGCCAAGGACGTTATTATTGAGAACGTTTCCGATTTGAGCGCGGTTTCTGAGGAAAATGCTTCAAGCAATGAAGAGGTGGCAGCTTCCGTGGAAAATACGGCGGAGGCGATCAACGAGATTGCCATAAAGACATCTGCCATGAAGGAGTTGGCGGAACGGTTGGAAAAGATGATCAGCGCATTTCGGGTGTAGTGAGAGAACTGTATAGATGGATTAAATTGCCCTCTCGGAACATGAGTGTTCTGAGAGGGCTTTGTTTTTTGCCGAACGCTGCTACTTCGGGGAGCAGGGGGCATTGTGGCGGTGTTGAGTGAAGGGGAGTCATGAGAGACAAAAAAAATTTTAATTTAGTCATTTTACGATAAATGAAAAAATAAATTGACACTGACAAAATTAAATGGTATGAATTATCTGACCACCATTCACGAATACAAAGGGGAAACTATGTATAGCTACGAAAATGATAAAAGTCAGAACAAATTGAAGAGAAATAACACCGGTCTTCCCGATAATCTAAAAACGGGAATTGAGGCATTATCCGGTTTCAGTCTTGATGATGTCAAAGTGAATTACAATTCCACCAGACCCGCGCAGTTTAAGGCTCATGCTTATACCAAAGGTGCGGAAATTCACGTTGCTCCGGGGCAGGAAAAGCACCTCCCCCACGAGGCGTGGCACGTTGTCCAGCAAAAGCGGGGCCGGGTATCGCCTACTGTAATGATAAACGGCGTTAATGTAAACACTGAAAAAGCTCTCGAGAATGAGGCGGACATTATGGGAGCAAGGGCGCTGCAGGGTCGTTTTATCAACACAAATGACCTTACGTACAAGCAGACTGCAGGCGATTGTAAGGATAGATCCTGATGAACTTGATACCGACAAGTTAGAGGAAAATATAAAGGAAATGGGGTACGCTCCTGTTGGGCTTCATCTTCGTCATGTAATACCGTATTCCGACATTGCGGGAGCTTTTTATGTCGCCACGTCTAACAAAACGTTAGGAGTAGCCGGTCAAGGTTATGTAAACAACATCAGAGCTCAGATATTAGAGTTGGCGAGGATTTTAGGAGTTGATATGAGTGAACTGGATGAAGATGACCTGAGCAAATGGAACGGCTGTTTACAGGACGGAAGGAGAGAAAACGTTCAGCAGTTGTTTCATCAGCTTATCCATACCCCGGAAAATTTGTTTTACGGAGGCAGTACAGCTAATGTGGCATTGGGAAACAGACCGGATATAACTGATGACGCAAGGGGCGTTTTAGGTTACGATCATGTAGACAAATTATTGTCTTGGTGGATCTATACAATGAAACGCTTGGGATTAAATCCCAAGGAGGAATGGGTTGATAATATCTACTGGGCTTTTACTGAAAAATATATCAGAAAAAAACTATTTTCCCACGATTTGTCAAGACCGCTGGGACCGTTATTCGGCAATCCAAGTGAGCTTGGCTGATCATGAAAATAAATTATCGGCTGCATCTTTTGCGTGTCCCTCACACTGTCATACTATATGCTTTGAAAAATTTATTGCCACTGCTTTAATAGTGCTCCGGCTAAAACCACGGTTCCGGAACTGCCCCGTATAGGTTTTCTAACTGAGAAGTGTATCAGCGCTCCTAAGAAAGATCACTATATTCACGTAGTGATCTTTTTATATTTGGTGAAATCATCAAAAGTCCGCAGCTTGCGGAACAATGGCGGCGAAAAAAGAGGTAATATATTTATAATAAGTGGAAAATGGCAGACCTTGTCTGGCCGGAAACAAGGTTTGCAACTGTATGACAAGAATATGGAGGGTGAGATTGTATGGGCTTCATGGATAATTTATTTTCAACTATGGCAGAAATGGACCCGAATGACATAGCTAAGGGAGGCATTATAGGTGCGGCTATGATGGCCAAAGCCCGGCAAAAAGTTAATGAACGGGAACAGCGGTCAAAGCCGGGCGTTTTCTGCAACAAAGTATGTGTGGTCAATGATGAAAGATGTACCCCTTGTCTGGCGCTGCAGCAGGAATACGGCAATTTGATCTCAGAGATAGCAAAGCTGGAAGAGATGGCTGACCTTACTTCCGAGCAGGTACAGCAACTTACGCAGAGTAAGAAGATTACAAACTGCAGTCTCTGCGGAGCCCCCTTTGAGAAAGGGAATAAAGAGTGTCCTTACTGCAGTACGCCTTACCCTGAGGATGGGATTGATTTTGATATTCCGCTTTCAAAGCCGGAAAGAAGAGCGATGATCTCGGAAAAAGCGGAAGAAGCATGGAACTCTTACATGAAGCTTCTTGCATTGGTCAATCAATATTTCAAGGATACAGCAGGCAATGACTTATTTGGAAAATTTCAAAAGTTCGCCGGCGGATTAGGTAGTACGTTTCAGAGTACGATGAAGCACAGCGTTACTGAACTGCAGCAGGGTGCGGATTATTACGGTGTTTCGATGTCCCAGTATTTATATTGTGTCGGCACCGGTGAGATGAAAGCGTATAAGGTGCTTAAGGCGGAAGAGGATAACAAGAGGCGCATTGAAGAGAAGCAGCGCAGAAATGCTGAATTTCAACGGCGGCTGGATCAACTTCAAGCGAACAGATCAAAGCCGCATACAGCGATGGACGTGCAGCAGTGGAGAGCTGAAAATGGTATGATGGGAACGGCTCGTTATATGCCAGGTGATCATTGCAGAGATTGTATGCACTGGGTATCGGGAAGTGAGATATGTACACTGACAAAGAGAAGAGCTCAGAGTTGGGAAGTATGTAGGGATTTTGATAAACTGTAGAGGAGCGAAATTATGTATTGTCAAAAATGTGGTGCAACATTATTGGACAGTGACCGGTTCTGCCCGGAATGCGGAGAAAAAATCATAGCGGCGAACTCCGGTGCGGCCGATACGGTCAACAGGACCAATATGGGTCAGACAATAAAAACGGCCGGTGAAACGGTAAGAGAGGATATGGGGGTTGGTGATGAGGAGAGTGCAACTGAAATAAAAAAATGGACCAAATTCACGATAATATATAGTCTGGCTTATATCGTACTTACGGGGTTGTCTCCGCAGTTCTTTAATTACAGTACAGTACTCATCGATGATCAGGCGAGAATGGCGGCATATATTATGGCATTGCTTGTGTGTGTATCTTTCTGTGTGTTTTATAAGATGAACAACAAAATATGCGCTTTGATCGGAACGATAGTCTCAATAATGAATCTTTTATATTGTGTGCCATATTTTGCTGGTGATATTTTGCAGTTTGCCACATTGCTGGCGGCAATATTAACTGTATTATCTGTTATAACAGTTATTAAGATTAAAAGACAAAAGAACTAAAGTGAGGAAAACTTATGGGACTGATTAAAGCGTTTACGGGAAGTGCATTTTCCTATATCGCGGATATGTGGGAGGATTACATTTATTGTGACGCCCTCGACAATGACACCCTGATCCGGAAAGGCCATGCAAAGAGCTCTCCGGGAGCGGGCAGCCGCGCGGACGACAATGTGATCACACAGTACAGTAAGATTGCGGTGAATGCAGGGCAGATGCTCATTATCGTGGAGGATGGCAGGATCATCGACTTTACGGCGGAGCAGGGCGGCTATGAATACAACAGTGATACGGAACCGTCCGCCTTCTGCGGCGTATTCGGAGAGACGCTGAGAATATCTTATGACAGATATGTGCCAGATTTGCCTACGGCGGACGGGCGGGAAAAGATCAGAGGGCTTATTTTGTCAATACAAAGGAGATACTGAATAACCGCTTCGGCTTCGGAAGCATACCCTATCGGGACAGTGAATTTGATCTGACGATCACTCTGCAGGGGTTTGGGACTTTTGCGTTTCAGATCACCGACCCGCTCTTGTTTTATACAAATATCAGCGGGAACGTTAGTGATAAATACACCAAGAGTACGCTGGAGCCGCAGATCAGGGCGGAGCTTCAGGATGCCTTGCTGCCGGCATTGGGGGAGATGGCAAGAGCGGGCGTGAGATATGACGAGATTCCGTCAAATACGGATGGACTGAAGAATCTGTTGAAGGAGAAGACCCACGACAAATGGAAAGAGGCGAGAGGGATAGAGATTGTCTCTATGGCACTGTCCAGTATCATACCGGACGATGAGAGTATCGATAAGATCCGTGATCTTCAGGAATCGAGAGTATACTCCGGCAACAAAGCGATGCTGGGCGCCCGCGTGGGTGCTGCCCAGGCAAATGCTATGGAGTCCGCGGCAGAAAACTCAGCAGGTGCAGTGAACGGATTTATGGGAATGGGCATGGCACAAAATGCGGGCGGCGTCAATGTTGCGGAACTGATGAAGGACGCACCGGGCAGCGGAAATGATACGGCGCAAGGCGTAAATGCCGCGCAGGGGCAAAGTACGGGAGACACTTGGATATGCGAATGTGGTATGACAAACACCATGGGATTTTGCCCGAATTGCGGGAAAGCCAGACCGGAGAAGAGAAAATGCCCCAAATGTGAATTTGTGTTCCCTGCGGAAATGCAAAGCATGAAATTCTGTCCCAACTGTGGAAATCAAATGGAGGATCAGTAATATGGCGGTGTATGATTTTATTTTTGATTTCCCAAAAATCTCTTATGCGGATCCCATTTTGGAGATCGACGTCTTGATCTGCGGAAAGGGACGTTGCAGAGCAGCCACAGACAATGAGGCAATCTCGGAAGATAAATTAAAAAGTGGAATTGAGAGTATTCTGCCGGAGGTATTTGCCGTCTGTACATCCATGGGTGTCAGGTATGACAGTATATACAAGAGAAACGAAGATATGCTGAACAAGACTCAAGCTTTGCTCGGCGAACGGGATGAATTTCAAGAGAGTGTGAAAATTGAAAGCTTTACGATCGTAGAATTGTATCCCGTAGACGAGGAAATTCCGAAAATCATTGAGGCAAAGAGAAGGCCCCCCAAATCCTCGCAGCCTGTTGCCGCCTCCGTTCCCGTACCCGCACCGGAACAAAAGAATGAATGGATATGCAGGTCATGCGGCAAAAACGGCAGAGGAAAATTCTGTCCTTACTGTGGCTCACCACGTTCCTTAGAAAATACTGCGGCACAAAGTCCACAGAGACAGGCAGGGACAAAGGGGAGATTTTGCAAGAAATGTGGTGCAAACCTTATAGAGCGTCCGGCCGGACTGAAATTTTGTCCGCAGTGCGGCTCAACGCAGTTTTTTTATGTTGATGCAAAAGTAGCTGAAGAAGTCAAAAGAACCTTTGGTATGTTCGACAAAGTCGCGGCTATCAAGTTTTATCGGGAAAAGGCAGACGTGGGACTTGAGGAGGCAAAGAATGCTGTGGAACTGATATTTAAACACTAAACCGCAAGATCAGACGGAGGATACGGATTATGAAAGTAAATGCCAAAAAAGCTTTGTTGATCGGCCTGGCCTCCTCAACGCTGTTTGGGATGACCGGATGTACTGTGGAGAATAATATGGAGGGTGACGTCTATGGACCGCCCCCATATCTGGAAGATACAGTGGGAGATGCGGCGGGCAGCGTGATAAATGATGTTGTGGAGAATGATACTGTAGATACGCAAAAGCCTGATAATGTGTCCGAGAATGAGAAGACGCTGTAGAGACCGAACGCGATGGGAAAGGCAAGTGACGAAGGCAGAGATTAAAGAGAGAAATCTGGATACGCTGGCGGAATATCGGGATAAGCTCAGGAAAAAGCCGGAGCTGAGGCAACTTTTTCTGGAGCTTACTTTAAAATGCAATGAAAACTGCTTCCACTGTGGCAGCAGATGCAGTGCACAGATGCCGCATGGACTTGAATTGGAACAGTATAAGAGTCTGTTGGACGAGGTAAAGGAAAATTTCGGGACAAAGCTGATGATTGCCTTGACGGGCGGAGAACCGTTGCTTTATCCGAAATTTTTTGATTTAGTGGAATATATTCGATCGCTTGGTTTTCCGTGGGGAATGACCAGCAACGGGACACTGATCACAAAGGATACGGCCCGGCGTCTGAAAGAATGCGGTATGCGTACGATTTCTGTGAGTATAGACGGAGTGAGAGATACACACAACCGCTATCGGAAAATGGAGCGGGGGTATGAACTGGCGATGCGGGGCATACAGAATTTAATTGATTTAAACAGCTTTGACTCCATTATGGTGACGACCGTTGTGAACCATGAGAATATAAGTGAATTAGATGAGCTTTTTGAGATCTTTAATGATATGGATATCAATGAATGGCGGCTTACGGGGCTTGAACCCATCGGACGGGCTATGGAAGCCGCGAATATGCAGCTTACGCCGACAGATTACCGTATCCTTATGGAGTTTATACGGGATAAGAGGGAGCAGAAGCTGCCGGTGGAGTATTCCTGCTCGCACTTTCTGGGATTAGAGTATGAGGCTGACGTGCGGGATTGGTATTTCCTATGCAATGCAGGAGTTTATGTAGCCGGTATTATGGTGAATGGAGCTGTGGGAGCTTGTCTTGATATCCCCCGCAATGAGCGAACTGTACAGGGAAACATTTTTCAGGACAATTTTACCGATATTTGGAAAAATTGCTTTGAAATTTTCCGAACGCTGCTTTCCGAGCGGAACAGTCGCTGCACGCACTGCCCCCAAAGCAGGTGGTGCGAGGGTGGTTCCTATCATAGCTGGGACTATGAAAAGGACGAGCCGAAGGTCTGCTTTAAAGATATATTATTTTGATATAATTAATCCAGAACTATCAAAAAGCTATCAAAAACGCAAAAAGGAGGCTTGATTTCTCAAGCCCCCAGTAGTATAATTTACTCAGAAAGGGTAATCGGAAGCAATTTCCGATTGCCCTCAGTTTATAGCTAAGTAGAGATGAGCATCCAAACTGGCGGGTAGGGATGCTTATTTCTTTTTATGATTGTCTATGTATGACAGTGCCGCAAAAATTACTAACAATAAAGTAAGAATCTCTATCGTGTTCATAGGGCATCACCCTCCTTGTTGTACTAGAGGGCATCATCAGAAACGCATCCGCACTTTCTTTTCGACTATACCTTTGAAGTATAACATATAAATGGATATTTTTATACTATATTTTATAAAGATTTTCTATTATAATAGTGCACCAGCTCAAACCACGGTTCCGGCACCGCCCTGTACAAGGCTTCCAACTGGGAAGTATTGACGGTGACATGTTGTACCCAGGGCATCTCGTTCAAAAAGGAAAAATCCACGTCGGTGCCGGTGGCGACGCTCATATGCGACAAATTACCCATTTTTGCCAGAGGAGACAGATCGGTAATGGGATTGTTGGCCAAAAGGATGTGTTGCAGCCTGGTGAATTCTTCCAGCCCGTCCAGATCGGTAATCTGGTTGAAGGTGACATCCAGCAGATACACCTGGTTGAAACAACTGAGCTCTTTCAAAGAGGTAATGCCGCAGTGTGTCAATGTCAGATTCTGCAGGGAGGTAATATTTTCAATATATACAAAATGCTCTGACGACACATAGCTCAGGTACAGTTCCGCGAGAGGAAGCGAGGAAAGGGTTTCAAAATCGGAGACCGGCGTATCTGTCAGATGCAGAGAGTGAATGGGGAGGGCTGAGAGCGGCTCTAATGAGACCACCGCCGTATAAGAGCAGTCCAGTGTTAAAAGAGCGCTGCAGTTTTCCAAGCCGGCCAGAGAAGTCACTCCCGTTTCAGAGAGATAGAGCTCTCTCAGGGCTTTCTGATCTTGCAGGCCGGACAGATCGGTGATAGGATTTCCGCAGAGCGAAAGGGTTGTCAGATGTAGATCCTGGAGCGGTGAAATATCATAAATCCTTTGATAGTCCAGTACCACGGTATGGAGATTCGGCATTTTCTCCAAAAGGGAGATATCCGAGATATCGCCGTATCCATGTTGTTCCCCGTTGATTGTGTGATTGTGCTCAAACTGGGAATGCTCCTCTGCGCTCTGGAATACCGTATCGCCACAGATATAGAGCAGGGTCACCTGCACAAGATCCTGTTCATATACAGGTTCTCCCTCCGGTTTGTTTATTGTCTCCCGGACAGCCTGTTCCAGCAACGGAGAGGAGAAGACGATCTCTTCAGGAACTTCAGGAGTGCCGGGAGTGTCAGGGGTAGGCTTTGGGACAAAAAGGTATGTACCCAGAGCGGCAACGGTACATATCACGACAGCAGCAACAGCCGCCCGGCGAACCTTTTTCCGGGCGGAAGGCTGAAGAGAATCGGCAACCAGAGAAACCTGAGAATATCGGTTGTTGGGGTCGAAAGCGGTACATTTTCGGATAATGTTTGCCGCCTTGGAGGGCAGTTTTTTGAGTTTGCGCTCCTGTATCTCCAGCTCACCGGTCAAAAGGTAATAAAAAAGGATCCCCAGCGCATAGATGTCGGTATGTGCGTCCGTCTGTCTGGCGCCAAACTGCTCCGGTGCCGCTGTGCCAAAGGTTCCTACAAACACCGTGTCAACGGAATTGTCCTCATGGTAGGTGCGCACGGTTCCCAGATCGATCAGATAACAGTCGCCGGAAGATGTCAGCACGACGTTGGAAGGTTTCAGATCCCGGTAGATAATAGGGGGAACGGATGCGTGCAGGCGGGAGAGATGGCTGCAGAGCTGTCCTATGAGGGGGATGGCTCTGTCTAGAGGCAGAGGCCCTTCCTTCTCCACAAGATCGCTGAGTGTCTGCCCCTCAATATATTCCCGGAGAAGATATGCGCCTTCCGATGTCTCTAAGTAGTCAAATACATAGGGAACAAAGGGGAATTTCCCCAGAGAGAAAAATTCGCTCTCCGTACGCAGCATATCCATATACTCACCGGAGGCAAACTTGCATAGAACCCGCTGACCGTTGGCCTTCTCCAAGATCCAGGTCTTTTTCTTTCCGCTGTCCGCAAGACAGGATACGAAACGGTAGGCGGATAAGCTTGCGGGCAGAGCAGGTTCTTCTGCGTGTTCATATTCTTTTGTGAATTCTTCTGCGTGAAAATGTTTTTCTGAATCTGTCATAAAAGAGGTTCCTCCCCCAAATCTTCCAGAAAAGAATTGGTCTCATCTAAAGTCATCTTTTTCTTAATACGATACAAAACAGCGGCATCCCTGCGTATTCTGGGATACAGGACGCTCTTGCCGGCCAGAGTGAGGAGCCGCTGCACCTCATCCAAATTCAACTTCATGGTCAGCCCGATACGCAGGATGATATCCCTGCCCGGAAGACGTTCACCGTTGATAAACTGATAGGCGTAGGTCTTGCTGATACAGGCACCCACGATCAGATCCGGAGCATAAAATTCCTGCTTTTCCATGAGTTTATTCAGGTATTCGTGGAAAGCCGGATCGTTCTTCTCGCCAAGCTGCTGTTCCCGAAATTGCCGGGGAGAAGTCTCCAGCATCCGCAACAGTTTGGCGGTGGTGGGAGCAGTTCCGTCCATGACAGGGGAAGATTTTTTCATAGCCATCTGCCGGTCTCCTTTTGTATGGTTACTGTATTTTTATGAGTGCAGTATAGCTATAGAATAACGTCAAAATTTTAAAAAATCAATGGAAGTAAATTAAAAAATATTGACAAATAAGGAAAAACTCCGCAACTTGCGGAACAAATAGAGCGTAAAGACAGGTAATATATAAGCGAGGGCAATTAAAAATTTTTATATAAAAATTCGGGAAGAAATTTAAAGAAATCGGAGGAGATGATTTTATGTTTTGTCAATTTTGCGGAGCAAATTTACCTGATGATTCAAAGTTCTGTACGGAATGTGGGAAGCCGTTAAGTGGGCAGCCGGGACAGTCTGCCGGACAGCCCCGCACAACGACCGTGTCCCGGAATCCGCGTCCCAAGGGAACGGGGCTTAGCAACAGTATGATCGTGATCATTGCGCTGGTCTTGGTTGTGGTTGTCGGTGCTGTGGCTGTCTTACTTTTCCGGGGACGCGGAGAGAAAGCGCCAGGGACGGTAGTTTACGGAAATGAGGTACCGGAGACGACTGATAATGAGGAAGAGACGGAAGGACTCACATTATTGTTGAGAAAGACTAAAACGGAGAAGAAAAACACTTATATAACAGAAGAACATGAGTATGATGACGCAGGCAACGAGATTAAGTATATCAACCATAACAATGACGGAAGTGTCAGTTTTTACGAGGAATACGAGTACACCACCATCACTCCCAAGCCGTAAACAGCCGTACAAAGACACCAAGCGACAAAGTGAAGAAAGGAAGAGACGATGAGAACTGTGAGATGTCCACGTTGCAGTATGACAATACCGGATGATTCCAGATACTGCACGGCATGTGGTAAAGCAATAAGTGAGGAAGCGAAACAGGAGAGGAAGGAACGCAGAAAGCGTATCGGGTTAATATTTTTAGCTGTTCTTGTTGCAATTGGCGGGTGGTTGGGGGCACGTATTCTATATTTGCCGAACCATACCTATACCAGCGCAGATGGCTTATATAGGGCAAAATTATCTGATTACTGGGAAAGGGTGAAGGGGACGGTCAATGTTGATGGAGAAACCACAATCCGAAGGATTGCGGAGATGAGTATTAGTAGAAGCAGCAAATCGCCAAACTATACGTTTTATACTCATGGGGGAGATTGCGACATTTATCTGACTATACCCATAGAGTTGTATAATTCCGGACAGATCATCCAGATGAATGATTCTTCAGAAGAAGTAGATTTAGAGATTAACATAGATGGAAAAAGCGTGAATGTCGTGTGGACTGATTGGAGAATCCAGCTGGAAGAAATAAATTCCGTTCTCAGTACCGATTTTGGGGCAGTCCGCTTTTATTTTGAGTTTAAGTATAACGGGCAATCCTATGAGATCGACGGCTTCGGAGCATATGAGAGCAGTATCAAATGACAAAATGAGAGAAATATATGTTTAATACAGACAAACGGCAAAAGACGGGATAAGGAGGAGAAGCTTATGTTTTGTAGAAAATGTGGCGCGGAGCTGCCGGATAGCGCAAGGTTTTGTAATGAGTGCGGAACGTCGGTCAAGAGTGCGGCGGATCAGAGCAATGCGGGACAGGAGGAGATGACACTGTTTTCGCAGAAGGAGCGGGTTGTAACTTGTTGGAAGTGTGGCACAGAGTTGCCATACAATGCCAGATTTTGCAAGGAGTGCGGTGCGTCAATCAATGGAGTAGCCGATCAGGGCTATTTACAACAGGTAAAAAACAAGATGATCTCGCTCAAGGATCAAGGTTTACAATGGCTGCAACAGCAAAATCAAAATACGGTCATCTTGGCATCCGTAGCGGTTGCGGTATTTCTGGTATTGATTATCGGTATCAGTGTCGGGAGCAAAAGTACCAAATCGAACGAGACACCCGTATACAAGGCGGAGGAGCCGAGCCGGTCTGCCACGGCAGTCGATGACCGTGGCAAAGGGAAGGAGCCGAGCCAGCCCGTCACGGTTGCCGACAATCGTGACAAGGCGAAGGAGTCCAGCCAGACTGCGACAACCCCTTCTCAGGCATCAACAACTACGACAACTTCCAAGTCCAGCTCGTTTAGCATCACCAACAGTCAGGGAGACCGTCTGGAGGTGGAGCCGGGGTATACCTATGTCAGTAGCGTGAAAGCAATGGTAAATGCTTCCGGCAGAACAGCGTCCATCCTCATTCCTCCGATTTTTGACTATGCTGGTGTTACATATTCCATGGGGGAAGAAAAAAAGGACGGCGGAGCGTATAAGCTGACCTTCACCGCGGAAAGCAGCAGTTATGATTTCATAACGAGCTATATTGATGCCCTTTCCGCTTATGGTTTTACCCTTGAGAGAACATGGGTAATTGGCGAGGGGATCACTAGCAGTCAAAAAGAATATTTCTTGAATTGCAGTGGCAATGTCACCCATGGATTGGCCACATTTACATTAGGGAGCTACGATATGTCCATTATGGCATACAAAACTTTTTCTTCCACTGATATCACTTTTACTTATCCTCCGGAAGTGGGATTTGATTTGGGTGGCTCTGATGAGGAGTACAAGATCAACAAAGTTGCTTCCTCCTATTCGATTTATCAGGGAAAAGAGCGTTTTGATATCAAAGGCTGGGGGGTAAGCGACAGTGATAATATCATGTTGTTGCTGCAGCCGGACACCTATCAGGCGGGAGATGTGATTCACAAGTCAGATTTTAAGGCACAGTCTGCTGCGGGAGATAGCGCATTATACAAATTGACTATTTTTGGAAATACAGCAGCCAACAGTATGGCGCAGATTGATACTATAGATGAGGCGGAGGTCAAAATATTGGAAAAGAGTGATTCCTGTATAGCATTCTCCTACTACATTGAAGTCACCAAGGGTTCCGAACAGTATACGCTGGAAGGTGTCAGCGCCGTCAAGCTGGAAGGAGGCGGCGATATCGGAAGCTACGGCGGAGGAAATGTTGAGACGGTAGGAGGTTCCTCCGGAAGTGGCGGTTCGGGCGGTCTGACTTGCGCAACCTGTGGCGGTGGCGGAAAGATAACTTGTAATTATTGTCATGGATCCCGCTATACACAGTGCACCAGATGCAGTGGAAAGGGAAAGGTTCTGTGCTCAACCTGCAATGGGGCAGGGGGATATTGGTCCAACGGCACATATCGTAGCTGTACGGCTTGTACCGGCGGCTATAAGACCTGTACGGCTTACGGCTGCAACGGCGGAAGAGTGAACTGTACTCACTGCCACGGAAACGGAGTGATCACCTGCACGACCTGCAATGGGAGAGGGAAGTACTAAAATATAATTGTACGAATATGCCCCTGATTTTCATTATTAGCATTTATTTGATCAGTTTGCACAATGCATGATAATGAAAATTGGGGGCATATTGTGTTATAATAATATACATTGTAGGACGATTATAGACAAATGTAAAACAAACACTTATATTATATTGACATTGTTTTCGAGTGCGCATAAAATAGAATTGAAAGGAGTGGTAGATATATGCCTACAACAAATATAAATGTCCGTGTGGATTCTGCGTTAAAGCAGGAAGCAGAGACTCTGTTTAACGATCTTGGTTTAAGCATGTCCTCGGCTATTACTATGTTCCTGCGTTCTGCTATCAACCACGATGGTATACCCTTTGAGATAAAACGCCCGGCTCCAAATGCAGAAACCAGAGCTGCTCTTGACGAATATGAAGAGATGAAAAGGAATCCGGACGGCTACAAACGGTATGAATCTTTTGATGACGTTCTAAATGAGGGCTAACCGGTAATTATCGCGGGTTTCGAGAGTGTCACGTTGAACCGGATTGGCTTCTTATTTACCGTGTCGGCCAAGATACTCTTGAATTATTTTTGTTCCGCACCGGAACACATTCAGATTTATTTTAGCATGTTTGCCCATTGCGCTTGCATCAATTTTACAATCTCCTGCACGATCCCGCGAGAGTCATCTTTGTGGGTACACAGCACGCAGGAGATCGTTTCTTCACAGTCAAATAGTGTCCATGCATAATCCGGATTATGGTCGTTCAGAAAACCGGGCGCAAGACAGATGCCCAGATTTGCGGCTACATTAGTCAGTGTGGTATCATGGTCTGCGCTGTTGAAGTAGTTGATCTCCACGGTATTGATCACTCGCTGCTGCACCTTTCGCAGTGCGGCGGGAGAGCCGCCGCCGACCATCAAAGTTCGTCCCTCTAAGTCCCGGACAGTGACACGATCTTTCTTTGCTAAGGGATCGTCGGGCTGAGAGATTAGGTAAATCGGACTTTTATAAAATGAGTGAATCTGAATATCCGGGATTTTTCTAACATTTTCTTCTAAGGCAAAAGCAATATCCGTCTCTCCCTTTAAAAATTGTTCGATAGAATTGTCGGCGGAATAGACCGGCGTAATTGAAACGGAAGGATGCACCTGCGCAAGCTTTCGCATGATCTGCGGCAGATAATAGATAGCGGAACGCCAAGCTGAGCCGATGGTTATATTCTCCGAATACCTTGTACTGAAATTTTGTGCCTGCTCAATGGCTTTTTTCAATTCGGCGCGCACATTGCGGAGCGTAACGCAAAACTGTGCTCCGGCCGGCGTCAAAGTGGCACCTTTACTGGAACGGGAAAAGATTTGAAAACCCAGTTCTTCTTCTGTTGCTTTGATATGGTAACTCAAAGTCGGTTGTGCTGTGTAGAGGTTTTCTGCCGCCCGGTTAAAATTCTGTGTCTGCGCCAATTCTAAAATATAATCAATGTCCTTGATAGTCATTGTCCACTCCGTAATATAAATTTCATATTGCTTATTAGCTTATTTAATTAGACTTTTTGATTATAACGAGGCATAATATAATTGTCAATATTTTTAAGGGTAATCCCTGTGAGGAGCAACAAACGCATGACCGATAAAGAGAAAATAGAAAACTGCTACCGGCAGTTGTACCTCGGTATGACCCGGAAAAATCGGAATGTACTCTCGGAGGTGCTGGATGATTCTTTTGTGCTTATTCATATAACAGGGATGCGCCAGGCCAAAGATGCGTTTATCCAGTCAGTGGAGGATGGAACTTTAAATTACTATTCCGCAGATCATCAACGGATGGATGTCAGTTTTAATGGTGGTCAGGCGGAACTGCTTGGACAGAGTGTAGTAAATGCAGCGGTGTTCGGAGGAGGACGCCATACATGGAGACTGCAGCTAAAGTTAAAACTTATTCAAGAGGCAGACTCGTGGAAGATCACCGAGGCAAAAGCGTCAACATACTAAAATTTGTAGAAAGGGATGAGAGCGGATGAAAAGGAGAGTTTTAGGAAAAGATTTGACGGTTTCCGCCGTGGGTTTTGGCTGTATGGGGATGACCCATGCTTACGGAGCGCCGTCTGACACAAAGGAAATGACAGGGGTACTGCATCAGGCGGTGGATATGGGATACCTCTATTTCGATACGGCGGAATGTTATACCGGCATCAATGCGGACGGCAGCACTGCATATAATGAGGAATTGGTGGGAACGGCTTTGAAGCCCTATCGTCACGATGTAGTGATCGCCACCAAATACGGCGTGCAGCATTCTCCAAACGGTCTGCAGATGGACTCCCGTCCCGAGATCATTCGTAAAGCCGTGGAGGGCAGTCTGAAGCGATTGGATACGGATTATATTGATCTATATTATCAGCACCGCATTGACCCGAAGGTTCCTGCGGAGGAAGTGGCAGGCATAATGACCGAGCTCATCAAAGAGGGAAAGATTCTTCATTGGGGTATCTCCGAGACCAATGAGGAATATCTGCGGAAGGCTCACAGCGTGTGCCCTGTCACCTGCATTCAAAACCGCTATTCCATGATGGCGCGGGATTATGAGGCGCTCTTTCCTGTACTTGAAGAACTGAATGTGGGACTTGTTGCTTTCAGTCCTCTTGCCAACGGTGTGCTCAGTGATCGGTATAATAAAGATTCCAAGTTTGAGGAGGGTGTGGATTATCGCAGTCATATGCCGCAATACACTCCGGAGGCCTTTGAGGCCAACCGCAGTCTGTTTGAGTATCTACGAACGCTTGCACAGGAGAAAAATGCGACTCCGGCACAGATTTCCCTTGCGTGGATGATCTGTAAGAAGTCGTATATCGTGCCTATCCCCGGCTCCAGAAAGCCGGAACGTATCCGTGAAAATATGGGTGCCGCAGATATTGAGCTGACGACGGAAGAAGTAAATGTTATTGATGAGAAGTTAAACAGCTTAAATACTTCGGCATTGTATGGCACAGCCGGCAAGTCAAAATAATAAGAATAAAAATTAACAAAAAAAGGAGAGTAATGACATGGCAAAGAATCTGATCATTTATTATTCCCGTAAGGGCGAGAACTACTGGAACGGCGGTATCAAAAACATTGCGAAGGGCAACACGGAGATTGTTGCCGAATTCATACAGAAAGCGGTGGGTGGCGATCTGTTTGAAGTGGATACGGTAAAACCCTATGCCGCAGATTATTACACCTGTATTGACGAAGCCAAGAAAGAACTGCATGCGCAGGCGAGACCGGAACTGAAAAAGTATCTCGACAGTATTGCAGAATATGATAATGTGTTCGTCTGCGGTCCCTGCTGGTGGGGAACCTTCCCGATGGCGATCTTTACTCAGCTGGAAAAGCTGGATTTTTCCGGCAAAAAGGTGATGGCGGTTATGACTCATGAAGGCAGCGGTCTGGGAAGCTGTGAGCGGGATTTGAAAAAGCTCTGTGCCGGCGCAACCTTCGGGCAGGGTCTTGCCATCCACGGTGCGGATGCATCGAAATCTGAGAGCACAGTGGCATCTTGGGCGAAAAATGCGTTGTAATTTCCAGGATGAGGTAAAGATATGTTGAACCAAATGAGATACTTTCAGGCGGTCGTTCGCTGCGGCAGTTTTACGGAAGCGGCAGAGGAATGCCACATTTCTCAGTCTGCTATCTCTCAGCAGATCAAAGCTCTGGAACAGGAGTTAGGTGTCCAGCTGATCATGCGGATGAATCGAAAATTTGAACTGACACCGGAGGGGGAATATTTTTAGAATAAAACAGTTAGTAAATGCCTGTATCCGTAAAATCATGGGTGCAGGCATTTTCTTTTGGAATGTCATAAGCAAAACTTATACGAAAACGGCGAAATACAAATTGCTGATGGAGTTTGCCCTTATTATAATAAAGGCATAAAAAGTTGGGAGGTACAAAGTATGAATCCATATTTTAGTGAGATTAAAAAGAAAACTAATAAAAAAGGAGCATAAAAATATGGCAATTTCAGAATTTTCCAAACAGTATCATGAAAAAATGTTCCCCGGTTATGTCTCTAAATTTTTGGAGACCGATCCGGAGTTCATCGAGCGTTTTGACAACTTTGCTTTTGATGAAGTGATCAATATGCCGGACATCGGAGGCAAGGAAGTGGACGGCAGAACCCGTCACATGGCACTTCTGGCGACACTCTTAGGCTGTCAGGGTATTGACGAGTTTGGGGCCATGCTTCCCGCTGCCATGAACTTCGGTGTAACGCCGGTGGAGATCAAGGAGATCACCTATCAGGCAGTGGCCTACTTAGGAATAGGACGGGTATTTCCCTTCCTGAAAGCAGTAAACGAATTTTTGGAAAGCCGAGGGATTTCACTTCCGCTGGAAGGTCAGGCCACAACCACCACAGAGAACCGCCGGGAAGCCGGTACTCAGGCACAGGTGGATATCTTTGGTGAGGGAATGAGGGACTTTTGGCAGTCCGGTCCGAAAGAGAGTCGTCACATCAACCTGTGGCTGGCTGATAACTGCTTCGGAGATTACTACACCCGCAAAGGTTTGAATTATGCGGAGCGGGAACTGATTACGTTTTGTTTCCTTGCAGCTCAGGGCGGTTGCGAGCCTCAGCTTACCAGCCACGCCGCAGCGAATATGCGTAATGGTAATGACAAAATGTTTTTAATAAAGATCATTTCCCATTGCCTGCCCTTTATCGGTTATCCGCGTAGCTTGAACGCATTAACTTGCGTTAACAAGGCAGCTGAATAAATTAGCAATATAAAAAAGAATGGAGGAAATTATTATGAGTAAAACATGGTTGATTACCGGTGTATCCAGTGGTTTCGGTTATGAGATGACAAAGCAGCTTTTGGAGAGCGGCGATACGGTAATTGGTACGGTCAGAGATATGAAAAAGGTCAAAGATTTGATCGCTAAATATCCTGTAACCTTTGACTGTCGAATTTTGGATGTTACCGATGTTCCGGCGGTTCATGCCACCGTGGATGCAGCCTTTAAGGAACACAACAAAATTGATGTGATCGTTTCCAATGCGGGTTATGGTCTGTTTGGCGCGGCGGAAGAGTTGACAGATGCGGAAGTGGATCACATCATCGCCACCAATCTCACCGGATCCATCGCACTGATTCGCTCCGCTCTTCCTTATCTGCGCAAGCAGGAGAGTGGCAATATCATTCAGATCTCTTCCTACGGCGGGCAGGTAGCTTTTGCAGCTAATTCCATGTATCATGCCACAAAGTTCGGCATTGAGGGTTTCTGTGAGTCTGTGGCACAGGAGGTTGCAAAGTATAATATCAAGATGACTATCGTGGAGCCGGGCGGAGCCCGTACGGAGTTCCGCTATGGCAGCGCTAAGGTTGCCAATCTGACTCCGGAGTATGACCACGTGCACGGTTTCCTGAATATGCTTGATCCATCCAAAGGTTTGGCACCTGGCGATCCGGCTAAAATGGCCGCCCGCATCATTGAGAGCGTGGATAAGCCGGACACACCGCTGCACATGGTACTTGGTTCCCATGCGCTGAAAGCTACAATAGAACGTCTGGAGGAACGTGTTGCTGCTTATAAGACCCAGACCGACACAGCTGCGTCTACAGATATCATAGAGTAAAGTTATAGAAAAGGAACACAAGTCTATGAAAAAAATATTTGCAATAGCGTTGATATTTGCTATGATTATTTCCATGACAGCGTGTGGCAACGAGAATAACAATGGTATTTCACAGCAGAATCAGCCCAATTCTTCGACAACTGACACTTTGGATTCTTCTGCGGGGAGTAGTAATGTACGAGATGAAGGGGGCACTAAACCGGCATCCGAAAATGAAGATGTACAGGGCAGCAATATCTTGGTGGCATACTTTTCCCGCGTGGGCAATACCGTCTGGGAAGATGGTGTAGATGCTGTCACATCTGCCAGCCTCACTGTAGAGGACGGAGAGTTTGTGGGTAATGCTGAGTATCTCGCAAGAATGGCTCAGGAAGCAACCGGCGGAGATCTGTTTTTGATTCAGACAGAGGAGACTTACCCGTCCGATTATCGGAAAACTACCAATGTGGCTTCAGACGAACAGGCGGATAACGCCCGTCCGGCGCTTGCCTCCCATGTGGAAAACATGGATCAATACGATACCATTGTGCTGATCTACCCTAACTGGTGGGGAACTCTGCCGCAGCCTCTGTTCACTTTCTTAGAGGAATATGATTTCTCAGGAAAAACCATACTGCCTCTTTGTACCCACGAAGGGAGCCACATGGGCAGCAGTGAGAGAGCCATCGCAGAGCTTTGCCCTGATGCAATACTGCTGGATGGTCTTTCTGTGAGGGGCTCCAGTGCGTCATCGGCACAGTCCGATATAGAGATATGGATCAATAATTCAGTGATTTTCAAATAAAAAATGAAACCAAAACAAATCGTTAAAATTGTCATAGATATTTTGATGACGGCGGTGCTGCTCCTTCTGATGGCGTACAGCCTGGTCGGAGAAGTAATACACGAATGGCTCGGCATTGGGATGTTTGTGCTGTTTATTCTGCACCATGTTCTGAACAGTAAATGGACTCGAAGTCTGTTCAAAGGAAAATACACACCGTTTCGTATTTTACAAACCGTGTTGGTGGTTTTGGCGTTAGCCTCGATGCTCGGCTCCATGATAAGCGGCGTTGTTCTCTCCCACCACGCGCTTAGCCTTTTGCCGATTACCGGAGGACAGTCGTGGGCAAGAACGCTGCATATGCTGTCAGCATATTGGGGATTTGCTTTTCTCTCTCTTCACCTAGGCCTGCATTGGAACATGATGATAGGCATGACCAAAAGAATGTGGAAGAAGCCGCCTGTCATCCGGGCATGGATCGTTCGGGCGGTCGGACTGCTGCTTGCTGTTTACGGTGTATATGCCTTTATCAAACGGGAGATTGGAAGTTATATGCTTCTAAAAATTCAGTTTGTATTTTTTGATTATGAAGAGCCGTTGATTCTTTTTCTGCTTGACTACATAGCGGTAATGGCGCTGTTTGTGGTTGTCGGGCATTATCTTACGGGAGCGGTGCGCCTGTTTAGGAAAAAATAAGCGACGCAACAGACGACAACAGACACACCTGATCCGATCGCGGTCGCCAGTCCCATGGGCATAAGGGTATCCGCAAACATTTTTGATGCTAACCAGGCCAACGGGATCCGGGCGAAGCAGATGGAAATGCAATTATGTAGGAAAGAAATGCCTGACCGGCCGTACGCACAGAAATACCCGCTGAAACAGAAATGGATGCCGGCCAGAACACAGTCCCATACATATCCGCGCAGATACTGTCCGCCTGCGCGGATCACTTCTGTATCCTGACCCTTTACAAACAGACTCACCACAGGCTCTGCTGCAAACAGCATTAGAAATGCGGAAAACAGGCCAAAGCTGACAGCGATGGTGATGGCATATTTTAAAGTCAGTTTTGCGCGGTCATGGTGACCGGCCCCCATATTTTGTGCACACAGTGCAGATACAGCCGAAAGCATGGACGATGGCACAAGGAACAAGATACCGATCACTTTTTCAACAATTCCCACAGCAGCCGCATCGCTTAACCCTCTTTGGTTCGCAATGGCTGTAATGACCAAAAAAGAAATTTGAATAAAACCATCCTGCAAGGCAACCGGCACACCCACTGTCAATAATCCTTTCATCGTTGTCGGATGGGGCCGGAAGTTCTGTCTGGTGATGACAATACCTGTTTTCTTTCGGAGAATAACCGTCAAAGACACGATCACGCTGATCGTCTGGGACAGAGTTGTCCCGAGTGCCGCCCCTGTCGGTCCCATGCGCATGGCCCCAATAAACAAATAATCCAAGCCAATGTTGGCCACGCAGGCAATGGCAACAAAATACATAGGGCTTTTGGAGTCGCCCATTCCACGGAAAATGGAACTGATAACATTGTAGGCAGTGATACAGGGAATACCGATGAAGCAGATCGTCAAGTATTCTATTGTGCCTAAGACAGCCTCCGCAGGGGTCAGCATTATGGAAACAATGGGCTTTACAAGCAGAAGCAGAGTAACGGCGAGAACAACAGACAGCGCCATAAACAATGTTACAGTATTTCCGATGGCCTTGGAGACCTCCGATCTGCGGTCTGCACCAACGGCCCGTCCGATCATAACGGTGGAGCCCATCGCCAGCCCTACAAGCATGACCGTGAGCATATGCATCACCTGGCTGCCAATAGATACGGCTGTCGTGCTTTCCACCGTATTAAATTGTCCAATAATAAACAGATCTGCCATGCCATACATTGTCTGCAAAAAGTAGGAGAGCAGGTATGGCAGCGAAAATGTCACGATCGTCTTAAATACGTTACCGGTGGTTAGATTCTTCTCCATAGAAACGATACAATACCTCACAAATTCTTGACTAATGCTTTATAACTGCAACCCCATATGTTTCCAGTTCCAACTCACCCTGCACAGAGCCGCCGGTTATCAGGTCTGTTCCTGCCACGCCCGAGACCTTAACAGGTGATGTTCCATAGTTCATATAAAAATCGTATATACCGTCTTCCCCAATTCTGGTGCTGTAGTCCACAGACGGCGGCAATTCCTTCACGGAAAGCCCTGCATCCTGCAGCATTTTTAAAAATAAGGAACGCATCTGATCCGCACTGCTTCTGGCTGCCACATAGTAGGCCCTGCCGCATTTGTCATCCGTAGGAAACTCCTTACATGTAACCGCTGCCGTTCCCTGGTAAAAGTCCTCCATATAGGAGGCCAACACATGGGCATCCTTAACCTGCAGCACCTCCGCGTAATCCTTCACTTCCCATTCTGTTCCGTCTTCAAAACGGATATGATTGCGGTCTGTAGGATACAGGGTGTCTATCTCTTCGCTGACAATGCCGAATAACTCTGTCAGTCCGTCTCCCGGAAAACCTCCCAAGTAGCAAAGCTGGTCGCTATCTACATAGCCCGTAAAATAAGTGGCCAACAATTGCCCGCCATCCTGCACAAAGGCCTTTAAATTATCTGCCGTTTCCGGCTGCAGCATGTACAGCATAGGAGCCACTACTACACGGTATTGTGACAAATCTGCATCGGAAGGCACTACATCCATCTCTACACCCAGCTTGCGGAATTCTTGCCAGATATTGATACAAGTATTATCATACCGCTTTGTTTCATTGCTCAATGCGCTGGCATCATTAACAGCCCATCTGTTATCCCAATCAAACAACAAAGCTGCCTCCGCCTTCACCAGACTTCCTGCCACGGGTGCAATCTTCTTGAGAAGAGTTCCCACTTCCGATACCTCACGGAACACTCTGGTATTCTCTGTGCCATCATGACCTACCACCGCACCGTGGAACTGCTCAGAAGAACCTCTTCCCTTTCTCCACTGGAAATACTGTACCGTATCCGAACCGGATGCTACTGCCTGCAGGGAAGCCAACTTATGTACTCCGGGGCGTTTTAGCTTGTTAAAAGGCTGCCAGTTCACCAGGCTGGGTGTACTTTCCATCAGCATAAAAGGCTTTTCCCGCTTCATGGAACGCATCACTGCATGATGGAAAGCTGTTCGCAGCATGGTCTCTTCCAAGGCTTCCCGATCATTGTGAAAACCGGGGTAGCTGTCCCAGGAGATCACATCCAGTTCTCCTGCCATCTTTCGATAATCCAGCTCATAATACAGTTCCATGAAATTCGTGGTGACCGGTATCTGTGGTGTGACCTCTTTTAACACGGCAATTTCGGTTTTCATAAAGTCATTCATGCTCCATGTGGTGAACCGCTTCCATTCCAGATCCAACCCCATGATGCTTCTCTCTCCATGATCAAAGGGAGGCTCAATCTGATCAAAACTGTTATAGCGATGGCTCCAGAATGTGGTCCACCAGGCATGGTTCAGCTTCTGAATATCGTGGTCAAATTTGTCAGCCAGATAATCTTGAAAACGCTTTGCACAGATCGGACAATAACACTCGCCGCCGAGTTCGTTGGAAATATGCCACATCAACAGCCCCGGATGCTTGCCAAAACGCTCTGCCAGCTTACGGTCGATGATGGTCACCTTTTCCCGATATTTAGGGGAACTCATGCAGTGATTATGACGTCCGCCATGATGGTCCCTGACATTGCGGCTGCTGACCCGCATAGCCTCCGGATAGGCAGCATCCAGCCATGCAGGACGGGCTCCTGAGGGAGTGGCAAGTATGGTGTATATGCCATTTTCATAGAGCTTGTCCATGATCTCTTCCAGCCACTCAAAATGAAAATCTCCCTCTGTCGGTTCATAGACTGACCAGGAAAAAACTCCCAAAGTTGCTGAGTTGATTCCTGCCTTTTTCATCAGACGAATATCTTCTTCCAAAATATCCGGGCGATCCAGCCACTGCTCCGGATTATAGTCGCCACCGTGTAAAAAACCTCCCACCTGGGGAAACAACATCCTTTTTTCCATACGTTACATACTCCTTTTAACCTAGAATATATTAAAAAATGGTCTGGTCAGGATTCATTATAACAGATTAGGGTATAAAATCAAATTCCTGACTTATTTACAAACAAGAGTCAAAGGACTATAATAAAATAATATAAAGCAAAGGGAGGGATACTTATGGACCTGCTTAAGAAAAATAATGTTAGAAACAAAATTATATTGATGATCCTTGTGCTATTTGCCCCGCTGCTTATTGTGCAGTTGGCGATATTGGTGTTATTGGATCTTCATATAATCAGTGTTTTGGGTGCTGTAATTTTATCATTTATCGTCATCGTTGCAATTATGGCCCTGATGATGAGTATACTCTGGTCCTTTTTAAGTCCGATCTTTTCTGTTTTTATGAAAGATACGGCCCAAGGACCTAGAAATGAGAAAGTGGCTGAGAAGCTTCAAAAGTTATCAGAACGCAATGACGGAATAGGTGAAATGATCCGTACAGCCAATTCAACGGTTATCGGATTTGCCGAGATCATAAAAGGCATTCAGGCTGCGACCAATGATTTGGAGAGCGTATCTGCAGAATTTGAAAATACTTTTAATGAAATGGAACGCTCCATGCAAGATACTTCCGGCAGTATAGGTACGATCACGGATAATACTTTGTCACAGAAAAATCATGTCCTTGACATGAAAGCCAAAATTGATTCCATCAG
The DNA here is from genome assembly GCA_022511465.1 of Acetatifactor sp. GTDB lineage: Bacteria > Bacillota > Clostridia > Lachnospirales > Lachnospiraceae > Acetatifactor. Next base: position 11,285 of record JAFLRM010000024.1, on the reverse strand, counting down.
CATGGCAATTGAGAATATCAATACCAAGATAAAAGCGCTGACCCAAAGTGCAGAGGTCGTTGGAAGCTGCCAGCAGGAGGCAGGGCTGATCATGGATGAATTGATCGACATAAGCAAAGAAAGCGGTATGGCTATTGACGAGGTTCGAAAACAAACAGACCGCACCAACCAATCCGCGCAACAGATTCGCACAGTCACCGATATTATATCCGGTATTTCGAATCAGACAAATCTGCTTGCCCTGAATGCGAGCATCGAAGCAGCCAGAGCCGGTGAGCATGGAAGAGGGTTTGCTGTTGTTGCTGAGGAGATTAGAAAATTGGCTGATCAGTCAAAGGAATCTGCGGAACAGATCAACAGCATTGTCAGTGAATTAGTTGCAAATTCGGATGTCAGTGTCAAAATTACGGAGCGTGTTTCAGAAGCCTTTACAGAACAAAACAGAAGGGTGAATGAAACGACTGATATATTTAAAGAACTGAATTCAGAAATCATTAAAGTAAATGAAGCGATCAAAGGTATTGATTCTGAGATAACTGCTCTGGACAATCACAAAGATTTGATCGAAACCAGCGCTGATTCCATGACTTCCTTTGCAGAAGAAAATGCAGAGCAGGCAAACCTGACTTCTGATAATGTAGCAAAGCTGCGTGATATGGTGGATGAATGTACTATAATGACCAAAAAAGTGGTGAATGTATCAGAAGAACTTGTAGGGTACATCAGAGAATTTAAGATTTCTTAAATCAATGACATACGTAATGGCACCGGTGAAAACCAGTGCCATTTCATTTTTAAGACATAATACCTTGTTTCATTGTCGTAAAGTATGGTAAAATATTTTCGTTACATCATATAGGAACAAATGGAAAATTGACTGATCTTCTGAACGATAAATTTAGTATTAAAAGAGATACAGAGTGGAGGTTCTCTATGAAATATGACGTGATCATTATTGGTGCCGGTCCCGGGGGTATTTTTTCCGCTTACGAACTTATGCAAAAAAAGCCGTCGCTGAAAATTGCGGTTTTTGAATCGGGTTTTCCGCTTGAAAAAAGGCACTGTCCCATTGATGGGGATAAGGTAAAGACTTGCATTAAATGTGATACCTGCGCCATTATGAGCGGGTTTGGCGGTGCAGGGGCTTTTTCTGACGGAAAATATAACATTACCAATGATTTTGGCGGCACATTGCACGAACACATTGGCCGTGCGCAAGCCACTGAATTGATGAAATATGTTGATCGGATCAATGTGGAACACGGCGGAGAAGGCACCCGCATGTACTCGACTGCGGGTACAAAAATAAAAAAACTTTGTATTCAGAATAAGTTGAATCTGCTCGATGCTTCTGTTCGTCACCTTGGAACTGACATAAACTATATTGTTCTGGAAAACCTATACGCTGAGATGAAAGAGAATATTGACTTTTATTTCCATACACCGGTGAAACGATTGGAAGTACTGGAGAACGGATATCGCGTACACTATAAAGACACATATGTAGATTGTGACAAGTGTGTCGTTTCAGTTGGGCGAAGTGGAAGCAAATGGATGCAGAATATTTGCCGGGAATTGGATATTCTTACAAGATCCAATCGCGTGGATATTGGTGTTCGCGTGGAAATTCCCGCTGTTATCTTCTCCCATTTAACGGACGAGCTTTACGAGAGCAAGATTGTCTACCGAACAGAAAAATTTGAAGATCAAGTGCGCACATTCTGTATGAATCCGAATGGCATCGTTGTCAATGAAAACACCAATGGCATCGTTACTGTCAATGGACATAGCTATGAAGGTCAGGAAAAGCAAACAGAAAACACCAATTTTGCTCTGTTGGTTGCCAAACATTTTTCCGAGCCGTTTAATGATAGCAATGGCTATGGTGAAAGTATCGCCCGATTGTCCAATATGCTTGGCGGAGGTGTGATCGTACAACGGTTTGGCGACCTGATCCGCGGGAGGAGAAGCAATGCCAAACGAATTGAAGAGAGCAATGTTACACCTACGTTAAAGGCTACGCCCGGTGATCTGAGCCTTGTGTTGCCAAAGCGTATTTTAGATGGCATCATTGAGATGATTTATGCTTTGGATAAAATTGCTCCTGGCACGGCTAATGATGATACTCTTCTTTATGGTGTAGAGGTAAAATTCTACAACATGGAAGTGGATATCGACGAACATCTTGAATCCAAATATAAAGGTTTGTATATCATTGGCGATGGCAGCGGTGTAACTCATTCTCTTTCACATGCATCGGCCAGCGGCGTTTATGTTGCGCGGCGTATTGCCGGTGGTATTTGACAAAGTTATAAGGGGTGTTGTAATGACTTTTTCTAAATTAGAAAAGAACCTTATTGATGTTATAAAGGAAGAACAGGTGAAACTGGGCTATCGAAGTGAGACGATCCGTCTATATTATCCTATTCTTTCATTGAATAGATTATTGGGCACTGACTGCGAAGTGAAGCAGATGACTGATATTTTAAATTCTTTTTGTGATCATGTAGAACCCAAACTTGGCAGGATTGAGATATCTGATCGGGAAGAAAGATTTTGTTTCACAATTTCTGCACAGGGAGCGGAATATGTTCATAAGCATATGGACGATAAAGAATTTATCGTTGATCTTGTAAATACTATTTCAAAACATGGTGTAACCATGGATGAAGTTTTACAACAATTTTATAAGTACTCGGATGAAGTTCACATTGAAAAAGTTTCGCATGGAGAATTCGACTATTTGGTGTATTTTGAAAATGGAAAACCGGATGATTTTAGATATTGTATAACGGATGAGGGATGTCATATCATATATCATCGTTTTACGGTTGATGATTATAACGATTTTTATCAAAGACGGGAAAGATAAATAGGTAACGGAGATGGAGGGATTTGAACCCTCGCGCCGGTTGCCCGACCTACCGCATTTCGAGTGCGGACCCTTCAGCCACTTGGGTACATCTCCGTAAACACAGTCTGATGCTGAATCAGACTGTATTTTATTTTATAGGAAAAACTGTTTCTTGACAAGCCTTATCAAAAAATTTATGTACATTTCCGTTGACTCGTAGGCTGACCCGCGCCAAAAATAAATTGTGATATACAAAAAGGTATGATAAAATAAAAGTGTCTTTAGTAAAGCGGTTATAATAGTGAACATGTCAGTACACTAAAACCAAACAGAAAATAAAATAGCAGGAGGGCTCACCATGAGAAGAATCGGTATGTTAACCAGTGGCGGCGATTGTCAGGCATTAAACGCAGCGATGAGAGGTGTTGTGAAGACTTTGAGTTACAGTGGGGAAGATGTAGAGATCTACGGTTTTCTGGATGGCTACAAGGGCTTAATCTACAGCAAATTCCGGATGCTCACCGGCGGGGACTTTTCCGGTATACTGACCAAGGGCGGCACCATTCTGGGCACATCCCGTACACCTTTTAAGACCATTCAGGATCCGGATGAAAACGGCCTGAATAAGGTGGAAGCCATGAAGCAGAATTACCACAAGCTGAATTTGGACTGTCTCGTGGTACTGGGAGGAAACGGCACGCACAAGACAGCAAATCTGCTCCGTCAGGAGGGCCTGAATGTCATAACCCTGCCCAAGACCATTGACAATGATCTCTGGGGTACAGACATGACCTTCGGTTTCCAGAGCGCGGTGGATATTGCAACCAATGCCATCGACTATATCCATACAACCGCAGCTTCCCATGGCCGCGTGTTTATTGTGGAAGTTATGGGTCATAAGGTGGGCTGGCTGACGCTCAATGCCGGTATGGCAGGTGGTGCGGATATCATCCTGATCCCTGAGATCCCTTATGATATTAAAAAGGTAGTGGCAAAGATTGAGGAGCGCAACAAGCGCGGCAGCGGCTTCACTATTATTGCTGTGGCAGAGGGTGCAATCTCCAAAGAAGATGCCAAACTTTCCAAGAAAGATTACAAGAAAAAGTTAGAAAAGAAGGCATATCCTTCTGTGTCTTACGAGATAGCAGCGGCAATTCAGGAGAAGACCGGAAGAGAGGTTCGTGTCACGGTACCCGGTCATATGCAGAGAGGCGGAAGTCCTTGCCCTTATGACCGTGTGTTTGCCAGCCGTCTGGGGTCTGAGGCGGGCAAGCTGATCTTGGACGGTCAGTATGGCTTCATGGTAGGCTACAAGAATCGTGAGATCGTGCGTGTACCTCTTGAAGATGTGGCAGGCAAGCTGAAGTATCTGAAGCCCGACGCGTCTATCGTGCAGGAAGCCAAGCTGTTGGGAATCAGCTTTGGCGACTAACTAGAGCAATTCTTCCGCAGCAAGGAGTGCTAGTATGTCATATACGGCTTTATACCGAAAATTCCGCCCGGACACTTTCGCAGATGTGAAAGGGCAGGATCATATTGTGACCACGCTGAAAAATCAGTTGAAGGCGAACCGGATCGGGCATGCCTATCTGTTTACCGGAACTCGTGGAACAGGGAAAACCACCGTGGCGAAGATTTTTGCCCGGACGGTGAATTGCGAGAATCCTACGGAGGAAGGTCCCTGCGGAGAGTGCCGAATTTGTAAAGCGATTGCGGCGGGGGCCAGCATGAACGTCATTGAGATTGACGCGGCCTCAAACAACGGCGTGGACAATATCCGGGAAATTGTGGACGAGGTTTCCTACTCTCCGGCGGAAGGTAAATATAAGGTTTATATTATTGATGAGGTTCATATGCTTTCCATAGGAGCTTTTAACGCGCTGCTCAAGACCTTGGAAGAGCCGCCCTCCTATGTGATCTTCATTCTGGCAACCACGGAGGTGCATAAGCTTCCGATCACGATCTTATCTCGGTGCCAGCGATATGATTTTAAGCGTATTTCCATTGACACCATTGCAGATCGCATGAGGGAACTGATGGATGCGGAGCAGGTGAAAGTGGAGGAGAAAGCGCTCCGCTATATTGCCAAGACGGCGGACGGTTCCCTGCGTGATGGCCTGAGTCTTTTGGATCAGTGTATTGCCTTTAATCTGGGTGAGGAGCTGACCTATGACAAGACGCTGGAGGTTTTGGGAGCTGTGGACACGGAAGTGTTCAGCAGGCTCCTCAGGAATGTTCTGGATCGCAGCGTTCTGGGCTGCGTGGAGCTCTTGGAAGAGATTGTGATGCAAGGGCGGGAACTCACTCAGTTTGTCACAGATTTCACATGGTATCTGCGCAATTTGATGTTGGTGCGATCCTCGGATAATCTGGAGGATGTGATCGATATGTCCTCGGACAATCTCGCCAGATTGAAAGAAGAGGCCGATATGGTGGAGATGGATCGGATTCTCCGCTATATCCGCATTTTTTCCGAACTGTCGGGACAGCTCCGCTATGCTTCCCAAAAGCGCATTCTGGTAGAGATTGCTCTGATCAAGCTGTGCAGACCGGACATGGAGACCGATCAGGATGCTCTGTTGGATCGGATTCGTCAAGTGGAGGACAAGATGGAGAATGGGGTTGTGGTCGCTTCCGGAAGTGTTACTGTAGCCCCGGCAGGTGAGATGGAGACGGGCGACCCGGTGATCCGGCAGATGAAAAAGGAACTTCCCAAAGCGATACCGGACGATGTGAAGGCCATTGTACAGAAGTGGCCTTCCATCGTGGGCAATGCCGAGAATCCCATGAAAATGTATCTAAAGTCTGCAAAGCTCAGTTTGGGCGGCGACAATCGGCTGATGGTGGTGGTGGAGGACGGTCTGGCTTCCGACTATTTCAATGCCCATCCCCAGAACAAGGAGCAGTTGGAACTTTTGTTGTCCGATTTCTCCGGCAAGGAGATTGAAGTGAATGTGCAGACGGTTCAAAATGACCGTGAGTTTGAGAATAATTATGTGGATCTCTCTCAAGTGATCCATATGGAGATTGAAGAGGAGGATGAATAACTATGGCAAAACGCGGAGGCTTTCCGGGAGGTGCAATGCCGGGAAACATGGCCAACCTGATGAAGCAGGCACAGCGTATGCAGCGTCAGATGGAGGAAAACCAGAAAGAGCTTGAGACCAAGGAATTTACTGCTACTGCAGGAGGCGGGGCTGTGGAGGTTACCGTGAACGGCAAGAAGGAACTGGTGAACCTGAAGCTGGCGGAGGAGATCGTAGACCCCGATGACATTGAAACTCTGCAGGATTCTATTGTGGCGGCCATCAACGAGGCTATGAAGAAATCTGATGAGGCCAATGCTGAGCTGATGAACAAGATGACTGGCGGTCTCGGGGGAGGCTTTCCTTTCTGATGGAGCTTTACAGCGGATATATCAATAAGTTAATAGAAGAGCTGGCCGCGCTGCCGGGGATTGGCAACAAGTCCGCGCAGAGGCTGGCATTTCATCTGATCAATATGTCACCGGATAAGGTGAATCGTTTGGCCAATGTCATTGTGGAGGCAAAGGCAAATGTGCGCTATTGTAAAGAGTGCTACACTCTGACGGACAGAGAGACTTGTCCTGTATGTGCTAACGAGAAGCGCAACCACAAAATGATCATGGTGGTGGAAAATGCCAGAGATCTGGCGGCTTATGAAAAGACCGGAAAGTATGAGGGTGTCTATCATGTCCTGCATGGGGCGATATCACCCATGCTTGGCATCGGACCGGGTGATATCAAGCTGAAAGAGCTTATGGAACGGCTTCAGGGGGATGTGGAGGAAGTTATCATTGCCACCAACTCCAGCTTGGAGGGCGAGACCACAGCAATGTATATCAGCAAGCTGATCAAGCCCACCGGTATCCGCGTTACACGGATCGCCAGTGGCGTACCCGTAGGCGGCGATTTGGAATATATCGATGAAGTGACGCTTCTGCGAGCCTTAGAGGGTAGAGTGGAATTATAGTATTTAGGAGGATGTTGCGATGGCGGTAGAAAAAAGTTTGTTTGGAAAAAGTCCTGAGGGGCAGGAGATCAGTCTTTATACGCTGAGCAATTCCAAGGGGATGAAAGCTTCCTTGACCGATCTGGGCGCAACGCTGGTAAGGTTATTTGTGCCGGATGTAGAGGGAAAGGTGGAAGATGTCGTGCTGGGCTTTGACCGGGCGGAAAAATATTATCAGAACCCCAGCTTTTTCGGGGCAGTGATCGGGCCTAATGCCAATCGTATCGGAGGTGCGACATTCACACTGGACGGCGTAAACTACCAGTTGGATGTAAACGACAATGAAAATAATTTACATAGCCATGCGGAATTGGGATATCATAAGCGTCTGTGGGAAACAAAAATAGTTGACAATTCTGTCACTTTTTTGCTGGAGGACGATGCGACCATGGGTTTCCCCGGTTACAAAAAAATTCAGGTGACTTACTCTCTCAATGAGGAAAACGAGTTGAAGCTGGAGTACCATGCTTCCAGCGATCAGAGAACGATCCTGAATCTCACCAATCACACCTATTTCAATTTAGACGGTGCAAAGAGCGGGCTGATCACGGGTCACGAGCTATGGATGGAGGCTTCCCGATACACGCCCACGGTGGCTGGCTCCATTCCCACGGGTGAGATTGCTTCTGTGACAGGCACACCTATGGATTTCACAGTGGTGAAGAGAGTGGGGCAGGAGATAGATGCGGACTTTGAGCAGCTTAAGCTTGCCGGCGGATATGACCATAACTGGTTTATTGACGGCTGGGATGGAGAGCTGAGACATTTTGCCACCGTGAAGGGGCCGAAGAGCGGAAGAGTCATGAAGGCATATACCACCCTTCCCTGCGTGCAGTTTTATGCTGGTAATTTCATCGCCACACAGGTGGGAAAGGAAAATGCTACTTACGAAAAGCGATCTGGTCTGTGTCTGGAGACCCAGTATGCTCCTGACGCGATTCATCATGAGCATTTCCCTAGCTGTGTATTTGGAGGTACCAGCGGAGATTATACTTCCGTGACGGTATACCGCTTTGAATCCTAATAGAATAGTAGGTTAATTGCAAAAAATGTCGAGCACTTTTTTTAGTGCCCTGACAAGAATTGATAAAATGCCTCGCATACCGATGCTATATTGATAGAAATGGTATGGGAGGTGTTTTTACATGGAATTGCCAAAAAATGTTACACAAATCGGAGAATCTGACCGCACCTGCAAAGTCTATGTGGAAGATTATGTTGTTTCCTATCTGAAACAGCTGAATCAAGTGGCGAGGAACAAGGATATCGCTGTAGCGCTATATGGAATTCGCAAGGAGGAGGGAGAAGTATCGTATCTCTTTCTGTACGGGGCTGCTAAACTGAATTTCCTGCAGCGGGAGGTCAGGCACCTCTCTCAGGCACAGCTGCAGGAGATTGAGCAAAATAGGCAGAGGTTTTTTTCGGAGTATGAGTTTCAGGGATATCGGCTTTTAAACGGCGAGATGATAGAGGGGTTCCATATTTGTGAGCGGGGAATCTGTAGATACATAGCGGGATATGCACAATTTTATGAAAAAAATGACAGTATGCTCAACTTTATGCTGGAAGCACGTTCCGAAGAAGTGCAGCCTGAAGTTGTGAACCAGGAAAAATATGAGAATGTGAAACGGCGTCAGGAGGCCAGAAAGGCACAGGCAGAAGAGGGCAGGTCTGTTCCCCGTAAGGCGGAAGTCTCACAGGAGGCCGGTACTTCGCAAGGGGTGGAGGTTCCCGAAGAAGGCTTAAGTGTTGCGGAGCGAAGCGCATTGTCGCAGGCGTGGAAAAAGGAGCAGCCCAAGGGGACAGGCTTACGGCGCATGAAAGTTGCAGCGGTTGCAATTTTTTTACTGCTTTGTCTGGTTGGCCTGACCTCCATGAACGGTGGCTTAAATCTGGAAGATATACAGGTGATGGCTAAACAGACCCTAAACGGACTGACGGAACAGAGATTGCCGAATGAGGGGGATCAGGCTGTTCCGGCCATGGGGACGCCCACAAACAGCGATACGCTGGTTACGGAGGACAAGCTGACAGAGGCAGTCAGACAGGAAAATAAACAGAAGGAGCAGATGGGACAGGAGACCACGCCTCCGGATGAGACAAGCCACGTGGCAGGAGAAGCGCAGATAAATGAGGAGAAAACTCCTGAGACAATACCTGAAGAAACAACGGAGCAACCGACAGAACCATCCGGTGAGGTTGCAACAGAGGTGGGGGGACAGGCCATGGTGTCCTATGTGATTGAAAGAGGAGATACCTTAACCAGCATCTGCATGCGCAATTATGGCAGCGATGCGCGTGTTCAAGAGATTTGTCGGATCAATTCAATAGCGGATCCGGATGATATTAAAGTGGGACAGAAAATTTTATTACCCCAGTAAGGAGAGAGTGTGGTATACTCTACTATAGTGAGGCGGAAAGCGCAACCGATACAGAAGATACAAAGAGGTTATGCCATGGCGGATATCAAAAGCTTCTTAAAAGAAAGAGAAAAAAAAGAGCAGAACCAAACGGATTATAAGGCGAAGATCCGAATGCACAAACTGACAACGATGTATCGACTTTTGCTGATCTGCATCGTGTTGGCTGCGGTAGTTGTCCTGCTGACGGTTCTGTACAAACGACATATTTATACAAGTTATGATGTTGTTGCATCCGTAGAGAGAGAGAAGAGTTCCGAGGCCACAGATGTGGCGTTGCGAAATATGATCATAACCTACAGTAAAGATGGTGCTCACTGTACGGATGCCAAAGGGAATATAATATGGAATCAGACCTACGAGATTCAGGATATCAAGGTTGCTATCAACCGAAATGTGGCAGCCATTGGCAATTACAACGGCAGGGATATCTATGTGCAGGATACGGAAGGGATCCTGGGGACGATCAACACTACGATGCCTATACAAAATATTGCTGTCTCTGCCAACGGTTATGTGACGGCAATATTGTCTGACACAAATGTCACAAGAATTAATACCTATGATTCTTCTTCAGGAGATCTTGTGGCCGATGGGGAGGCGCGTATGGATCGCAGTGGTTATCCCGGAGCCATCAGCCTATCTCCGGATGGGCAAATGTTGGCGGTAGCATATGTCTATGTGGATGCAGGAACTTTGAAGACTAATATTGCTTTTTACAATTTTGGACCGGTGGGTAAAAATGTGAGTGACCGAATGGTCAGTGCCTATTCCTACACGGATCTATTAGTACCGGAGATTTGCTTTTTAGATGACAACACTGCTTTTGCAGTTGGAGATGACAGTCTGTTGATCTACAAAGGAAGCCAGATACCCGTGTTGGAAGCGCGGTATATGTTTGATCGGGAAATTTTGTCTGTCTTCTCAGGGGAAAAGTACATCGGTCTGGTATTTCAGTCAGACGATTCCGAGAATCGTTATCAAATGAATGTATATAACACCTCCGCACAAATGGTAGACAGCTACTATTTTAATATGGATTACACGGATATAATCTTTACAGAAGGTAACTTTATTATATATAATGAAACGCAATGTATCATCCGCACCTATGACGGTTTGGAGAAGTTTAACGGAAGCTTTTCCAAGTCAGTGAATGTGATGATCCCAACGGATTCTGCTTACCGTTATCTGTTGGTGACTGATGATTCCATTGATACTATACAGTTAAAATAAAAGAAAGAGGTGTGTCTAAACACGCGGATAGGAGCACAAATGAATTTACTGTTGATATGCGCTATTATTTTGTTGGTATTCAATGTTGTGAGCGGTTACAAAAGGGGAATGGTGAGACAGGTGATTTCCTTGGTCTCCTTGGTCGTTCTCTGCACGGTAGCAGTGCTGATCGCAAATGGTTTAAGCAGTTACTACGAAGGAAAGATACTCAATGTGATCATAGTGGTATTATTGCTGGTGATCTTAGGGATTGCCCGCCATTTTCTGGGGGCGGTATTTTTCTCTGCCAAGATGATCTCCAAGCTGCCCGTTGTACATTGGTTGGATAAACTGTTAGGGATTGTGTCCGGTGTGCTGGAGACGGTGTTGATCCTTTGGACTCTTTTCACCTTTGCAATGATGATGGATCTGGGAATGGTTGGGCAGTTGATTTTGAACTATACAGCAGAAAGCAGTATCCTGTTATGGTTCTATCAGCATAACTATCTGGCACATCTGGTGGAGCAGTTGGGTGCCGAACTGGCATTTGCACGGAATTTTTTGCCGTGATATATTTTCTGCGACTTGTCTGGATAACGGGCATCACATGATTTGTGATGCCCGTTATTTGCTTTTGAAAAATGTCGAAAATAATCCTAAAATATGGGCAAAAATCTGTTGACAAATACTGATACATTATGATACACTTTAATTCGCCCTCAAAAATGGGAGACTATGGAAAGTCGCCCTGAAGGCAGAAAAGT
>JAFLRM010000023.1 GCA_022511465.1 Acetatifactor sp. | reverse complement strand
TGATAAACGGATATGTGTATGTAAGGCGGATCTGTGAGGAATCCAAAATTACAGACAAAGAAATTTATTCTAAATGGAGTCCCTATCCCGGGATCATTGTTAAGACTACCCTGCTGCCCAATGCGGAGGGACATATACGAACCCACGAGATCATCAGCAATCTGGAGTGTACGGCCTATGACTGTGGATTTGCAGTGAACAGAGGCGACAAACGGCTTGTAGATTACAAAGACACTACTCGGGAACATGAGGCCAGATCGGAAAACAGAGAGTCATTTTGTCAGGTCACCTGCCTGAAAGGAGAAGGCAGCGGGCAAGTGATCTACGCGGATGCGAACACAAATCTGTTGCATCCCAAAACGGCTATTCCCGCTATTATGTATCAAATAAAGCCGGGTGAGCAGACAATTGAGACGCGGGTTGAGGCGGAATGGAACGCGACATAGAAAACATAGAGTCTTACCAAAGAAAGTTGCGAAACAATGAAAGGATATGAGATCAGATGATAAATATACTATTCATATGCCCCGGCAACGTATGAACATGGCGGAAAAAAGCCGATAAAATCAGGCGTGCCAGACCATTACGAATAAAGTTTGCACCTGATTTGCACCTTTTGCTTCAAAAAACAGATGAGATCCGATATGGCAATATGTGAAACATGATTGATGGCCGTTTGAACGGTTTCAGAGACAGGAATTGGAAGGATGTCACAGGTGAGGAATTCGTCATGTGGGGTTAAGTAAAGGTATTGTATATATCAGCTTTAAAGGATATAATATAGATGTAGATGGGAAAGGAGTATTTCGATGAGTTATAAAGAACTTGCTAAAAACCTTATAGACCAAATACCCGATAGCAAAATGTACTATATCGTTGCTTATCTGCAAGGGGCAGCGATACCGGAGGAGATACCCAATATGGAAACACTGGAGGCATTGGAAGAAGTTGAGGAAATGATTAGGACTGGCAGTGGGCAGCATTTTCAGGGGACTGCCGAAGACTTTACCGATATGCTTCTATCGGAGGCTTAACCATGCTAAACCTAAGTGCATCTACAGCATACAAAAAGGATTTAAAGCTGTGTAAGAAACGGGGATATGACTTAAATCTTTTAAATGCGGCTATAAACACACTTCTTATCCCTGCACCATTACCTCTGAAGAACAAGGATCACCCTCTTTCCGGAAATCATGCTGGAGAGAGGGAATGTCACATCACACCAGATTGGCTGCTCATATATCGTGTGAATGATGGTGAGTTGTACCTTGTCCGTACCGGCACTCATGCTGATTTGTTCGGATTATAATCAAAAGATATCTACTATCTGGAACTAGGAAGGAGATGATGGTTATGTCAACTTTGGAAAAAACGGTTGATTTATTAAGTCATCTGTCAGAAAACCAGTTGGAGAATATATACAGCTATGTTCGATTTTTGAATTCTCGGGGAGAGACAGTGCAGCAGAAAGCATCGGAACCGCTGGAGAAAGTCTTTGGAAATATTGTAGGTATCCTGCAGGACACTGGAAAATCACTGGATGATTACCGTGAAGAAAGGATCAGGGAGCAGTAAGGAGTTACTCATTGATATCAATATCTTTCTGGATATAGTCTTTGGCAGAAAAGGATATGAAGTATCTCTGGAACTATTCAGGATGCTTTTCAAAAGAAATGGAAGGACTTTGAAGATTGCGTACAGATCACAGATGCCGAAAATAACAGATTAGACTGCGTGATCACTGGAAACCAAAAAGATTTCACTAAAAGCTTGTTGCCGGTCTGGTTCCCGCAGGAATGTATTGATGAGATTAGCAAAATTTAAATGAAGGTTCTGATTTCTTAGCTGGTAATACATCAGCTGTTCAGAATGCTTAAAATCATTGATTTCTAGTATGAATGACAGCTTTGTGAGCTGATTTCGAGTAAACGATAGGAACGCTGGCAAAACCGTATTTACGCGGGTTTCCAGCGTTTTGTTGGTGGTAATATTTTGGTGATAAAATGGGTAACTTTCCTACGTCCCTGATTTTTTTATCGGTTTTTGGGAGCCTATGTAAAGTACAAAATAGAAAAGATAATCATAGGCTCTCAATAAAGCGATAAATTAGAGTAACTACACATCAGTTCTTTCATTTACTCTAGGCAAATAACTTTCTATTTCGGTTAAAAACTTTTGCGCTTCATCAGAATACTTTTCGCACCATGTTGTTAAGAAAGCATCTTGAATAACATTTTCGTCAAGAAATAAACTGCATCCATTATAATCTGCATTTGTTGCAGAACAAAAGATACTGTTACCACATGAACTACAGATAGATCCAAGTATTTTCTTCGTGATATAGCGAACATAAGCCCCAATTAGCGGATGCCTCGTAAAAATATTATTCAGCCGAAAGCAGCGTGGGAAAACCGTTCTTGTCCAATGCTTCATCCGTTTCCCAAATACTCATCCCGCGCTGGATGGCAAACAGGATCAGGGCATCCCGCCCTATTCTTGGGTAGAGTTCGCTGTGTCCGGCCAGCTTGAGCATTCTTTGTGTGTCCTCTTCATTGAGGTGCATTCCAAAAGCAATGGCAATCAGTTTGTCGCGGGAGGGGTTCTTCTTGCCACTGAAAATTTGATAGACATAGGCTTTATCCAAGTCTGAATTCCGTACTACGTCTGCACGTTTGAGCTTCTTTTGCTTTAAAAGGGTCGTCAAATGCTCAGAAAGGGTTTGAGTCAGCATATTATCTTCATTCTTAACAAGAAAGTCCCCAAAAGAAGCTGCGTTTTTAAGGTCTTGACCTACGGTGGCAGTCGTCGCCATTGCGGATGCTATCCCTATTGCTGTCGTTTTTGAGGATGATGTGTCCATGTTGATACCTCCACAGATATGCTGTAATGTCTTGTTAAATTGATTAGTTGAGAAAACGAAAATTGGAAAAAGTCTGCTGGCGGCAAACTCATAAAGAGCGTCCTTCCCCTATAATGAGGATCAGTTAAAGCGTTTCACAAGTAAGAAAGGATCGCATCAAGCATCAGAAGCCTGGCTGGGAATTTCTCTTTTTTGGTGCGAACGTGAATGTCATAGCAGCGGGTGCAAAGATCTGCATTGTGACCGTGCGTGGAACTATTGCGCCGATTCTGTTGGTACCAGCCTCAGTTTACACTTCAATGTCCGCTGTGTCAACAGTATTTCAGACAGGTAGCCTGATTCAGCCTATGGAACTGATGAATAGGACACAAGAGGAAATTGTGCCACAGTCTGTAAAAGATGCGCTCTGCAACCTCAAATCAACAGTAGGAGCTTTGAAGGTGTCCCCTAACGAGACGGCAGACGAATTCGCCGGGCATCTCAACCCAGCAAAAGTAAACAGCGGGAAGATTGCTAACGCAAACGAGATATTGCGGAAAGTACTTTCCGAGGAAAATCTTGATACTGTAATAATCCCTGTGTTGTAACTGGTACAGGGATACATCAACTTATTTTCCGGGAGGTTTTGAAAATGATAATGGAAGAAAAATACAATAACAGCAATAGTAGTAACTCAATGGAAAACTTCACGGTTCAACTTACGGAACCCCTGTTATATGACAGGCTACATACACTTTCTGTTGAATACTCCATATCTGCAAAGATGCTTGTCAACGTGGCCGTAAGACGGTTGCTTGATGATGTTGACTTTGTGAGAAGTCTTCGTGCCAGAAAAATAAAATTGGAATAGGCCGTTATCTGCCAACGTTTTCAAAGTAGGAAAAGAGTGTGCGTAATACGTTGATTGCCAGTTGTTTACGTTCCAACGGCTGGCCGTCAGTGATCTGTTTGAACTGTTCCAGTATGTTGGAATCATTGTCAGATACAGAATCAGCCAGCATGTAATCAATGGTTACGCCTAGTCTGTTGACAAGCCTCACAAGCGTATCCAATGTGAGGCTGCGTTCCCCGCGCTCAATGGCTCCCATATAGGTATCTGATATGTCAATGGCTTCTGCAAGTTCGGCTTGTGTAAGATTTAACCGTTTACGTTCTTCCCGTATTCTCTTTCCTAACCTCTTATAGTCCATATGATCACCTCTTGTTATATTTTATATGCAAAGAAGGATGAGAAAAAACATCTATAAGGGGTTTGTGTATTGACAATAAGGGGTAATCGAGGTAATATATACAAAATAAGACACTATAAAAATTTTTAAAGTAAGAAGGAGGAAGATATGAAAAGAAAAGGATTGTTGAAAAAAATTATAGGGGCGTTATGCGTAGTAGGTGTACTGATAAGTATGTCGGTAACTGCAAATGCTGCTGACAAGACAGATATATTGGGAGATTGGTATGGCCCTTCCTACCCTTACAAACCTGTTAGCTTTTATGAAGATGGAATGGCACAAGATAATATTAATTCAAGACCCTATACGATAGAATCAGGATCCCTTACAGTAACATATAGAGGTACAGGAGAAACGGTAAAGGTAGATTATGATTTATGGAGAGGAGAAAAGATAAAAGATGTTTCTGTGGACGAGGATGCAAATGCAGTAATATACAAGATAATTGAACCCGGGAAAATGCAGGCTTGGAATGTGGTAAAACAAAAAGGTGTAGATCATTGGTCTTCTTATTCTCCAGTTACCCTGACCAAGGTAACCGAAGACCAAGAAAGCGAGGACGATGAAGAAGAGGAGTCCGAAGCATGGGAGCCAACTACGCCGGATGAAATAAAGCGGTATGCTGCATATAGTGATGAGAAAGTGGATTTTACTACGGATGCAAAGAATAGCTATCCGGTAAGTATCCAAAATTCAGTGCAGGGGCCTTTGTGTTTTGATTCTTTTGAAGCAGTACTTGGGGACTATGTGATCGGAAGAACATACAATATCTTACCTTCTGATCAATTTACATATCAGATGGACAGTAAAGCACGCATTACTTTGAGTATTCCAATGGCTTTCCAGAAAACAAACAGGAATTTCAAAATGATCTGTGTAACGGAAAAAGGCAGGCCTATTGTATTGAAGGATTTAGATTCTGATCCGAATACAATTACTTTTGAAACCGACACATATTATGCATTTGCTCTGATCTATAAAGATACTAAATAAAAAGTATTTATAAGTGTAAAAATGCGGCAGGCTTATAATGGGCCTGCCGTTAGTGTTTTCATTTATCAGATCACATTCAGAAAGGAGAGATGATATTGTATTAAAAATTTTTAGATATAAATACATATACGGGTATGCTTTAGAAAGTGAACATGATTGGAGGTGCTATCATTGAGGATAGAAAAGTTGATTTATATAATAAAACCGCCATGTCCCAAGTGCCCATATAAACTGGGACTGGTACAAACGGTAAAAAATCTTTGTCCGGAGTGCAAAGCTAACGGCTATCAGATGTTTGAATGTTCACCGTATCTGCCGGATACATAATGTCTGCCATACCCGGTTCCAACGGGAGCAGATTCCCGGATGTCCATTCCGTGGCTCAGTACCTGAATACCTTTGGCGTTATGATCGCGGAACGCATCAAAAGCCAGTTCCAGCCGTTGTTTGACCCGGCTGCGGAAGCCTTATCGCCGGAGATACTTGCGGTGAATGAAACTATCAAAAAGAATGCCGGGTACAGCTTATACGATGCCCAGCTTGCTGTATGCGAGGCGCTCGCTATGGACAGCGCTCCTTCCGGAACAGCAGTCGGAATGGGTAAAGATCTCCAATTTCGGTTTCGTCCACCGCAGACATGCCGGAAGTTATCTTGAGGGACTGACAAAGAAGCCTGCCCTGTATGATGCGGCAAATGGTGGCGGACAATCCATCGGCGGACTATATTCTGCTGAATGGAAACCGTGTCCAGATTAAGCGAAAGCTTTTCGAAGATTATATTGACACGGCCACGACCGTATAAAATGGGTGGAAACTGCCGTTTCCCAATGACAAGGGGGATCCGATGTGGTATGATTAAATAGCCATATCGGATCCTTGCCTATATGAAATAATTATAATGGAAAGGAGTTCGATAATATGAGTGAAAAGAGACGGGACAATCGCGGAAGGATTCTCCGTAACGGCGAGATTCAGATGGCTGACGGACGCTACCGCTATAAATATGTGGATGCGTTTGGGGAAACGAAATATACCTATTCATGGAAACTGGATGAGAATGACAGGATGCCAAACGGAAGAAAAACAGAACCTTCCCTAAGAGAAAAAGACAAGCAGATTGAAGCAGACATCTTTGACCACATTGTTCCGGAGGGAGGAGGTTTAACTGTAACTGCCCTTGTTGAGAAATATATTTCGCTAAAGGCAGGTGTCCGCCCTACCACCGATGCCGGATATAAAACAGTGATAAATATATTGAAAAAAGAGGAGTTCGGGAAGAAGAGAATTGACAAAGTCAGGATAACGGATGCGAAGGCCTGGCTCATCCAATTACAGAAAAACGGGCGCGGTTTCAGCACGATACGGACAATAAGAGGAGTGCTTCGCCCTGCGTTCCAAATTGCAGTCGATGATGACATGATCCGGAAGAACCCATTTGGATTTGAACTTGCTACTGTAATCTACAATGACAGTGTAACCAGAGAAGCGCTGACACGGGAACAGGAACGCAGATTTATGAAATTTGTAAAAGAAGATTCTCATTTCCGCAAGTATTATGACGGAATCTATATCCTGTTTAATACCGGACTTCGTATTTCTGAGTTTGTCGGCCTTACCATGAAGAATCTGGACTTTAAGGCCATGAAGATCAATGTGGATCATCAGCTTCAGCGTTACAATGGGATCGGGTACAAAGTAGTGGAGCCCAAAACGGAGAGCGGTACAAGGCAGGTGCCTATGACACCGGAGGTCGCGGAATGTTTTAGGAATGCTATAAAATCAAGACCAAAGCCGAAGGTGGAACCTATCATTGATGGTTACAGTGGGTTCTTGTGGCTGGATAAGGATGGTAATCCGATGGTGGCAATGCACTGGGAGAAATATTTTCAGCACATCTGCCGCCATACCTATTGCAGCAGAATGGCAGCTGCCCGCATGAATCCCAAGACATTGCAGTACATCATGGGGCATTCTGATATCGGGGTCACTCTGAATACATATACCCATTTGGGATTTGAAGAAGCAAGTGAGGAAGTACGCAGGCTTGCAGGGAATGAGTGATGTGAAACAGGCCGGGTGCAAACCGGTATGATTTGCACCCAAATTTGCACCTTTTTGCGAACAGAATATGGATTTTTTCATAGAGTCTTGCCAAAGAAAGAACGATATAACAGAGGGCAGAAAAGCCTGAGAAATGCAGGAAATACAAGGATTTGCAGAACAATGAAAGGATATGAGATTAGATGATAAAAATACTATTCGTGTGTCATGGTAATATTTGTAGAAGCCCCATGGCCGAGTTCATCTTCAAAGATATGATTAAGCAGCGCGGTCTTTCCGACTGCTTCTACATAGCATCCGCCGCCACCAGCACGGAAGAGATCTGGAACGGCATAGGCAATCCTGTCTATCCGCCCGCCAAGGCAGAGTTAGCAAGGCATGGCATCGGCTGTGAGGGAAAACGTGCCGTCCAGCTGACCCGTGCGGACTACGACAAATATGACTACCTGATCGGCATGGACAGCATGAACATGCGAAACATGGAGCGGATACTGGGGCACAAAGGCGACAAGCTCTATAAGCTTCTCACATTTGCCGGCTCCGACCGTGATGTGGCGGATCCCTGGTATACGGGTAAATTCGACGTGACCTACGCAGATATTGCGGAGGGCTGTGAGGCGCTGCTTACCTATTTGGAGGAGCATGAAAACCTATAATAATTGCACCGGAGTGCCGCTGGAGGGAAAAACATGATACAAGCCGTTATCTTCGACATGGACGGAACACTCATAGACACCGAGAAATACTACCGCATCTTCTGGCCCAAGGCGCTGGCCGCTTTTGGCTACCACATGACGGATGAGCAGGCGTTGACCATGCGCAGCCTTGGCCGTCCTTTTGCTGTCAACCGGCTGAAGGAATGGTTTGGCGAATCGCTGGATTACTATGCCGTGCGGGAGATGCGAAAGACCTTGATGGAGGAATGTCTGGATAGGGAGGGCATCCGGTGCAAACCGGGCGCCCTCTCTCTGCTGTCTTTTTTAAGAGAGAAACAGATCACCGCCGCCATTGCCACGGCCACCGACTTGGAGCGCACCGAAAAGTATCTGGAGCGGGTAAAGCTGAAGGACTACTTCGACCGCCTGATCAGTGCCACCATGGTGAAGGAGGGAAAGCCTTCGCCGGATATTTACCAATATGCCTGCGAGCAGCTGGGGATGGCTCCGGAGGATTGTTTCGCCGTGGAGGACTCCCCCAACGGTGTTCTGTCCGCCTATCGGGCGGGCTGCAAGGTGATCATGGTGCCGGATCAGACACTTCCTGATGCAGAACTCTCCAAATGTCTGTACGCCTGTGTGGAGACTTTGGAGGATATCAAAGCCTTTTTCTGACAAGACCAAATCTTGCTGATTCTTCCTTGCTGCCACCTTGATTTTTCCTATTCGGTGTGTTATTATTTTAACGATGCGATGCAAGCTACCGGAATTTGGTAAAATCGACAAATTACATCTACAAAAATATAGTAACACGTTGCCCTTTGGGCGGAAAGGAATGAGGAAATGAAACAGGGTTTTGACGACATTATAGCGAAGGTAAAGGAGTGCGGCAAAAAGACCGTAGCCGTATCCGTGGCGCAGGATTCCGCCGTTTTGGAGGCCGTCAAGGAGGCGAAGCGGCTGGGGATCGCGGATGCGATCCTGGTAGGTGACGAGTCCAAGATCAGAGAGATTGCGGCTTCCATCGATATGGATCTGGAGGGCTACGAGATCATCAATGAGCCCGATATGATCGAGGCGTCCTTAAAGGCGGTCAAGCTGGCTCACGAGGGCAGAGCGGACATGTACATGAAGGGCCTGATCGACACCAAGAACTTTTTAAAGAGCGTGCTGGACAAGGAAGTAGGACTTCGCACCGGCGGTGTGCTCTCTCATGTGTGTGTGTTTGAGATTCCGGGTATTGACCGTCTGCTTTTCCTGACGGACGTGGCCTTTATGACCTATCCCACCTTGGAGGATAAGGTAAATATCATCAAAAATACATTGCCTGTGTGCAAGGCCTGCGGCGTGGGCAATCCTAAGATTGCTCCTCTGGCAGCGGTTGAGGTGGTAAACCCCAAGATGCCTGTCACTGTGGAGGCGGAAGAACTGACCCGTATGTGCACTGACGGGGAGCTGACCGGTTGCATTATCGACGGCCCTCTCTCTCTGGATCTGGCTGTTGATCCGGAGGCGGCAAAGCACAAGGGAGCAACGGACCGTAAGATCCAGGGAGATGCGGATGTGCTGCTCTTCCCGGACATTCACGCCGGCAATCTGGTGTACAAGGCCATTGTGCACATGGTAAAGGTGAAGAACGGATGCATCCTGACCGGTACAAAAGTGCCTGTTATCCTGACCAGCCGTTCTGACACCTTTGAGACCAAGGTAAATTCCATCGCACTGGCAGCAGTAGTTGCTGAGGAGATGAAGAAGGCGCAGTAATTTCTAAAAAAGGAGAGAAGAAAATGTCCATCAAAAGTTTGATCATCAATCCCGGTTCCACCTCCACCAAGATCGGTGTTTTCGAGGATGAGAACCTGTTGTTTGAGGAGACCCTGAGACACTCCACAGAGGAGATCGGACGGTATGCAACCATCGTGGATCAGAAGGATTTCCGCAAGAAAATTATCACTGACCTGTTGGAGAGCAAGAATTTTGATTTAAAGAGCCTGAATGTGGTAGTGGGCCGCGGCGGCATGTTAAAGCCCATCCCTGGCGGCACCTACGCTGTGACCGACGATTTGTTGGAGGATCTGAAAGTCGGTGTACAGGGCCAGCACGCGTCCAATCTGGGCGGTATTCTGGCGAGGGAGATCGCAGATTCCATCGGCGTTCCCTCTTACATTGTGGATCCCGTGGTGGTGGATGAGCTTCAGCCTCTTGCCCGCTACTCCGGCGTTCCGGAGCTTCCCCGCACCAGCGTGTTCCACGCGCTGAACCAGAAAGCGGTGGCTAAGAGATATGCCAAGGAGATTGGAAAGCCCTATGATTCCCTCCGTCTGATCGTGGTCCACATGGGCGGCGGTGTGTCCGTAGGTGCTCACATTGAGGGAAACGTGGTGGATGTGTTCAATGCGCTGGATGGCGACGGGGCATTCTCTCCTGAGCGCGCAGGAGCAGCGCCCAGCGGTGCCCTGATCAAGATGTGCTTCTCCGGCAAATATACCGAGAAGGAAGTGTACAGCAAGTTCGTGGGCAAGGGCGGCTTCAACGCCTACCTTGGCACCAACGATATGCGCGAGGTAACCAAGCGTGCAAACGAGGGCGACACGAAGGCAGCTGAAGCCAAGCAGGCGTTCATCTATCAGGTGGCAAAGGACATCGGCTCTATGGCCTGCGTCTTAAACGGCAAAGTGGATCAGATCATCGTCACCGGCGGCATTGCCTACGGCACTGACGTGGTGGATGCCCTGAAAGAGAGAGCGGAGTGGATCGCACCCTTTACCGTATACCCCGGCGAGGACGAACTCCTTGCCCTGGCTCAGGGAGCCTTGCGCGTGCTAAACGGCGAAGAGCAGGCGATGAAATACTAGACAAAGTATCAGATATCTTAATTAGAGAAATTATAAACTGACTGTAGTCAGCCAGCCCCGGCCATCGTTCCCATTCAGACCGTAGAAAAACGTCGGCACTTAATGAGCAAGGCGAAGTATTCACATTGCGAATTTAGTACCGCTGCGTTTTTCTTCGAGTGGGAACGCGTCTGAATGGGAACGATAACCGGGGCGGGCGTCCCTATGTCTATACTAATTCGTCCCTTTCCTATACTCCCTCGGCGACTTCCCATACACCTTCTTAAACAGATCTTTAAAGTAATTACTGTCATTGAACCCACACTCCAGCGCAATATCCGTGATCGTATTATTCGTAGTAAGTAACGCCGCCTGAGCGTGCTTCAGCCGCACATAATTCAGATACTCCTTAAAACCCATCCCCGTGATCTGCTTAAACTTCCGGCTGAAATACGTGGGACTCAAGGATGCCACCGCCGAGATTTCTTCCAATGTCAGCGGTTTCTGAAAGTTCTTGTAAATATATTTCGTGGCCAAGAGGATATCCGCGTCCCTGGCGTTCAAAAGATCCGGCTCCTTCTCGTTCATTACCGAATGACGCATCAAAAGCAGTAGGATCTCCGCCAGATAACACTGCAAAAAAGACGGCGAGTACTCATCGATCCGGGAAGCCTCCGACAGCATTTTTGAGAGGAGTCCTTGAAATTCCTCCTGATACAATGCGGGAACACTCCCCATGAAAGAGCGTGAATCCGAGAGATCACTCATGACTACATGTTCTTTTTTGAAATAGATCATCACCATCTCACAGGTGTCCCCGTCAGGGTACATGGAATGATGCAGTTCGCCCGGCGCGATAAAGACCAGGTCCCCCTTGCCCAGTTGATAGACGCTGTCCTTCAAAAGAAAACGACACTCCCCGGTCAGAAGATAGAATATCTCAAAAAAATTGTGGCTGTGATCCGGCTGCAGGGGAGAGTAATATCCCCGTTTCCCTTTCTCTATGATGATCTTGTCAATCTCTTTTCTGCCTTTACTCTTTTTGACCGGCATATTAACCTCCCGCGAAAGACTTGCGAAAAACTCTTTTGAAAAACCCCTCCGTGCAGGTGCACAGAGGGGTTTGAAATTTTATGTGTCTGTCTGATCCATCCTTACATGAGGGAAATTACCTCTTACAGCGGAAAGTGGAAGTATCTCTTTGCGTTGTTGTAGGAGATATCGGTCACGATCTCGCTCAGGATATCATAGTCTGCAGGGAACTCGCCGTTCTCTACCCAGTTGCCGAGCAGATTGCAGAGGATCCGTCTGAAATACTCGTGTCTGGTGTAGGACAGGAAGCTTCTGGAGTCGGTCAGCATGCCCACGAAGCCGGAAAGGTTGCCCAGGTTTGCCAGAGAGATCATCTGATCCTGCATACCAACCTTGTGATCATTGAACCACCATGCGCTGCCTTGCTGAATCTTAGCGACAGCGGTGGAGTCCTGGAAGCATCCAAGGATCGTACCGATCGCCTGATTGTCGTTGGGATTTAAGCTGTAGATGACCGTTCTGGGAAGCTCGTCGGTAATGTTCAGAGCGTTCAAAAAGTCTGCCATCTGAGCGGAGGGCGCGTAGTTGTTGATGCAGTCGTAGCCGGTGTCAGGGCCGAGCTTGTCGTACATCAACGTGTTGTTGTCGCGCTTGCAGCCGTAATGCAACTGCATAGCCCAGTCTAATCTGTGGTACTCTCTGCCGACGAAGAGCATGAAAGCGGTTTTGAACTTCATCTCTTCCTCTTTGGTCAATACCATCTTGTTCAGTCTCTTTAAGAAGATTGCCTCCAGCTCATCCTCGGAAGCGGGGCAGTACATTACATACTCCAAAGCGTGGTCGGATACGTTGCAGCCCATGGAGGCGAAGAATGCCATACGAGTCTTCAAGGCGTCCTTCAGAGCCTTGAAAGTGCGGATCTCAGCTACGCCGGCCACCTCAGCCAGCTTCTCCAGATAATCCAGATACTCCGGCTTCTCGATGTTCATGGCCTTGTCAGGTCTCCATGCGGGCAGAACCTTTACATCAAAAGAGGAATCCTCGGCAATCTTCTTGTGCCACTCCAGAGAGTCGATGGGATCGTCGGTAGTACAGATTAAGGTAACGTTACTCTGCTTGATCAGGTTGCGCACGCTCATGGAAGGCTGCTGCAGCTTCTCGTTGCACAGGTTCCAAACCTCGTCAGCGGTATTCTTGTTCAGAACGCCATTGTAGCCAAAATATCTCTGCAGCTCCAGATGGCTCCAGTGGTACAGGGGATTGCCGATAGCTTTGCCCACGCACTCAGCCCACTTTACAAATTTCTCATAGTCGGAAGCGTCGCCGGTGATGTACTTCTCATCCACGCCGCTGGAGCGCATGAAGCGCCACTTATAGTGGTCGCCGCCCAGCCATACCTGAGTGATGTTCTCAAACTGGCGATCCTCGGCGATCTCCTTGGGGTTAATGTGACAATGATAGTCAAGAACAGGGGTTTTTTCCGCATAGTCGTGGAACAGCTTTTGTGCGGTTTCTGTCTCCAGCAGAAAATCTTTGTCCATAAATGATTTCATGTTTTGTCCTCCCTATAATGATAAATATGTGCTAATGAACCGCTTTCGCGGATGTTGCCTGATAAAATGCGGTAGGAACTTATGGAAGCCCAAGTATATAACACCACATTTGTCTTATATTATATCTAAAAATTGGTTTTTTTTCAAGATGTAAACTATATTTTTACTTTTTTACCCGCTCCCAAGTTTCTATATTGACTAACTTTGCTTTTGGCAGTAAAATTATTAGTATAGTTACTTACATAGAAGATTCTGATTTTTGGGATGAATTTATGGTAAGTTGCCAAAGAGGCATGCACCGAAAAGGGTGTAATCAGAGGATGCGTCGGAGGGCGCAGAATGGAGGACAAACATGGAAATCTTAAACAAGGCAAAGACCGGCAAAAAAGACAGACCGATCAAAGTTGTGCAGTTTGGCGAGGGTAATTTCCTGCGCGGCTTCGTGGACTACATGATCGACATCGCCAACGAGCAGGGCAAGTTCGATGGAGACATCGTGCTGATCAAGCCCATCGAGTTCGGCAACCTGGACAATTTCCACAATCAGGACTGCCAGTACACCGTTTCCCTGCGTGGTAACGTGAACGGCGAAGCAAAGATCATCAACCGCATTGTCACCAGTGTTGCGGACGCTGTGGACACCAGCAAGCAGTACGATAAGTACATGGGCCTTGCTGAGATTGATACCCTTCGTTTTGTAGTGTCCAACACTACTGAGGCCGGCATCGTATATGACGATACCGACAAGTTTGATGCAAAGCCTCCCAAGACCTTCCCCGGTAAACTTACCAAGTTCCTGTATCATAGATTCGAGACCTTTAAGGGAGATACCTCCAAAGGTCTGGTGATGCTTCCCGTAGAGCTGATCGACGACAACGGCATCATGCTGAAGAAGTGCGTTATGCAGCTGATCGACCTGTGGAATCTGGGCGACGAGTTCAAGAAGTGGGTTGAGGAAGCGTGTATCTTCACTGCAACTCTGGTTGACCGTATCATCACAGGTTATCCTCGTGACAATGAGAAAGAAGAGTGGGAGAAGCTGGGCTATGAGGATCACATCATGGTGACCGGCGAGCCTTTCGCACTCTGGGTAATCGAGTCCGACAAGGATATCAGCAAGGAGTTCCCTCTTCCGGATGCAGGCCTGCCCGTTGTATTTACGGACGACCATCATCCGTACAAGCAGAGAAAGGTTCGCATCTTAAACGGTGCACACACCTCCTTTGTGCTGGCTTCCTGGCTGTGCGGCAACGACATTGTGAGACAGTCCATGGAAGATGACGATATCAGAGACTTTATGAACAAGACCATTTTCGATGAGGTTATCCCTACCCTGACGCTTCCTGAGGACGAGCTGAAGCAGTTTGCCGGCGAAGTGGTAAACCGTTTCAATAACCCTTATGTAGACCATGCACTGCTTGCTATCTCCTTGAACTCCGTGTCCAAGTGGAGAGCGAGATGCCTTCCCAGCCTGCTCGGCTATGTAGATAAGTTTGGCAAGCTTCCCGCACACCTGACTTTCTCCGTTGCAGCGCTGATGGCGTTCTACTGTGGCACTGAGATCCGCGACGGTGTGCTGATCGGCCACAGGGACGGCGCAGAGTACAACATCAAGGACGATCTGCCGGTACTGGAGTTCTTCCGCGACAACTGTGAGAAGGATACCAGAACCTTTGTAACCAGCTATCTGGGAAGAGAGGACTTCCACGGACAGGATCTGAACAAGGTTCCCGGTCTGACTGATGCAGTGGTAGCATATTTGGATGACATTAAAGCGAATGGAATGAGGGCGGCATTATGCAAGATTTCTTAAAGATTAACGACAATGACAATGTAGTGGTGGCATTGAACACCATCGATGCGGGAACCGTGATTTCCGTGGAGGGCAAGGATATTACTGCGCAGGAGGAGATTCCCGCAGGACACAAGATGGCTATCGAGGATATCCCCTATGGAGGAGATGTCATCAAATACGGCTACCGTATCGGTAATGCCAAGGAGAATATCAAGGAGGGTTGCTGGATCCACACTCACAATGTGAGAACAGCTCTGGGCGACCTTTTGGAGTACACCTACGATCCCACTCCCGTGGAGGAGGTTAAGACCGACGACGTGACCTTTATGGGCTTCAATCGCCCGGATGGCAAGGTTGGCGTCCGCAATGAGATCTGGGTAATCCCCACTGTGGGCTGCGTAAACAACGTGGCTTCCGCTATCGCAAAGCAGGCCAACGCATTTGTGAAGGGCAGTGTGGAGGAGGTTATCGCCTTTCCTCACCCTTACGGATGTTCCCAGATGAGCGACGATCAGGAAAATACCAGACAGATCTTGGCAGACCTGATCAACCATCCCAACGCCGGCGGCGTGCTGGTGCTTGGACTTGGCTGTGAGAACAGCAATATTGACGTGTTAAAGCCTTATATCGGCGATTACGATGAGAAGAGAGTGAAGTTCTTGGTGAGCCAGGAGTCCGAAGATGAGATCGCGGATGCCGTGGAGATCATCAAGGGACTGATCGATTACGCTTCCGGCTTCCAGAGAGAGCCCATCAGCGTGAGCAAGCTGGTGGTCGGCATGAAGTGCGGCGGCTCCGACGGACTTTCCGGCATCACGGCGAACCCTCTGGTAGGACGCTTCTCCGACATGCTGATCTCCAAGGGCGGCACCACCATCCTGACCGAGGTGCCTGAGATGTTCGGCGCGGAGACCATTCTGATGAACCGCTGTGCTAACGAGGAGCTGTTTAATCAGACCGTGGATCTGATCAACGACTTCAAGAAATACTTCAAGCGTTACGATCAGACCATCTACGAGAATCCTTCTCCCGGCAACAAGAAGGGCGGAATCTCCACTCTGGAGGATAAGTCCCTCGGCTGTACCCAGAAGTCCGGCAGCGCGCTGGTAAAGGGTGTGTTGGCTTACGGTGAGACGGTGAAGACTCCCGGTCTGAACCTTTTGAGTGCTCCCGGCAACGACCTGGTGGCATCTACGGCTCTGGCTGCGGCAGGCGCGCACATCGTCCTGTTCACCACCGGAAGAGGAACGCCATTCGCTTCACCGGTTCCTACCGTGAAGATCTCCACCAACTCCAGACTTGCAGGCAAGAAGTCCAATTGGATCGACTTCAATGCCGGCGTACTGGTGGAGGACAGCAACATGGCGGACGAGACCCAGAAGCTGTTTGACTATGTGGTGGAGGTTGCCTCCGGCAAGCAGGTGTGCAGCGAGGCGGCAGGTTTCCATGATATGGCGATCTTCAAGCAGGGCGTAACGCTGTAAAGAGGTTTCCAATGTAACCAAAGACGGAGCAGTATGACTCCGCAACAAAATAGCCTATGAAAAGGAGGGAAGGATACTGCGGTATTGTCCCTCCTTTTTAAAGTTTTATGGCAAAAACTGATTGAGAAAACCCCTCACTTTTGGTATGATAGAATTGTATAGGTATTTCGTGGAATTATCGGAAAATAATGGAGAAGGAGGACAACTTATGAGTATGACGGCGGAGGAGATCAAGGCACTGCCTCGCACCGCAGAAGGACTGTTCGACCTGAGTGGTCTCGGAGCGGATGCGTATGCTGCTGCGGCTGAGGTTTATCCTGTCTATGCGGCCTATGAGACGGAGGTCAATAAGAAGGAGGGTTATCCGGATATCATGGCGCAGATGCGCGTGTGGAACCAGAAGGCCAACGCAGACTTTACGTTTGCCAACGCATCGGCGTATGTGAAGATGCTGCTTGCGACCATCGAGAAGATCAGTCCGGAGATTTATGAGAATTACAGGGAGTTGGTGGATATGTTCCGCGCTGCGGTGAAGAGAGCACTTGCGGAGTATGATCCGGCTGGAAAGGGCACCTTTGACGGGCAGGATGAGGCTTCGGTAGAGCGGTTCTGCGGTGCGGTGAAAGATGCCTGTGATCGGGATCTGCTTTTGGCGGAGAAGTATCAGATGTGTTTTTAGGGGATTGTTGCTAAAAACTGAATGGATAGAGTGTAATAACCTATAATGTGAAAAGCCGGTACAGACGGCAGAATGTGAGGATATATGGAAATTGTTCAGGTAATGCACACAGCGCGCAGCGCGACGATTGAGATTAAGGACGGGGGCAGACATTTTACGAAGAAGCCCTACAGTGTGAAGTTGAACGGTGAGGATTACGGTACCACACAGCAGACGATCACGTCTCTCTTTGGATTGAAGCCGGACACAGAGTATCTGGTGGAGGTGTTTGACGGCGGAGAGAAGCTGGGTGAGGTTACTGTTAAGACGGATTATGAGTTTGTCACGCTGGATGTGACGAAGTTTGGCGCCAAGGGCGACGGGGAGCACGATGACACGCATTTTATTCAGGCAGCTATTTTGGCGTGTCCCGAGAACAGCCGTGTCTATGTTCCGGCGGGTATCTATCGTATCACAAGCCTGTTTTTGAAGAGCCACCTGCGTCTGGAGCTGGCGGAGGGCGCGGAGCTGAGAGCCTTTACGGATAGGACAAAGTTCCCCATCTTCCCGCCCATGATCCAGAGCTATGACGAGCAGGATGAGTACAATCTGGGCACATGGGAGGGGAATCCCCTGCCTATGTTCTCCGGTGTGATCTGTGGTGTGAATGTGGAGGATGTGACGATCTACGGCAAGGGCGTGATCAACGGCAACGCCTCCAAGGAGGACTGGTGGCACAATCCCAAGGTGATGAATATCGCTTTCCGTCCCAGACTGTTCTTTATCAGCGGCTGCAAGGATATCACGCTCCAGGGTGTGAAGTTCTGTAATTCCCCCTCCTGGACACTGCATCCGTACTTCAGCGACAATCTGAAATTTATCGGCGTGATCGTGGAGAATCCCGCGGACTCGCCCAACACGGACGGCTTGGATCCCGAATCCTGCAAGAATGTGGAGATCCTGGGTGTGCGCTTCTCTCTGGGCGATGACTGTATTGCGGTGAAGAGCGGCAAGATCTACATGGGAAGGAAGCACAAGACGCCCTCCGAGAATATCCACATCCGCCAGTGCCTGATGGAGAACGGGCATGGCGCTGTGACGCTGGGCAGCGAGATGGCAGGCGGCGTGGTGAACCTGACGGTGGAGGACTGCATTTTCCGCCACACGGACAGAGGACTGCGCATCAAGACCAGACGCGGGCGCGGCAAGGATGCGATCTTAAGCAACATTACCTTCCGCAACCTGACGCTGGATCATGTGATGACGCCTCTGGTGGTGAACGCTTTCTATTTCTGCGATCCCGACGGCAAGACCCAGTACGTGCAGTCCAGGGATCTGTACCCTGTGGATGACAGGACCCCTTCCATCAAGAAGATGGTGTTTGAAAATATGGAGTGCACCAACTGCCATGTGGCAGCAGGCTATTTTGACGGGCTTCCCGAGCAGAAGATCGAGGAGATCGTGATGCGCAATATCAGCATCTCCTATGCGGAGGATGCCAAGTGCGATGTGCCTGCCATGTCGGAGGGTGTGGAGAAGAGCAGCAAGAGAGGACTCTTTGCAAGAAACGTGGCGAAGCTCACGCTGGACAATGTGAAGATTGAAGGTCAGGCCGGAGAGGCCTATGAGTTCATCGGCGTGGATGAGCTGGTGAAATAACGAAGGCGAAGGCACGGCTGTGGCTGTGCCTTTGTTTGCATATAGGGAGAAACGGTATGTCAATCGAGGTAACGATCCGACAGAAAGGTCTGTTCAAGAAAGCATTGCCACTGGATGTCATAGTTGGAAAGGAACTAAAGTATGGCTGTTTTGATGGCCTCAGGCTGAGTCCGGGGGAACTGGGGGAGACGGAATTTATTTTCTATCATCCGGCCCGTATCGGCAGAGGAACCAGTGTGGTCTGGAAGCAGGGTGAGAAGGAAAAGGTGGATCTGCGGATACTGACACCTGCCTGTGATCAGGAGCTAGGCGACTTTTATGAGTGCGTCAGGAGGATTGCGGAGTTCTGGAAGGGATGTGAGATCCTTTTGGAGGGTGAGTCCAAGAGCCTTTCCGAGTTTATGGAGAGTAAGACATCTATGCTGGAATTTAACCAGAGTATTCTCCGCAGTTTGGGGGATGAGGAAAAGAGTATCAGCCGCGCTCCGCTGATGTTGTACTGCGCATTTTGGCCCCTGTCTCTTTCTGCCGAGGATCTGAAACAAGTATCTCAGGGTTTTGCGCAATTCCGTGACTATCTGCACAGTAAACAGAGTGTGGACGCCTACTATGCCAAGCCCAGCTTTTACCGGGATAACAACGACAATTTGGGCAGTCCTTTTGGGGCTTACGCCTGTACGGAGGATACCCCCAGTATTTTTCCGATAGTACCCAAGGTGCCCCTTGGCATTGTGGACGACCGAACGGGAAAGCAGCTTGAGGTAAATAAATGGGTGATCTCCCTGTTTTCCATCACGGAGAATCGGGTGGTATGTATGATCGACTATGCTAAGTTTCTGGAAGCCATACCGGAGGAACTGAAGAAGCCCTACGATGCGGAGAATATTCTGATCGAGGGCATCAGTCTGGAGCTGATGAAGCGGATGGCGGAGCAGCCATAAGTGTGGTATGGATGGACAAAGAGTAAAATAGTTGGTAAAATAAATATAGTTGCGGCGGTGAGCGGTGACCGTGCCGACCGTCAGAAAAGTGGGAGAAGGAGAAACAATATGCAGTTAGGAATCCGTTTACACGACACCAAGAAATTACCCATTGAGGAGCGCATCGCGGATGTGCATGAGCTGGGCTTTAAGTGTGGTCATCTGGCCCTCGGCAAGGTGATCAGCGAGTACCCGACCACAGACGAGACGCTGACTCCTGGTTTTGCTATGTACTTAAAGAACCTGTTTGCCAGAAATCAGGTGGATATCGCCGTTTTGGGCTGTTACTTAAATCTGGCTAATCCTAACAAGGAGCAGCTTGCAAAGATCACTCACCGCTATATGGCGCATATCCGCTTTGCCTCCTGGCTGGGCTGCGGAGTGGTAGGCACGGAGACCGGTGCACCCAACGAGACCTACACCCATGTGCCGGAGTGCCACGGGGAGAAGGCTCTTCAGACCTTTATCACCAATCTGCGTCCGGTAGTGAAGTATGCGGAGCAGATGGGCGTGGTGATGGCCATCGAGCCGGTATGGAAGCATATTGTGTGCGATCCGAAGCGGGCCCGCAGGGTGCTGGATGAGATAGGTTCCCCTAACCTGCAGATCATCCTTGATCCGGTAAACCTTCTGGATATCTGCAATTATCAGGATCAGGTGGCCATCGTGGACGAGGCTATTGAGGTTCTTGGCGAAGATGTGGCGATGGTGCACATCAAGGATTTTGTGGTCGATGGCGACAACTTAAAGTCCGTGGGTGCAGGACTGGGGCAGATGGACTATACTTCCGTCTTAAAGTTCATCAAGACCAGAAAGCCGTTTATCCATGTAACCTTGGAGAATACCACACCGGAGGACAATATACAGTGTAAGGATCACATTTTAAAGCTGTACGAGGAAGCGTGAGGAGACGAACTTATGTATACAGACGAAAGTATCTACGTGGGACTGAGCGGTGAGGAGCGCGTCACGATCCCCTTGAATATGATCAACAGGCATGGTCTGATCGCTGGAGCCACCGGCACCGGCAAGACCATCACTATGAAGACACTGGCGGAATCTTTTTCGGATGCGGGAGTGCCGGTCTTTCTGTGCGATGTGAAGGGAGATGTGTCTGGAATTGCCCTGCCCGGAGCAAAGTCGGACAGCATGGAGAAGCGGATCGACAAATTTGGGATACGGGAGCAATTCTCCTACAAGGCGTATCCGGTTTGCTTTTGGGACATCTATGGTGAGAATGGACACCCTGTACGTGCTACAATATCCGACATGGGGCCGGAGATCTTGGCTCGCATACTGGGCCTTACGCCGGCGCAGGAGGGCGTGCTGAACATCGTTTTTCGCATTGCCGACGACAAAGGACTCCTTTTGATCGACCTGAAAGATCTGCGAATGGTCCTCAACTATGTGAACGAGCACCGCAAGGATTACACGATGACCTACGGTGCCATCTCCACCCAGTCTGTGGGCGGTATTTTGCGGGCATTGATTCCCCTGGAAAATCAGGGTGGAGATCTGTTTTTCGGGGAGCCTGCGCTGGACATCATGGACTGGATCAGGACAGATGTGTACGGAAAGGGTGTGGTCAATGTTCTGGACTGTGTAAAGCTGGTGCAGAACCCTGCCCTGTACGCCAGCTTCCTTCTGTGGATGATGGCGGAGCTTTTTGAAAATCTGCCGGAGGCGGGCGACATGGACAGACCTAAGATGGTATTTTTCTTCGATGAGGCGCACATGCTCTTCACAGACGCGCCCAAGGTTCTGGTGCAGAAGATTGAGCAGGTGGTGAGGCTGATCCGCTCCAAGGGTGTGGGCATCTATTTCGTGACCCAGAGCCCCAGTGATATTCCGGATTCCGTGCTCGCGCAGCTCAGCAACCGTGTACAGCACGCGCTGCGCGCTTACACGCCGGCGGAGCAGAAAGCGGTCAAGGCGGCCGCACAGTCTATGCGTGCCAACCCGGATTTCAAGACGGAGGATGTTATCATGGAGCTGGGAGTGGGCGAGGCTCTGACCTCCTTTTTGGATGAGAGCGGTGTGCCCGGAATGGCACAGAGAACCGCCATCATCTGTCCGCAGAGTCTGATGGGACCGGTGGATGAGCAGAGCAGGCAGACTCTGATGACCCGCGACGGCATGGAACATTACGACCAGATGGTGGACAATGAGTCCGCTTATGAGATGCTGACGGGTGTGATGGAGAAGGAGGCTCTGGAGGCGGAAAACGCAGAGCTTCGGGAACAGCTGGAGAAGCAGAAGGCGAAGGAGGAAGCGGCTGCAGCCAAGCAGAAGGCAAAAGCGCAGGAGGCAGCGGAAAAGAAGAAGGAGAGAGCACAGGAGCGCCGAAAGAATCAGATAGAGAGGCAGCTGATCAATACAGGCGCACAGGTGCTGAAGAGAGGGCTCCTCAAAACCTTATTTAAATAAAAAAGTCTATAATTCATCGTCCTGCAAAGGCTTCCAACCCTGCAATACGTTTTCCGGCGTATACTCCGCCGCTTCTTCTGCCGTCAGCTGATGGGAGAAGGAGGCTCTCCCTTCCGGATTGGCTCCGGGGCCGTAGGAATCGTACTCTGCATAGAAGAAATGGTCGTGATCTTTGCCCCAGTCGTCCCATCCCTTGGGATGAATATGTTCTCCCAGTTTACAGTGCAGGAACACGGTTTTGCCCCACTCTCGCCAGGGTCGTCCCAAGAGGACGGAGGCGGGAGGACAGTCGCTGATCAGATGACAATCCTGAAAAACATAGCCGAAAGGCTGCCCCTGAGGGGTGGATGCGGCGGTCACATATCCGTAGAAAATCTCGCCGTCCGGACTTTCCGGGGGGACCCGGTTGCCGGGTTTTTGGGAGAAGAGCACGCAATCTTCAAAGTAGGCGATCGCACCTCCGAAGATAAAATCAACGTCACCGCGCAGGAGACATTCCTTGAAATAATGCCGTCCCAGCACACGGGGCTTCGCCTCGCCGGGACCTTTGAAGCCGCCCGGCTTCGCCTCTTTGATGGGAAGAGGTGCGGTAAACAAGGTGTCCTGACTGCCCAACATCACACAGTCTTCAAAAGCGATGCGGTCGCCGTCCACATAGAGAGCCAGCGCCTGCCCGACCGTGTGGCCGTAGCCTGCGTCATTCTGGAAGGTCAGGTGCTTGGCCGTGAAATCGTGAGTATCAATGCGAACGGCCGCAGTGCGGAAAGTGCCGCGGTTGGTGCCGTCCGGAAGAACCTCTTTGGCACCCTGACCATAGACAATGGTCGTCTTTTCGCAGCCTGCACCCAGAAAGGTTATGTTGGGTCTGGTGATCACAAGCTTCTCCCGATAAATGCCTTCGCCAATGTGAATGATCACGGGGGGAAGGTCGGAATACTCCGCAGGAAAGCTCTGTGCTGTGGAGAACGGCTTGTCATCCAGAGGGCTTTGTCCCTCCGCCAGAGGAGTATGCTCGTAAAGTCCGGCGTCAATGGAAGTCAGCGCCTCTCCGATCGTGTCATAGTTGGGGAGTTGTCCGGGTGTGTTCACATAGATATGGATAACGGTTTCGTTCATGGCAAATGACCTCTTTTTATAAATATGATTTACAACAGCTCCGTGATAGTAAGATCCTCGTAGTCTGCCAGATTGATATATTGGCCTTCCACAATTACAAAAGGTCTGGAAAGTTTGTCTTTGTTGACAGCGATAATAGTTCCCTCCCGGCCGTCGCTTAGGCGGCATTGATTCTGTATGTAGGAGTTCACCACATGCTCCAGAAATACCAGCAGATACTCCACGTCGTACTTCTGGAAACCTTCTGTCTCAAAAATCTCAATGACGCGAAAAGGACATAAGGGACCGCGGTATACTCTGGCTGCCGTCATGGCATCATAGACATCGGCGATAGCAATGACTCTGGCATACTGGTCAATCTGCTTGCCAACCAGACGCATGGGGTAGCCGGTGCCGTCACAGCGCTCATGGTGCATCAAGGCGGAATAGAGTACATGCTCGTTCACATCCTGCTCAAGCAGAAGCTGATAACCGGAGATAGGATGCTTTTTAACCTGGGCATACTCCTCCGCAGACAGCTTGCCGGGCTTGGCAATGATCGCGTAGGGAACCAAAAGCTTACCGATATCGTGGAGCAGACCGCACGTAGTGACCAACTCAATCTCCTCCGGGCTCCATTTCAACCAGGTGCCGAACACGTTGGCGATTAAGGCCACGTTCAGGCAGTGGGTAAAGGTAGAATCATCGTATTCACGCATATTATGCAGCATATCCATAATACCGAACTGACCCTTGTCGGAGGCGATGATCTCCAGACAATCGTGCAGCAGAGCGTCCACATCCAGCTTGCTGTTGCGTTCCACCACATCGTTGACCGCTGTCTTGAAAGATTCTACGTTTAATTCGTAATCTTTCTTGAACTGCTGGAAAGAGGGGGAGAGTTTGACCTTATCGGAGTAGGTGAGATCCGCGGGCAGGGTGACTGCTTCGGAAGTGTCCGGATCTACAGGCATGGCAGACGGGGAGTCCTCTATGTTAATGAAGAGAACTCCGTATAGATCCAGCTTTGTTATCAATTTGTCGGTTAAAATAGTTCCTTTGGATAGGATCAACTGTTGGTCGTAACTTAAAACGCTTTCCGCCACGATCATACCGGGAACTAACTGTAAAGTAGATAATTTCTTCATATAGTCTCAACAACCCTACAGAAAAATGAAAACTACTATTATTATTTTAACATAAACTGTCAGAAAATGGAACTATGCAAATCCACTGTTTTACACAAAAAAAGCAGTTTTTTCACATATCTTTTACAAAATGTTAATCACTTAAAATGCTGCAAGTGTTGAAACCCTGCCTTAAATCTGTTACAATAATCTGTAAAGTGTCTGCAATTTGCGCCATAGGACACAAATCGGTTATTGAAGCGAAAGGTGTTTTATATGAAAGCATTTGAGAAAATATTTGGTACGCACAGCTCCAGAGAATTAAAGCGTATCATGCCTTTAGTAGAAAAGATAGAGGGATTGAGACCTTCTATGCAGGCGCTCTCCGACGAGGAGCTTCGCGCCAAGACGGAGGAGTACAAGAAGCGTCTATCGGAGGGAGAGACCTTGGATGATCTGCTTCCGGAGGCCTTTGCCACTGTGAGGGAGGCGGCGAAGCGCGCGCTGAGTATGGAGCACTATCAGGTGCAGCTGATAGGCGGTATCATTCTGCATCAGGGGCGTATCGCGGAAATGAAGACCGGCGAAGGTAAGACGCTGGTGTCCACCCTTCCTGCTTATCTGAACGCTTTGGAGGGCAGGGGTGTCCATGTGGTCACTGTCAACGACTATCTGGCAAAGCGTGACGCGGAGTGGATGGGACAGGTGCACCGTTTTCTGGGGCTGAGTGTCGGTGTCGTGCTGAACAGTATGAGCTCGGAGGAAAGGCAGGCCGCATATAATTGTGATATTACCTATGTGACCAACAACGAACTGGGATTTGATTATCTGCGCGACAATATGGTCATATATAAGGAACAGCTGGTGCTGAGGAGTCTCCACTATTGCATTATCGACGAGGTGGATTCGGTACTGATCGATGAGGCCAGAACCCCTCTGATCATCTCCGGACAGAGCGGTAAATCGACTGCGCTCTATGAGATGTGCGACTTGTTAGCCCGTCAAATGAAGCGTGGCGAGGACATGCAGGAACTGTCCAAGATGGACGCCATCATGGGTATTGTCCAGGAGGAGACAGGAGATTTTATTGTAAATGAGAAGGACAAGGTCATCAATCTGACTGCGGCCGGTGTAGAGAAAGTAGAGCGTTTCTTCCATATTGATAACTATGCCGACCCGGAGAATCTGGAGATCCAGCACAATATTATTCTGGCCCTGCGCGCACATAATCTAATGTTCCGCGATCAGGATTATGTGGTGAAAGACGATCAGGTTCTGATAGTGGATGAGTTTACCGGCCGTATCATGCCCGGTCGCCGCTATTCTGACGGTCTGCATCAGGCCATCGAGGCCAAGGAGCATGTGAAGGTAAAACGCGAGAGCAAGACGCTTGCAACCATCACTTTCCAGAATTTCTTTAATTTATTTGAAAAAAAGTGCGGTATGACCGGTACGGCGCTCACGGAGGAGTCCGAGTTCCGCGAAATTTACGGCATGGACGTGGTGGAGATCCCCACCAATATGCCCGTGATCCGCAGCGATCTTCAGGATGCCGTTTACAAAACTAAGGCGGAGAAGCTGAAAGCAATTGTGGATGCGGTGGAGGAGGCCCACGCTAAGGGACAGCCCGTGTTGGTGGGTACGATCACCATTGAGTCCAGCGAGGAGGTCAGCCGTCTGCTGACCAAGAGAGGCATCCAACACAAGGTACTGAACGCCAAGTTCCACGAGATGGAGGCGGAAATTGTGGCGGATGCAGGTATGCATGGGGCGGTCACCATCGCCACCAACATGGCAGGCCGTGGTACGGATATCAAGCTGGATGAGGAAGCGAGAGCTGCCGGCGGCTTGAAGATCATCGGCACAGAGCGCCACGAGTCCAGGCGGATCGATAACCAGCTGCGAGGACGTTCCGGACGTCAGGGAGACCCCGGCGAGTCCAAGTTCTACATCTCCCTGCAGGATGAACTGATGAGGCTCTTCGGTTCCGAGCGTTTGATCAATATTTTCAATGCGTTGGGCATCCCCGAGGGGCAGGAGATTGAGCATAAGGCGTTAACCAGCTCCATTGAGTCCGCCCAGAAAAAGATTGAGAACAACAACTTTGGCATCCGTAAAAATCTGCTGGAGTACGACCGCGTTATGAGCGAGCAGAGGGATATCATCTACGAGGAGCGCCGCAAGGTGCTAAACGGCGAGAGCATGCGCGATTATATTTATAAGATGATCACGGATATCACCGAGAACTGTGTGGATATCAGTATCAACGAGGATGCCGACGTGGAGGAATGGGACTTCAACGAGTTGAACACCCTGCTTCTGCCAACCATCCCTCTGCAGCCTGTGACGGCGGCGCGGGTGGAGAAGCCCAAGAAGAACAGTCTGAAGCAACAGCTGAAAGAGGAGGCCGTGAAGCTCTATGAGAGCAAGGAGGCGGAGTTCCCCGATCCTGAGCAGATCCGTGAGCTGGAGCGGGTGGTGCTTTTGAAAGTTATCGACCGCAAGTGGATGGATCACATCGACGATATGGATCAGCTGCGGCAGGGTATCGGTCTGCAGGCATACGGACAGCGCGATCCTGTGGTGGAGTACAAGATGAGCGGCTACGAGATGTTTGATGAGATGACCCAGAACATCAAAGAGGAAACGGTGCGTCTTCTCTTCCACATCAAGGTGGAGCAGAAGGTGGAGCGCGAGCAGGTAGCCAAGGTGACAGGAACCAACAAGGATGATTCTGTGCCCAAAGGGCCTGTGAAGAGAGAAAATGTGAAGGTTTATCCCAACGATCCCTGCCCTTGTGGAAGCGGGAAGAAGTATAAACAGTGCTGTGGAAGGAAGGCGTAGGGGGCACCGTATGGGACGCCTGTATGGTATTCCCACAAGGGTCGCCCGCAGGCGGTCATTCCCTCTCCCGGTCTCCTTCCGAATGTCATTTTTCTAACAGAGCGGGGAGACTTAGGTAACTTCCGGGTCGGGCTTAACGGCCATCCGTGGCCGATAAGCCCTAAAATGCCCATCCGTGGGCATTTTTCCCTGCTTGCTGTCTCGCTCTGTAAGAAAAATTGACATTCTCCAGAAAAGACCGGGAGAGGAAACGACCGCCTCCGGGCTCGGTTGCGGATGCCCCAGTTGTCTATACAGTACCTTTCGGCTAGGCAGGGACGGCTGTCCCGGAACTGTGGGAAGATATATTTCATTAAAGCAATTGAAAAGGGTAATACTAATATCATGTAGAAAGAAGGTGACGTTAATTGGTAGAATTAGATCAGATGAAGACCGAAATTTTGACTTACGAAACTCCATTAGCGGAAGTGAGGGATTCACTTTGACCTTGCCAGCAAGGTAAAGCGGATCGAAGAGCTGGAGATGGAGATGGAGGCGCCCGGCTTCTGGGACGACCCCGACCGCTCCAACCAAAAGATGAAAGAATTGAAAAACCTAAAGGATACCACGGAACAGATTGACAAACTTGCCACACAGTACGAGGACATCCTGACCCTTATCGAGATGGGGAACGAGGAGAATGACGAGTCCATGGTGACCGAGATTCGCGGCGAAATGGATGCCTTTATCGCGGAATTCGAGGAACTGCGCATTGGCACCCTCCTCTCCGGAGAGTATGATAAAAACAGTGCGATCTTGCGTTTGAATGCCGGCGCGGGCGGCACGGAGAGCTGCGACTGGTGCGGCATGCTGTACCGCATGTACACCAGATGGGCCGAGCGAAAAGGATTTAGCGTGGAGGTTCTGGACTATCTGGACGGTGACGAGGCTGGCATTAAGTCCGTGACTTTCCAGATCAACGGAATCAACGCCTACGGTTACCTGAAATCTGAGAGGGGGGTACACCGGCTTGTGCGCATTTCACCTTTCAATGCAC
The DNA here is from genome assembly GCA_022511465.1 of Acetatifactor sp. Classification (GTDB taxonomy): domain Bacteria; phylum Bacillota; class Clostridia; order Lachnospirales; family Lachnospiraceae; genus Acetatifactor. Next base: position 22,373 of record JAFLRM010000023.1, on the reverse strand, counting down.
AGGGTAAACGCCAGACATCTTTTGTGTCTCTGGATGTTATGCCGGACATTGAGGAGGATCTTGACGTGGATATTGACGAGAAAGATCTGCGCATTGACACCTATCGAAGCAGTGGCGCCGGCGGCCAGCACATCAATAAGACTTCCTCGGCAGTCCGCATCACCCATATCCCCACGGGGACGGTGGTGCAGTGCCAGAATGAGAGAAGCCAGTTCCAGAACAAGGACAAGGCAATGCAGATGCTGAAAGCAAAGCTTTATCTGCTGAAACAGGAGGCCAATGTGGAGAAGCTCTCCGATATTCGCGGGGAAGTCAAGGAGATCGGCTGGGGCAACCAGATCCGTTCCTATGTGCTTCAGCCTTACACTATGGTGAAGGATCACCGCACCGAGGTAGAGACCGGCAATGTGGATGCGGTGCTGGACGGTGGGTTGGATCCCCTGATCAACGGCTATCTCAAGTGGATGAGCGTGGCAAAGGGTCCACAGTCATAATGACGGTAACGCATGTTATTTATATTTATTGCAGCAAAAAGCCCGACCAATTTGGCCGGGCTTTGCTATATCCATGTTTAAACACTCGTTGTTTATGCATTTGCCGAAGTATAGATGGGACTGGTTTCGATCACTTGTGGGTTCATCAGATCCAAATAAAACAGAACGTAGGTCATCTGCATATACGGCATCGCCCATAGATATCCGATGGCGAAAGAGAGGGCGCACAGCAGATATATGGGGATGAAGCTGAGTTCCAAAAGGAACAGTCTTCCCTTGTTCCCTTTCATGATCTGTATGCTGTGTTGCAAAACTTCCTTTGCGCTGTACTGAGGGAAATCCAACAGCAACATGGGAGACATGCTCAGGGCGAGGTCGATCGGAACATAGATCACAAGGCCCACGATTAGGAATATCAGCATCAAGAACACCCAAATAAAATCTTGAGTTCTTTGAAAGAAATAGGAACAGACATTATAGGGTAGCATCAAGACGATCTGTGGCAGTGTTGTGGCAACGATCACCGTCAGATTCTTGCCAAAGTTGCCGCGGAAAGCGAAGAACAGATCGCCAATAGAGTAGCGCTGTCCACTGACAATGTTGAGATAGAAGAGATAGCATCCCATTGTAAATAGTCCGTTCAATATCGCCACAAGAAAAGAAGCAACATATAAAATAACAGTAGATATTGCCATGATTGAAGAGGTGGTACTATAATCGGATGACACAAGGGCGGCAATCATTCCTGCGCTGGTAATGGAAGACATAAGATAGCTCAATGCCAATGAGATCGCCAGCATGATCAGGATAAGGAGCACGGTAGAGCCCCACTTACCATCCAGATAATTTTTTGCGTTGTTTTTTAATGTGGAACGAGTTTGATATTGCTTCATCACATCTTCTCCAATGTTTGTTTACACGGCCTTATCCAGATTCATGCCTACATATTTGGCACGGTCAGCTGACTTTAATTCCTTTTGATAGGGAGTGTCCTCATTGAAATACTTGATCTGTGTATGGGTGGTGCCGCCGGACACATAAGTGCGTCCACACTCCGGACAGACGGCCGTGTGGATGGACACGGAGGCAGAGATCACCTTGCCGTTGCCTGTGGCAGCCTTTGCATAGGCATTGGACACATGCTCCTGTTCATGGGCGCGTACAGCCGCAGCCGCACTCTCCGGTGAGATGTGAGTGGGATTCTTGAAAGAGACCATCTCGTCGGAACCGTCCTTGTACTTGCGCTTCTTACAGGTCTGGCATTCCTCGCTGGGATCTTTGATCCCCAGTCGCTCTTTCTCTTTAGTTTCTTCGTCTTTCATGCCGGGCAGGGCAATATCTTCCAGAGCATCCTTCTTGGGATTGCCGAAAGTGTTGTAGTTGTAAGGGCTGCTATACCCAACTGCGTAGGTGGAGCCGCCGATAGGGCTTAATGCTGACATGATACTCACTTCCTTTACTTTTGATAAAATTAAATCTCGTTTAAGTTTTTATAGATTTAGTATCCGTAATACTCCCAAAACTCTTCAAAGTCCATGCCGTACATTTCCTCATAGGTCTCATCCAACCGATGGCGGAAGTAAGGATCGTTCAGCATGAAAGGTAGCTGAACAAAAACATAGATCACCATGAACAATGTAAAGATAAGACTCATAATGCCGGTGGAGATGCCGGCAATGCTCATGCCGGGTAAACTCTTGCCTTTGCGGTGGGAAAGCACTGCAAAGAGAATGCTCAGCGCGGCAAAGGGGAGGGATAATACGATCGTACAACACAACACAATGGAGATAATACCGCAGACCATGGAGGCAACAGCAAAACTGTTTATTGAATTGCGAGTGTTATTATATTGCCCATAGCTGCTATATTGATTCTGGCTGTCATATTGATTTGGGTTGTTAGATGACTGGTATTCCATTAAAGTACGGCTCCTTCGTGTTGATCGCTCATATCTACATTTGATCATTGTCCTTTTCCTATATATTACCACTTTCCTGTATAATAAGCAAATGAAAAAAGGAAACAGCCTTGAAAATCCCCACCCTTTTCCATTATAATAGGGGAAGAAGTTTGAAGTAGTATGGAGGAATACCGCATGGACATTATACAGACCATCAAAGAGGAGCTCAAAGTGGAGAAATGGCAGGTGGAAGCCGCTGTGAAGCTGATCGATGAGGGTAATACTATTCCCTTTATCTCCCGATACCGCAAGGAGGCTACCGGTTCTCTGAACGATGAACAGCTGAGAGATCTGGGGGAACGCCTCAATTATCTCCGGGGGCTGGAGGAGAAAAAGAGTCAAGTACTAAAGAGCATCGAGGAGCAGGGCCAGTTGACCGAGGAACTGAAAAGCAAGATTTTGGCAGCTGAGACCATGGTTTTGGTGGAGGATCTCTACCGCCCTTATCGCCCCAAGAGGAAGACCCGCGCCAGCGTAGCCAAGGAGAAAGGACTGGAAGGGCTGGCAGAGTATATCAAAGCGCAGGATGCACAGGCACCTGTGGAGGAGGAAGCCGCAAAGTATGTCTCCGAGGAGAAAGAGGTCGCCACAGTGGCGGAAGCTATCCAGGGTGCACAGGATATTCTGGCGGAGAGTATTTCCGACGAGGCGGATTACCGGACCTATATTCGAAACGCCACCGTGGAGGAGGGGATCATCACCAGCACTGCCAAAGACGAGAAGGCGGAGAGTGTATATGAGATGTACTATCAGTTTGAGGAGCCGGTGAAGAAGATTGCGGGTCACAGGGTGCTGGCACTGAACCGGGGGGAGGCGGAGAAGGTGCTGAGCGTGAAAGTGAATGCGCCGGTGGAGCGCATCCTGCAATATCTGGAGAAGAAGAACCTGACCTCGGACAATCCCTACACCACACCGTTGATGAAAGCGGTGGTTGCGGACAGCTACGAGCGTTTAATAGCACCCGCTATTGAAAGAGAGATTCGAAATGAGCTGACGGAAAAGGCCGAGGACGGTGCGATCGCCGTCTTTGGCAAGAATTTGGAGCAGCTTTTGCTGCAGCCGCCCATCACCGGCAAGGTGGTGCTTGGTTGGGACCCCGCGTTCCGCACCGGCTGTAAGCTTGCAGTGGTGGATGCGACAGGTAAAGTGCTGGCCACCAAGGTGATCTACCCTACTGCACCTCAAAACAAGGTGGAGGAGTCCAAGGCGGAACTGAAAAGAATAATTAAAAAATATAATGTAGATTTAATCTCTGTGGGAAATGGTACGGCATCCAGGGAGTCTGAGCAAGTTATCGTGGAACTCTTAAAAGAGCTGGACAGGCCGGTGCAGTATGTGATCGTCAACGAGGCAGGGGCCTCCGTGTATTCTGCCAGCAAGTTGGCCACAGAGGAGTTTCCCGAGTTTGACGTGGGACAGAGAAGCGCGGCCTCTATCGCCCGCAGACTGCAGGATCCGCTGGCGGAGTTGGTGAAGATTGATCCCAAGTCTATCGGTGTGGGCCAGTACCAGCATGACATGAACCAGAAAAAATTAAGTGAAGCTTTAAACGGCGTGGTGGAGGACAGCGTAAATAAGGTGGGTGTGGATCTGAACACCGCCTCCGTCTCCCTTTTGGGCTATATCTCCGGAATCAGCAAGACTATCGCTAAAAATATTGTGGATTACCGGGAAGAGAACGGTCGCTTTACCAATAGAAAGCAGCTTTTGAAGGTGGCCAAGCTGGGCCCCAAGGCTTACGAGCAGTGCGCCGGTTTCCTGCGCATTCCGGATGGGGACAATCCTTTGGATGCTACCAGTGTACATCCGGAGTCCTATGAGGCGGCGGAGAAGCTTCTGGAGAAGCTGGGTCTGACTATGGAGGATGTGAAGGAGGCACAGAAAAAGGCTGCTGCGGACAAGGCGGCGGGCAGAAAGGCTCCTGCTTCCGTGGATCAGAGAAATTCCACTCAAAATCGTCCGCCTAAGAGACAGCAGACTGTGCAGGTGCGCAACACCAACACCGCCATGGGCAGGGCGCTGGCGGCGGCTATGGGCGGCGTAGTGCTGGACGGTGACGCAGGCCGGGATGGAAAGCGTCAGGTTGGAGCAAAGAACGCACCAAGCAAAAATGCAGAACAAAACATAACAAGTGTTACAGAAAAGGGAGGCGATACAGTTTCCAGCTTAGAGAAACGCGTCAAGGATAAGAAGCAGCTGGCGGAGGAACTTGGGATCGGCGAGATCACTTTGACGGATATTTTGAGAGAACTGGAGAAGCCCGCCCGTGATCCCAGAGACGACATGCCAAGGCCCATCCTAAGAAGCGATGTCTTGGATATGAAGGATCTTAAGCCAGGCATGATCCTAAAAGGAACTGTCCGCAATGTTATTGACTTTGGTGTCTTCGTGGACATTGGAGTTCATCAGGATGGTCTGGTGCACATCTCCCAGATCACAGACCGCTATATCAAGCATCCTCTGGAGGCGGTAAGTGTAGGAGACATCGTAGATGTGCAGGTGATCAGCGTGGATGTGCCCAAAAAGAGGATCGCCCTGACAATGAAGATTAAGGCACAATAAATTGCCTGATCCGGGTTGACAACGCCTGCAATACGGAGTAAGATACACCACAGGGATATCCGCACCATTCCGGATATCTACATAAAATAGAAAATTCTTCGGGGTTGGGTGAGATTCCCTACTGGCGGTAAAGTCCGCGACCCGTGGTGGCAGAGCGGCAGTGAAAACTGCATTTTCTGGCGGCATGGCAGAACCGGTGAGACTCCGGTACCAACAGTACAGTCTGGATGAGAGAAGGATATCAGGTGTTATTTGTGCGCCTTTTTGCACGGATAATGTCCGGTAAAGGTGTATGTAAGCATACGGCCCCGAGTGTGATCACTCGGGGCCGTATTGTCTATGTCTGCTTGCATATATCGCTCAGCGGGTGCATGATGGTGTGCGCCCGAAGAAGAATTTTCCTACATTATTATAATATAAGGAGGAAAATGAGATGAATGGACTTTTGGAAAGTGTAGTTTCCAATATTCCCATGGTGCTGGAGTTTTTGGCGGTGATCGTGGTATTGTTTCTGGCGGCATTTCTCTTGGAGAAGGCAGCCCAGAAGAAGCGCGGTGTGAAGGAGCCCATGCTGAACACCAGAAAAGTTGCAATGATCGGCATGTTTTCTGCCATCGCTATGATCCTGATGTTCTTTGAGTTTCCACTGCCCTTTGCGCCATCCTTTTATGAACTGGACTTTAGTGAACTGCCCATCCTGATCGGCACCTTTGCTTTCGGGCCGGTGGCCGGAGTGCTGATGGAGTTTGTGAAGATCCTGTTGAAGCTCTTTATCAAGGGAACTTCCACTGTCTTTGTGGGAGATCTGGCCAATTTCGCGGTGGGCTGCAGCTTTATCCTGCCGGCATCGGTGGTGTATGCCTTTCGGAAAAACAAAAAGAGCGCCATTGTGGCCTGTGTGGTCGGAACTCTGATGATGACCGTCTTTGGTACGGCTTTCAATGCGGTCTACCTGCTTCCGGCCTTTGCAAAACTCTACAATATGCCGCTGGATACCATCTTGCAGATGGGAAGTGATATCAACCCTTTGGTAAACGAGGGAAGTATTGTCAGTTTTGTGGTAGCCTGTGTTGCACCGCTCAATTTGATCAAAGGCGCCAGTGTGTCTTTGATCACGCTGCTGATCTACAAGCCTTTGAGTCCGATCATCAAGACAGGGCGCAGAGGATAGATAGATCGACAGTCAGATTTCAAAGAGTGTAGTTTCTTTAAACAAGATTTGAGTTTCGGGGTTCCCCGGGACTCAAATTCTTTCTATCGAAAATCTTTAGAAAATTCCCTATATTTTTTTCAGATTTTTTCCATAAAATAAAAAATGAATGTTGACAGGGTAATTAAATTATTGTATTATTTGAATGATACAATAAGACAAAGGGCGGGAGGTTTTAGGTTGTTATGAGTGCATTGGTGGAGATACGGGATGTGTGCAAAGTCTACAATCCCGGGGAAAACGAGGTGCGTGCGCTGGATCATGTGAGTGTGGATATTGATGAGGGAGAATTTGTGGCGATCATTGGACAGTCCGGCAGCGGCAAGTCCACTCTGATGAATATGCTGGGGTGCCTGGATGTACCTACCAGTGGCCTTTACCGCTTGCACGGACAGGATGTGTCCGGCTTAAATGACGACGAACTCTCTGATATCCGCAACCGGGAGATTGGCTTTATCTTTCAGGGCTTTAACCTGATTCCCAACTTGACCGCACTGGAGAATGTGGAACTTCCCCTGATCTATCGCGGCGTGGGAAAGCGTGAGCGGACGGAACTGTCGGAACAGGCGCTGAAAAAGGTAGGGCTTGCACACCGTATGCGCCACAAGCCCGCGGAGATGTCCGGAGGACAGCAGCAGAGGGTGGCCATTGCGCGAGCTATCGCACAGGCTCCGCCAGTGATCTTGGCGGATGAGCCCACAGGAAACTTGGACTCCGGTTCCACGAGGGAGATCATGGGAATCCTGAAAGAGTTACATAGCGATGGAAGAACCGTGATCCTGATCACTCATGACAATGAGATCGCGGCTCAGGCCAGGCGGGTGATACGGATCAAGGACGGACGGATAGAGGCAGACTCCAAAGCCAATATACAAACAGATGAAGGAGCAGAACAATGAAGCAAAAGAAAAAAATTAAGAAAGCACCTGTTATTATTTCAATAGTGGTCATTCTATTCCTGATTCTGCGAATTGCAAGCTGCGCATTATCCTCCGATCCGGGCGCCATCGTGTCTACCACCAGCGCCTATAGGGGAGATATTCAGGAGAGTATCTCCACCAGCGGAACGGTGGAGAGCGGTGAAGTAAAAGTGGTATTCTCCTCCGTAAACGGAAAAATATCAGATGTTATGGTGGATTCGGGAGATATGGTGAAGGCTGGGGATCTGCTCATTAGTTTTGACATGGAAGATATGGAACGGAGTCTGGAGCAGGCTGCTCTGCAGCACACGGTAAGCAGCGCCAGCTATCAAGGGATTATGGCGGATAATTCCAAGAGTCAGGCCAAACTATCAGAGGCCAACACCAATTTGGCCGTGCTGGAGCAACAGATTGCGGATCACACCGCCTATTTAAAGAAGCTTCAGGCGGAGCTTTCCCGGAGTCAGCGGGAGACCAGTAATGCGCTGGCTTCCGAGGCATATCAGCTAAGCAGCCGTCAGACGGAACTGGAAAGTGAACTGGCAAATTTGACCGGTGGAATTGCAGATGGCCAACCCGCCGATCCAAAAGATGCCGATCGGGTGCAAGCGATCCGAAAAGAGCTTAAGGAACTTGTCTCACAGATGGCACAGAACAACTACCAGCAGAGTGTGGCGTTGAACTCCGACTATGTGGCGGAGCTGGAGGACAAGATCGCGGATGTTCAAGAGCGTATTGCCGAGTTTAAGGAGTACAAGATTGAGATGGAGAGCCAGAAAAGCTCCAGTGAGATGGCTGTGCTGAGTTCCTATGATAAGCAGCAGCATGCAGCCAACAACGACCTTGCCGATCTGACCTATGAAGAGGCCAGGCGGCAGTATGATGAAGCGGCGCGGGGCGTTGTGGCCGACTTTGCCGGTGTGGTTACGGAGTGCAGCGCGGTTCCCGGGGCGGCCGTGTCGGAAAATATGCAGCTTTTGACCTTGAAGAGTAGCGAGAATGTGCTGGTGACCTTTCAGGCGTCCCGAAGCGACGTGGAGAAGCTGGAGGTGGGTCAAACAGTGGATGTGACTGTCTCAGGACATAGCTATCGGGGAGAGGTCAACAGGATCAGTCATGTGGCATCCCGCAATGAGTCCAATACTCCTATGGTAGGCGTGGAAGTACAGATCATAGATCCGGATGAGAATATTATACTGGGACTTGATGCCAGACTGACCATTTACACCAAAAAGTCGGAAAATGCGTTGCTCATTCCTGTTGAGGCCGTCAATTCTGACCGAGAGGGTGATTTTCTCTATGTGGTGGAGAACGGTATGGTGGTGAAAAAGCCCATTGTCTGCGGCATTTCCTCTGACACATACACAGAGGTGACTGAGGGGATCACGGAGGCGGACCAGATCATCCTGATGTCTTACACTACACTGGAAGAGGGAATGGCGGTGACTATCCTGCCCAATTAGCGTGGCTTACGGCGCAGAATGTGAGGAATTATGGCACAGATATGGGAATACATTAAGATTGCTCTGATGAATATAAGGAGCAATAAGGGTCGCTCCATCTTGACGATGTTGGGCATTATCATCGGCATCTCCTCCGTCATTATGATCATTTCCATTGGAAACGGAGTGAAGAGTGGCATCAACAGCGAACTAAACAGCATGGCGGGAGGCCAGATCTACATTTACTCTTATGGGAACAATGACGAGGGAATCTCCCTGGAGTTTACCGATGAGGACGTAGAGGCTATTTTGGACAAGGTTCCCCATGTAAAGGCGGTAACGCCCAGCTGGGGCTTCGGAGGAACGGCTACCGGCAGAAAAGGGACTTTCAACGCCACAGCTTCTTTTGGTATGCCTGGGTTGGAGTACGCAACCAATGATCCGATGGCGCAGGGGCGATACTTTACGGCAAACGATTACTATTCGGCCAAGAAGGTGTGTATTATCACCGAGAACAGCGCAAGGCTTCTCTTTGGCAACACCAACGTCATTGGAATGACGTTGGACTTCACCTTGTACGGTGAGACGCAGGAGTTTACTATTATCGGCATACGACAGGATAACGCCTCCATGCTGGGGGGACTGATGAGCTCTAACTCGGTCTCCATAGAGGCGCCTTTGACGGTGGTTTCGGAAGCTTACGGGTTTTATGTGGAGATCAACGATCTGCTGATCATCAGCGAAGGGGCGGAATATGCGACACAGGTTGCAACAGATGCGGTACGTCTGATGGAGAACCGACACGATGTCCGCGGCAAGGATGCCATTCAGGTGGAGAACTTTAATGATTACATGAGTCAAATGGATCAGATCTTGGACTACATCACTGTGTTTGTGGTGTTTGTGGCGGCCATCTCCCTGCTGGTGGGTGGTATCGGTGTGATGAACATTATGTTGGTGTCTGTCACAGAGCGTACTCGTGAGATCGGCATCCGCAAGGCCCTGGGCGCGCGTACCGGCTCCATTCTGTTGCAGTTTCTGTCGGAGTCTGCCATCATCACACTTTTGGGCGGGATCATCGGGATCCTGCTGGGTTGGTCGGGGGCCTACGGTGTTTGCAGTCTGATCGGCTTTACCGCCCGGGTCAGCATCGGTACTGTGCTGGGAGCGAGCCTTTTCTCCTCGGCGGTGGGCATCTTTTTTGGCATCTATCCAGCCAGAAAGGCAGCGCGCTTAAGTCCAATTGAGGCTCTTCGCCACGAGTAGACAGGAGTTGATACAAAAATCTTGCTTTTTAGTGTGAAGTATATTACAATGAATTACAGAAAACAAAAGCACCTACAGCGTAGGTGCTTTTTAAACATGATAGAGGGCTTACAATATGGTAGAAATGGATATTAAAATTGAGTCGGGTGATCTGTATGATTACAATCTTCGCCACGCTTACAACAGCGCGGCGGGCATTATGGGAAGTGTGCTGGGAGCGCTGATGATCCTTGTGGGACTTGGCAGGAGCGTGTGGATCTTTGTCGTTGGCGGTGTGGTGCTTCTGATCTATCTGCCATGGACACTCTTTATCCGCAGCAAGCAGCAGGTGCTGAACAATCCGGCTTTCAAGGAGCCGTTGCACTATGTGTTGGACGAGCAGGGAATCACTATCTCCCAGGGGGAGATGACCACCACTCAGAGCTGGGAAGATATGGTGAAGGCGGTGTCCACCGGACGCAGCATTATTGTCTACACCTCACGGGTGAACGCCACAATCTTCCCCAGGAAGCAGATGGGGGACAAGACGGCCAGTGTGATCGAATGCATTTCTACCCACATGCCGCCCTCAAAAGTAAAGATAAGATTATGAATATCGTATGTTATTTAATGGAAGTGAAAGATGATTCAGGAGCAACCATATCCCCAACTTCATAATGATCTAAGTGGACAGCAAAATTCTCCGTGTATCTACGAGACAAGATCCTCACAGGAGACCTTTGCGCTGGGGGAGCGCATCGGTGAGGCCTGTGCTTCCGGTCAGGTCTACACCCTGATCGGCGATCTGGGCGTGGGTAAAACCGTGTTCACCCAGGGGGTGGCACGCGGGCTCGGTATCACGGAGCCGGTGAGCAGCCCTACTTTCACCATCTTACAGGTATACGAGGAAGGGCGGATGCCTTTTTACCACTTTGACGTGTACCGTATCGCCGACGTGGAGGAGATGGAAGAGATCGGATACGAGGATTGTTTTTACGGGGACGGAGTCTGTCTGATCGAGTGGGCGAACTTGATCGAGGAGATCCTTCCGGAGCATTATCACCGTATCACCATTGAAAAAGATCTGAAGAAGGGCTTTGATTACCGTCGAATTATAATAGAAGAAAAAAGAGGCGAACCATGAAGATCATCGCTTTGGACAGTTCCGGCCTGGTGGCCGGCGTGGCCGTCTGGGAGGACGGCATTTTGCGCGCTGAGTATACGACCAACTACAAAAAGACTCACTCACAAACCCTGCTCCCCATGCTTGAGGAGCTGAGGGATATGTTGGAGCTTGATCTTGACACGGTGGATGCCATTGCTGTGGCCTCCGGTCCCGGTTCTTTCACCGGTCTGCGCATCGGAGCCGCCACTGCCAAAGGTTTGGGCCTTGCGCTGGACAAGCCGCTGGTGGAAGTGCCCACCCTGGAGGGGATGGCTTACAATCTTTGGGGCACGGAGCGTCTGGTCTGTCCCATGATGGACGCAAGGCGCAGTCAGGTCTATACCGGTATCTACGAATTTGTCAGAGAGGGACAGGAGCTCAAGCTGGGTGTAGTGCGGAAGCAGTGCGCCGCGGATATCAACGATATATTAATGGAAATCAATGTGTTTGGTCGGGAGGTGATCTTTCTGGGAGACGGCGCGGACGCTTATCGGGATGTGATCAGAGAAAAGACCAAGGTGCCTTACAGCTTTGCACCGGCGCAGAGCAGCCACCAGCGCGCCGCAAGCGTGGCCGCCCTGGGAGCCGTCTATTTTGCACAGGGGAAGACCGTGACTGCAGCAGAGCACCGGCCCGAGTACTTGCGGCAGAGTCAGGCACAGGAGGATCGATCATGAATATAACCATTCGTCCCCTAAGAACATCAGACATTGAACCTTTGGCTGCCATCGAATCGGATGCCTTCAGCATGCCATGGTCTGCACAGGATTTTGCGGATCTTTTGAAATACGATTACTGCCTGTATCTGGTGGCGGAGGTGGACGGCACGGTGGTCGGCTGTCTGGGGATGCGCGATATCTGCCATGAGGGCAATATTGATAATGTGGTGGTGGCGCGAGAGTATCGCGGACAAGGTATTGCCCAGCAAATGCTTGAAGAATTATTTAAAAAAGGAACGGAGCGGGAGGTGGAGGCTTACACTTTGGAGGTGCGGGCAAGCAACGCCGCCGCTATCCATATATATGAGAAAGCCGGCTTTGTGTCGGAGGGGGTACGCCCTAACTTTTATGAGAAACCTGTCGAGGATGCTCTGATCATGTGGAAGCGATAATAATATGTGTTTTGAAGCATTGTATCCTCGTTTCTAGGCAACAATTACCACGCCCAAAAATGTTTTACTATATTACAATATGAGATGAAGTGTAACTCTTCCACAACATTTATGCACAGCGGCGAAAGGTGAGGATCAAAATGCGCGACGGCGAAAAGGTGATTTGCAATCAATGCAAAAAAGAATTAAAATATGAAAAAGGCGTTTTGAAAGAAGGCTGCCTGTCCGTGGATCAGGTATTTGGTTATTTCAGCAAAAAGGATGGCATCCGCCATCGGTTTGATCTCTGCGAGGACTGCTATGACAAGCTCGTGCAGGGTTTTGTGCTTCCGGTAGAGGAAATAGCAGAGAATGAATTATTGTAAAGTTGAGGAAGTTGTATGCTGGATGTATGTCTGTTGGGAACTGGAGGGATGATGCCCTTGCCTTATCGGTGGCTCACATCCCTGATAATGCGCTATAACGGAAAAAGTGTGCTGATCGACTGCGGCGAGGGTACTCAGATCGCGTTGCGGGAGAAAGGGTGGAGCCCCAAGCCCATCGACATCATCTGTTTCACCCATTTTCATGCGGATCATATCAGCGGTCTGCCGGGTATGCTGCTCACCATGGGGAATGCTGAGCGCACAGAGCCCCTGCTGCTTATTGGCCCCAGGGGATTGACCAAAGTGGTCAACTCTCTGCGTATCATTGCTCCGGAGCTCCCATTTGAGGTTCAGTGTAAAGAGATCACAGAACCTGAACAGACATTTTCTTTTGACGGTTTTCGGATTGAGACTTTCAAGGTGAACCATAATGTGGTATGCTATGGCTATAGTCTTGTGGTGGAACGTGCCGGCAGATTTGACAAAGACAGAGCTCTGGCGCAGGACATCCCTCTGAAGCTCTGGAGCCGCCTGCAGAAAGGCGAGACCGTAGAGCAGGACGGCAGAGTGTTCACGCCGGACATGGTTCTTGGGGAGACGCGAAAGGGATTGAAAGTGACCTACTGCACGGACACAAGGCCCACAGACAGTATTGTGAAAAACGCCGCCGGTGCGGATCTTCTGATCCTGGAGGGCATGTACGGCGAGCCGGAGAAGCTGGTAAAGGCCAGAGAGCACAAGCACATGACCATGTATGAAGCGGCGAAGATTGCCAGGCAGGTTCAGGCCCCCAGCCTATGGCTAACTCATTATAGCCCCTCCCTGATGCGCCCCGAGGAGTACATGGGAGAGGTGCGGAAGATTTTTCCGGAGGCGGAGGCCGCCAAGGATGGTCGGAGCATAGAACTTAATTTCGAAGAAGAATAACATGTATGATTAAAAGGAGGCATGGGAGGACCGTATGAAAAAGTCAACGACAAGAGTGACTATGGTCATTATAATGCTGGTGTTGGCAGTGGTGGGATACTACGCTTTTTTGTCCAATCGGGAGAAAGAAACCCGTGCGGAGGGATACACGTCCGCAGTGCAGACGGCCTTGAGCCGCAATTTGAACAATGACTATCCCCCCACCCCCAAAGAGGTCCTGAAATATTACAATGAGCTAATGCGCTGCTTCTATAACGAACAGTGCACGGATCAGGAGATCGACGCCCTCGGTATGAAGGCGAGGGAACTGTATGACGAGGAACTTCTGGCGGTCAACGAAGTGGGCTCCTATCTGATCAACCTGCGAAACGACATACAGGATTTTCAGAAAGCCAGCCGTCGGATCACCAATATCTCTCTGGCGGGCAGCACCAGTGTGAAGTATGCCACCATTGACGGAAACGACTTTGCCACCATCCAGTGTACCTACACGGTCAACGAGGGCGGCGTCAGCAAGGGTGCCAGCGAGATTTACCTGCTGAGAAAGGACGAAAACCACCAATGGAAGATTTACGGCTGGGAGGCCGCCCCGAGCGGGAATGGCAACTAGACGGGGAGACGGACGATGGAAAATGATATTTTGATCTTGGGAATTGAGACCTCCTGCGACGAGACCGCGGCCTCCGTGGTGCGAAACGGCAGAGAGGTCTTATCCAATGTAATTTCCTCGCAGATTGAGCTGCACACTCTCTACGGCGGTGTGGTGCCGGAGATTGCCTCCAGAAAGCACATTGAGAAGATTAATCAGGTTATTGAGGAAGCTCTTTCGAAAGCAGGAGTGACACTTGGGGAACTGGACGCCGTGGCCGTGACTTATGGGCCCGGACTTGTGGGTGCGCTCTTGGTGGGAGTATCTGAGGCGAAAGCCATCAGTTTTGCCGCGGGACTTCCGCTTGTGGGCGTGCATCATATAAGCGGGCACATCAGCGCCAACTACATTGAACATAAGGATCTGGAACCGCCTTTCGTGTGTCTTGTAGCCTCGGGAGGTCATTCCCATCTGGTGTTGGTGAAAGACTACGGCGTGTACGATATCATCGGACGGACCCGCGACGACGCGGCGGGGGAGGCTTTTGATAAAGTGGCCCGAGCCATCGGGCTTGGATATCCCGGCGGGCCGAAGATTGACAAGCTTGCCAGAGAAGGAGATTCGGATGCCATTCCTTTCCCACGGGCGAAAGTAGATGAGAATGCATATGACTTCAGCTTCAGTGGCTTGAAATCAGCGGTGTTGAACTATTTAAATGCCTGTAAGATGAAAGGGGAGGAAGTGAACGCGGCGGATGTGGCGGCTTCCTTTCAGAAAGCGGTGGTGGACGTGCTGGTGGAACATTCCCTGCGGGCGGTGGCAGAGTACGGCTGCGGCAAGTTTGCCATAGCGGGAGGCGTGGCCTCCAATTCCTCCCTGAGGGAAGCCTTTGAGAAGGAATGTGCCCGCAGACAGATAAGCTTCTATCACCCATCGCCCATTCTTTGTACGGACAATGCGGCGATGATTGGGGCAGCGGGCTACTATGAATACAAAAAGGGTGTCCGCAGCGGCAGTGATCTGAATGCGATACCCAATCTGAAACTGGGATAAAAGGAAGACGGATAGATGGAGAAAGAGAGACGTACGGCCGTCATTCTGGCGGCGGGCAGCGGCAGCCGCATGCAGAGTAAGGTGGCAAAGCAGTTTATGCTGCTAAACGGAAAGCCCCTGATCTGGTATTCGCTGCAGGCAGTGGAGCAGTCCCGGATCATTGACGACTGCATCTTGGTGACCGGAGCAGGCGATATAGAGTATGTGCGGGAGGAGATTGTGAAAAAATATGACTTTCACAAGGTGAATGCCGTGATCGCGGGCGGCACAGAGCGCTGGGAATCTGTGCTGAATGCCATGTGCCTTATCGGGGATGAAGAAGCGCCGGATCAGGATGGATATGTGTTCATCCACGACGGTGCGCGTCCCTTTTTGACGGAGAAGATCCTGCAGGATACCTATGAGGCGGTCGGGAAATATCATGCCTGTGTGACTGCGGTTCCCTCCAAGGATACCATTAAACTAGCGGACGGGGATGGTTTTGCGGTCTCCACACCGGACAGAAGGTTTCTGTGGAGTATACAGACGCCTCAAGTTTTCGACACAAGGCTGATCGTGGACGCTTATCGAAAGTTGTCCGCGGAGAAAGAGAATCTAAGGCGGCAGGAGATCGCAGTCACGGATGATGCCAGTGTGGTAGAGCTTTTTACGGATGTAAAGGTGAAACTGGTACCCGGTTCCTATCAAAATATCAAGATCACCACACCCGAGGATATAAAGGTGGCGGAAGCGTTTCTGGGATAAGAGATGGTACCAACTGTGTTTTTTTGGTGAAAAGAGATGAAAAAACTTGTATTAAAGGAAAAGTTGTTATAATGTTTAAAATGATCTCATAAAATAAAAAGGAGGAAGGGGTGTATACAAAACATCCCGCGAGAGATGAACAGAAAATCATTATTGATAATATCCGTTTGTGCCGCCATGGCAATGTCGATGACAGCCTGTGGGAACGGGCAGGCGGGGAAGGAACCGGTGGAGCAGCTCACCCAGACTACAGAATTGGCAGATTATTCGTCCTATGTCACTTTGGGACAGTACACAGACCTAAGTATTCCGGTCTCGGATGCTGTTGTCTCCCAAAAGATGCTGCAGGAGGCAATGGATCACACTGTGGAAACTTACAACTATCTTTACGCACAGACAGAGATGATCGGGGATCGTCCGGTGGCAATGGGTGACACCATCAACATGAATTTTACCACCACGGTAGATGGCGAAAACTGGCCTCAGCTCTCCGGAATGGGTCTTACCTATGTGGTGGGCTCCGGACAGATTGAGGAAAGCCTGGATGCACAGATGGCAGGGCTGAAGCCGGGCAACACCTATGATCTGGACTGTACCTTTGGGGAGGATACTGATTTTACAGAACTTTTGGGAAAAGAGGTCACCTTCCACGTGACGATCAACTATATCTATGGGGAGAGCGAAACTCTGGAATGGGGAGATGAACTGGTCGCCGCTCTGACGAACGGGAAATACAAAGATGCGGAAAAGTATAAAGACTATCTGTTTAAACAGTTGGAGGAGGAGGCCTTAGAGCAGCAGAAGAAGGAATATATGGATGGCTTGTGGGATGCGGTTTTGGCAAACTGTGTCTTTGGAGAGCTTCCGGCGGACATTCTGGAGGAGAACGCGGAGAATTATTACGCTGCTCAGAGAGCTACTTATGAATATTATGCTACCTATTACAGCTACACTTACGACCAGTACATGCAGGAGAAACAGGGGATGACGGACGAAGAGTTCCACGAAAAGGCCTATGAGTATGCCAGGATAGAGCTGGAGAGAATTTATGCGGCCGTCACGATCTATAGGGAGCTTGGCATGGAGATGACGGATGCGGAATTCAGTGAAGGCGTGGCGAAGCTGGCGGAGACCTATAATTACGGATCCTCGACAGAGTTTGTGCAAAAATATGGGGAGGAATACATCCGCGAGGTACTGGTCACCCAGAAGGTGGAAGAATATTTGGCAGAGCACAGCACTATGACGGTGGGCGGGTGAAAAGAGTAGGTCAGAAGATACATGAAATTCTCTCAAAATAGAGCAAGTTGCACAAAAAAACTTCCCCAAAAAGAAATAACTTAAAAATAATGCTTGTTATATTGCCGAATATATGATAAAATGAAGTTGCTGTAGATAGCGAAGAAAGTCTGCGGCACAGGCAGAAATGCCTGTAAACACACATGTTTTAAGGAGGATGTTTTGTTATGAAAAACATGAACAAGATCATTGCTTCCCTTCTTGTAGGAAGCATGGTGTTCTCTCTGGCAGCCTGCGGCAACGATGCAGGTACTGGTGAGACCACCCCGAGTACCACTCCTGCAGAGTCTGGTACTCCGACATCCGATGCGGCACCCGCTGAGGTTGTTAAGCCGGACAGCATCACTGTTATGTGGGACGGCACCGTGTTCAAAGAGGGTGACAACTATGCAGAGGAGTTCTATTCTGCACTGAACGAGGCACTGGGCATTGATGTAAAATGGACCCGCCCTGATCACTCCACCTATGGTGAGCAGGTAGGTATCGCATTCAACGATGCGAGCACCCTCGCTGATGTAGTGCTTCTTCCTGCTAACTACTATGCATCTTATGCAAAGCAGGGCAACCTGTGGAACATGACCGATGCATGGCTGAATTCTGAGATTGCTAATTCCGGCAGACTGACCAGCGTTGCTGCTCAGGTTATCGACGGATGGTACACCGAAGGTCCTGACGGCCAGAAGGGCATCTATGCTATGTATCCTGCACGTGGTAACGGATGTATTACATACGTGAAGGCTACTTGGGCAAAGAACGCAGGTTACGACTCCGCAGCAGCTCTTCCCAAGAACTGGGCTGAGTATCAGGATTTCCTGTTGGCTATGAAGGAGAAAAACGGCGGCAAGGCACCTGTTCTGGCTGCTGGTCTTGTGAATGACAGCGAGGCTCCTTACACCAACTATCTGCCTGAGTTCTATCAGGATGCATATCCCGATATCTACCAGAAGGCTGACGGCACTTGGGTTGACGGTTTCACAGAGCCTGCAATGCTCGGTGCTCTGGAGAGACTGAACTGGGGTTATTCGAACGGCGTTTTGGAGGCATCCATCCTTGAGAAGCCTTCCACCGCTGACGTTCGTAACAAGTTCTACGACGACACCACAGGTGTGTTCACCTACTGGGCAGGTTCCTGGGCTTACACCATCAAGAGCAATCTGGCTAAGAACAATCTGGATGACGAGGTTTGGAATCTTCCTCCCATCGCAGAGCTGGGCAGCTACATGGAGAGACTGTCTCCCATGATCGCCATCACCACTTCCTGCAAAAACCCTGAGGGAGTATTCCAGTATTTCATCGATCCCATCCTGGATGGCGGCGATGTACAGATGTTGTGGCAGTATGGTGTTGAGGGCGTTCACTATGAGTGGAATGCAGACGGTCAGACCATCAGTGGCCTTGCTACTCAGGCTACCGCCGGAACCGAGAAGGAGTCCAAGACTACCAAGAATCTGTTCGAAGCAAACCTGAAGCTGGGCAACTTCTCAGGTGTTGATCCTTATACTCCTCAGGATGTGGTTATTGACGAGGCGTTCAACCTGTTCAATGAGAACTCCAGTCCTGCACCTGGTATCTGCACCAGCGAGACCTATCTGAACTACACTGCTTCCCTGTGGACAGAGAAGTCCAGACTGATCTCCGAGGTTACTCAGGGCTCCAAGACTCCTCAGGAGGCTATTGACGAGTACAAGTCACTGACTGACGATATCGTTACCCAGATTCTGGCTGAGTGCAACTAAATCACGGTTGCTGATCTGAACGAATCTTGCTTATGACCGAAGACAATATCGGGGGTTATCCCCGGTATTGTTCGGTCATAACTTTTCAAAACGTAAATTTTGAAGCTGTTCACCGAAACAAAACAAAAATGAGAGAAGGTATTGCCTATGCTGTGTAAATCTTGTAATGCTGAAATACCGAAAAAGGCAACTCGCTGTCCTGAGTGTGGGAGGGCTGTGGTGAAGCCGCAGAAGAACCTGTATCCCATTGCGATCGCAGGTGCGGTGATCTCTTTTGTCGGAGGTTTTTTTCCTGTAATTCAGAGTACTGATGCCATAAAGAAGTTCACTCCTGCTTATGGCTTTATGAATTATGAGCAGCCGCTGCTCTGGTATCTCTTTATGCTCCTGTTAGTGGCGTCTGCAATCCTTTGTGCAATTAAATACGAAAAATTCTCCATTATTACGACAGTGGCAGCTGCCGTAATCTATGGGGTGACATATGCGAATATCATGAGCCTGCATAACGGACCGGAAATGCAAGCCGGTCTCGCTACCGTCATTATCGTTGTCGGTACGCTTGTCGGGATTGCCGGCTGTTTCCTGGACGTAAACAAGAATGCGGCGGAGAGAAAGCGCAAGAACGGTGAGTTGGATTTCCAGTACACCGGCAATAAGACCGTATGGCAGAGAATTTATATTTACAGAGGTTTTTACCTCATGTTTATACCGGTCTTTATCTTTGTCTTCATCTTCAACTATCTGCCTATGGCAGGCCTTCGGTATGCGGTTACGGACTATTTTTCCGGTAAGCAGCCGGATTATGTAGGTATCAAGCATTTTGTGGATATGTTTGGTCTCACGTCGCTTTCCAAACTGACCAACAAGCAGTTTATGGCTGCGTTCCTGAACACCTTGAGACTGTCCATCATAAAGTTGTTCCTGAACACTTTTATGGCAGTTATCATCTCCCTGCTCTTGCATGAGATGCGGAATATTTACTTTAAGAAGACCGTGCAGACGATCATCTATCTGCCCCACTTTATGTCGTGGGTGGTGGTTGCTTCCATCTTCAAGATGCTGACCTCCGCTTCCGACTCCGGTATGATCAACCAGCTTTTGCTGAACGCCAACCTGATCAGCAAGCCCATCGACTTCCTGACCAGTCCTTCTACCTGGAGAGGCGTTTACTACGCGGTGAACATCTGGAAGGATACCGGTTGGGGAACGATCCTCTTCCTGGCAACCTTGTCGGGTATCAGCCCTGACCTCTATGAGGCGGCACAGATCGACGGCGCGAACCGTATGCAGAGAATGCGCTTTATCACCTTACCCGCTCTGGCGAATACCATCATCACCGTATTCATCCTGAATCTGGCAAAGGTTATGAATCTGTTCGAGTCTGTATTCGTTATGTACAATCCGTCCGTATACGAGGTATCGGATGTATTGCAGACCTACATTTACAGACAGTCCTTCTCGTCGGGCGCTGCTAACTACGGTTATACCACTGCGGTAGGTCTGTTCAGGTCAGTGGTGGGTTGTATCCTTGTATTGATCTGTAACAAGGCCAGCAAGAAAGTCCGCGGTCGTGGAATCGTTTAAAGGAGGGAGAAAAAATGGAAGATAATGCTAAAAAAGCTGTATATGTAAAGCCGAAGACTAAAATTGCTCCCTTTGCTATATTCAACACAATCCTGTTTATTATAATCTCGATCATCATCCTCATTCCAATTTGGAAGGTATTGATGGACTCGTTTGATGCGACTTCCGGATATGGTTTGAAGCTGTGGCCCCAGAGATTTACCCTTGGTGCATACAAGATGGTGGTCACCAGATCCGACCTGTATCTGCCTTTCCTGATCTCCATTGTGGTGACGGTGGCAGGTAGCTTCCTGGGATTGCTGTTATCCACTCTGGGTGCTTACGTGTTGATTCAGTGGGAGATGCCGGGACGTAATCTTTTCTCCTGGATGCTCTTGTTCACCATGTTGTTCAGCGGTGGTATGATCCCTACCTACGTTGTAATGATGAATTTACATTTGACCAATACCTTGTGGTCCGTAATCTTGCCGTTGGCTATCAACGTCTACAACCTGGTTTTGATGAGGAACTTCTTCGAGGGAATTCCGGCTTCGTTGTATGAGTCGGCAAAGCTGGATGGCTGTAGCCCGATGGGTATCTTTTTCAAGATCGTGCTGCCCCTTTCCAAGGCGGCTCTGGCAGCTATCGGATTGATGTTCGCCGTGACCTATTGGAACGATTACACCAACTTCAAGATCTACATTACCAACAACAGACTGTTTAACTTCCAGATGAAGCTGCGTGCGATGGTTATGGATAGTGACCTTCCTGGAGATGATGGTTCCTTGTCCCCTAACACCTTACAGAATGCTGCAGTCATTGTAGCAATCATTCCTTTCATGATCTTGTATCCGTTCTGTCAGGATTACTTCGTGCAGGGTGTTAATGCAGGTGCTGTAAAAGAGTAAGTTGTTATATTATAACAGGGAGACTTTCGGGTTTCCCTGTTATTTTTTTGAGAGGTTAAAAAATTATGAATGTTATTTTTTGGGCCGGTGACTCTACCGTGCAGACCAACGATTATACTACATACCCGCAGACCGGGATCGGTCAGGTGTTTCCTCTGTTTATAAAGGAAGCCTACCGTGTGGAGAACCATGCGAAAAACGGCCGCAGCACCAAGAGCTTTATGGACGAAGGGCGTTTGGCTGCAATTGAAGAGCGGATTGGAGAGGGTGATTTTCTCTTTATCCAGTTTGGACACAATGACGAGAAAGTGGCAGATCCTGCCAGATACACGGAACCTTACACTACTTTCATTGATAATCTGGGCATTTATATTAAGGTAGCCAGAGATCACAATGCCTATCCTGTCCTGATCACTCCCATAGAGCGCAGATGCTTTCAGGAGGACGGCACGCTGGGAGCCGGTGCTCACGGCGACCATGTGGCAGGCATGAAGCAGGCGGCAGAAAAGTATGATGTGCCATTGGTGGATCTCTATTCCATGAGTCGGGAGGCGCTTCAGAAAGTGGGGGAGCCCGGCAGCCGAAAGTGGCACATGTTCTTCCCGGAAGGCGAGTATGTCCAACATCCGGAGGAGTCCAAGGATAACACCCACTTGCGATATGAGGGAGCAATAAATTATGCAAGTATGATAGCAAAGGGGCTAAAGCAGTTGGGCGGAAGATATGCGGAGCTTCTGTTGGATGATTTAAATCTGTAGACATAAAGAGAACATATGTGACGGATTGTTACAATAAGATGACTCTTGTTTTAATAACAGACTTGTAGAAATAAAATTGCATGAAATATTGCAGTTTTCAGAATAGAAGCACAATTATCAGACAGAGAGGGGGTTCGGACATTTCATCGAGGAAGCCCCTTTTCTTTTACACATATTTAGGGTGAATTGTGTAAAAAAGTTGTTGACATAAGTCAGTCTTTTTGATAGAATGAACTTTGCCGCTGATATATGGTGGTGCCCCAAACACTTGGAGAGATATCGAAGTGGTCATAACGAGGCGGTCTTGAAAACCGTTTGTCCG